>CAZLEO010000183.1:0-19721 GCA_964558555.1 uncultured Rickettsiales bacterium | reverse complement strand
GCTGAAAACGGCAGCGGCGGGCCCCCCCGCCCGCCCCCGGGGCGCCCCCCCCCCCCGGGGGGGGCACCGGGGGGGGGGGGGGGGGGGGGCCGCCGGCGGCGCCGCCGCCGCTGCGCCGGCTCGTGAGGATCGCGTCCACCAGGCCCTCACGGGTCAGCGGGCGGCCCTCGGCGAGCATGTAGTAGCGGTGGACGAAGCCGTCGTGCTCCACCACCTCCATCACGCCCCAGGCGCCGGGGCGGACCCACGACGAGAAGCTGTGGGTCCAGCCGCTGGGCAGCTCGCCGCGCCGCGTGGGCTCGGCCTGGCTGTTGTAGGTCAGGGTCAGGCCCAGCCGGTTGACCGGGTTGCCGTGGGGCAGGAACGACCCCTGCCACACCAGGTTGCCGTCGAGCAGGTTGACGTGCACGCCGGACGGCGCCCGCGCGAAGAGGTCCGCGGCCGTGCCGAAGCCCAGGTGCCCCTGGAACAGGTCCTGGCGGCAGGCCCGCAGCTCCTCGTCGCCCAGCACGAACGCCTGGTCCCCCTCCGGGGTGACCGGCACCCCCTCCTCGTCGTCCTCCCCCACCACGCCGGTCTCGGTGAACTCCTCCCCCTTGGGGAGGCGCTTGGCCCAGGCCGTCTGCGCCACCAGGGCGCACGACAGCGCGACGATCAGCGCGCTGAGCGCCCGATTGACGCGGTCGGGTCGTCGTGCCACCATCGGCGCTCCCATGCCTCGAGAGTCCTCCAGCATACCCCTTCCCCGCGACCTGCTCGAAGCCGTGACCGCCTCGGTCGGCCCGAATGCCGCCCCCGAGTTCGTGGCCCGGGCGGTGTCCGCCGCCCTGCTGCGGCGCCGGCTCTTCGACGGACGCGACGACCCCGGCGTCGAGCCGTGGTGGCCCCTGGAGGAGATGGACTTCGTCATGCTGTCTTCGGGGGAGGTGTGGTTGAAGGACGACGCCGAGGAGTAGGGTTACTCTTCTCCGTCCTCTTCTCCGTCCATGCTCGATCCCCTGACCCATCCTGCCACCGAACGCCCCGCAGAGCCGAGCCCCTCGCCCATGCGTCGAAGCGCCACCATCAGCGGATCCGAGGACTCTTCCACGTTCTCGCGGTACGCCGAGGCCGAGCGCAGCACCTCCTGGTAGACGCTCGCCTTGTCGTCGGCGTTGCGGCGCTCGTAGTCGCCCGACAGGATGGTCTCGTAGTCACCGGACTCGACCCAGCGGCGGATCTCGCGGATGCGCAGCACCGGGAACGGGTGGGTGCGCCCCATCAGGTTGACCACCTTCATCACGCCGTCGATCACGGTGCCGTGGCCCTCGTACTCCTCGGCCTGGGTCAGGAAGGCCTCCATGTTCATCTGGTCGGTCATGCCGCCGCCGGCGAGCTTCATCTGCGTGCGGTAGATCACGTCGGGGTCCTGGCACACCAGCAGGGCGGCGCGGTCGGCGCTGAGCTCGCTCTTGCGGTCCCACTCCATCAGCGCGGCGATGATGGTGTACAGGGCGAGGCCGCCGATGGGCACCTGCAGCGCCAGGATGGTCAGCCGCACCAGCAGCCGCAGCATGGTCTTGTACAGGGCGTGGCCGCTGATGCAGTGCCCGAGCTCGTGGCCGAGGATGCCCAGCAGCTCCTCGCGGTCCAGCAGCGAGATCATGGCCGAGTTGATCACCACGAAGGGGCGATCCACCCCCACGGCGCCGGCGTTGACGAACGGCGTCTGGGTCACGTACAGCTCCGGCGGCTCGGCGATGTCGAGGATGTCGCAGGCCTCGAGGTAGTCGTCCCAGATGTCGGGGAACTGATCGGGGCCGACGCGGGCGGCCGAGGCCAGGTGGATCAGGCGCAGCGACCGCTCGCCGATGGCGCCGAACAGCTTGCGCAGCACCAGGTCGAAGCCCGGCACCTTGCGCAGGGTGACCAGGGCGGCGCGGTCGGACGGGTGCTCGTACGCGCGCGGTGAGATCTCGGGGAAGCGCACGCGGCCCGACGACACGCGGGGCTTGTCGTCCTTGGCACGCTTGCCGGTCTTGCGGCGGGTCTTGCGCTTGCGGCTGGGGTCCTTCGGAGAGTCCTTGGCCATGGAAGCCTCCGGGTGGTGGAGGGGTTCGCCGGGGGCCTACCAGGTCCTGGGATAACCGTGGTGGCCCACCGACCGCAGGTTGAAGTGACGCGGCCCGCGCCGGGGGATCTTGCACTGGTAGCCGTGGATGGTCCGGCCCGTGTCGTTGAACTCGATGAACAGGTACTGCTCGGCGGCGATGTGGTTGGCGTAGTCGGACAGCAGCCGCTCGAAGCCGCTCACGAAGTCCCCGGTGGGTCCCCCCTGGTTGGGGAACTGCCACGAAGAGTAGATCATCACCTTGGACTGGCTCTTGGCGTCGAGCAGCTTGTAGAAGTCGCGGAAGACCTCTTCGAGGTTGCGGCGGTACACCGCGGTGCGCGGACGCTGGCCCGGCCTACCCCACTCCACCTGGGCCGCCAGGGCCAGGCGGCGGTACGGCCGCTTGGGGAACGTCAGTCCGGGGATGCCCGCGCCAGACGGAGGCGTGCGCGGTCGCGCGCGATCTTCCACACACCAGGCCACGTCCCACAGGTACGAGCCCGACTTGCGGCGGTTGTCGTTGAGGAACGGCGAGAACCCGTGACGCGTGCCCAGCCGCTCGAAGGACTTCTTGACCGCACTGGTCCAGTTGCCCTTGCGCTCCTGGAGGTCGAGCCCCCGGGCGCGGACGATGGAACGACAGAACTCGTCGAACAGGACCGTGAGGTCCATCGGCGTCTCCCATCAGCGTGTGGAAAGGGCCGCGGCCCCCGCCGCCATCCTGAACCAGCGACGATCCTACCGTGGCCGGCGGGGGTGTCTCAACCCCGTGTGGGCGGTAGACTGGACGGCGAATGAAGCTCTCCCTCCTCGCCCGGTGCGTCGCCCTGCCGGCGCTGGTCGTCCTCCTCGCCGCCGCGCACGCCGGCGCGGACGAGGCGAGCCGCCCGCCGGGCGTGGCCGTCGCCCCGTTCGACGCGCTCGAGGTGGAGCCCACCACCGCGGCCATCCTCACCGGCATGGCCGAGGGCACCGCCATGGAGCTGACCACAGGCGGCCGCTTCGTGGCCCATGGCGAGCTGCTGCGGGCCGTGGACGCCGGCCTTGACGCCGGGTGCCGCGAGGAGGACTGCTTCGCGCGCGCCGCCGCCACCCTCGGGGTGGGAAACCTGATCAGCGGCGAGGTGGGTCGGCTGGGGGACACCTACGTGGTCACGGTGCAGCGGATCAGCTGCCCCGGCGCCGAGACCCTGGCCGCGATCAGCCGCCAGTGCGGCGACTGCGAGGAGGGCGCCCTGCCCACCCTGCTCGAGGACGCCCTGACCGAGGCGCTGCGCGGCCTGGGCTCCCCTGCCCCCACCCTGTCCGAGGACGGCCGCACCGTGCAGATGGCCCTGCAGCGGCGTGGCGGCGCCTTCTCGTACGACGATCCCTACCGCACGCTGCTGCGCAGCTCGCTGGACGCTCAGGACGTGCAGCTATCCTCCCTGACGCGACCCGCCGAGGAGCTGGGGTGCCTGGGGCCGGATCAGCCCGTGAGGTTCGTGTCCACCCTGCTCGCGGCGAACCGAGCCGCCGAGCCGCGATCCACCACCGGGGTCTTCGCGGTGGAGGTCACCGACGAGCGCAGCGAGTCGCAGCTCGTGCTCGTCGAGCACCCCGTGACCCTGCAGCTCGACGGCGCCGGCGCGGCCGAGGGGGCGTCCGGGCTGGTCAAGGTCGAGATCGAGGTGCCCGCCGGCGTGCGCACCCTGCGCGTGCGCGCCACCTACGACGACGAGCTGCTCGAGGAGATCGTCACCCGCCCCGTGGGCCGCGTCGCCGAGGTGGGCGACTTCTACGTCGTGCGCGGCGACGAACGCGTCGGCGAGCTCGCCTGGGGCGAGGCCATGGAGGCCCACCTGCTGCTGAGCAAGCCCCTCGCCGACGTCCCCGCCGAGGTGACCCTGCGCCTGGAGCGCAAGATCCGCTACTGGTTCGACACCGAGAACCTGCAGTCGGTCTACGAGATCCCCGCCGATCTGACCGGCGATCTGCACCTCGTCCTGCCCTTCATACCCGACGCCGCCCGGCGCGACAGCACCGAGGGTTACCACTTCGAGGTCTGGATCAATGGCTGCCAGCAGCACCGCTCCGGACTGTATCCATAGGCGTCATCGCGATCCCCCGCGCCGTGATAACGTCACTCACGAGGGAGGCGAAGATGCACCTTCGATGGACGATGACCGCCCTGGCCGCGCTGGCTCTGGCCCTCGGCTGCAACGAGTACGACCTCGGCCACGGGGACGACGACACCTCGGTGGATGACGACGACCTCGGCGACGACGACCTGGGCGACGACGACGTCGGCAGTGACGACGACGCCAGCACCGACGACGACGACGCCAGCTCCGACGATGACGACGACGCCGGCGACGACGACACCGAACCCCCCGACCTCGAGGACGTGGTCATCGGCTGGTACGTCTACGACGACGGCATCGCCTACGAGACCACCTCCAATCCCAACTTCGTGGTGGACCACCACGGCGATGAGGACCTGTACTGGTACGAGCCGTCCGGCGGCCACGGCCTGCTCGAGCCCGGCCAGGGCCACCAGCCGGCCTTCGACCTCATCGAACAGCACATCATCGACCACACCAACCTCGACCCGTCCTACCTCCAGGACGAGTTCTCCTACGACGGCTCCTCCACCCTCGCCACCTACGAGTTCGCCACCTTCACCTACGCCATGGCCTACCTCACCTACTCGGCCCAGCACACCGGCGAGTGGTCCATCACCGTGGGGTCGGTGGACGACGGCATCGAGGTGCTCGTCAACGCCCACATCATCGGGTTCATGAAGCTCAACGAAGCCAACGGCGTGTTCGACCTGGACACGGACATCGACGGCAACACCGGCGTGCTCCAGTCCGGCATCCAGAACGTGATCATCATCATCCTCGTGGACGACTCGGCGGTGGACAAGTACATCCGCAACCTGGTGTTCACCTACGACGGGGTGCCGGTGCAGATGGGGAGTTAGCTTTGGCCCGCGGTCACGGCCCCCTTGCCCTTGCCCTTGCCCTTGCCCTTGGCTGCACCGACGACGTCGACGATTCGTTCGACCAGTCCGCCACCGAGATCCGCATCGATTGTGGCACCGAGATCGGCACGCTGCGCCCGCTCCACGACGGCGTCAACGCCGGGCCGTACTCCTACCAGTGGGACATGAACCTCAGCGCGGCTTGCGACGAGATTGGCCTCCGGCGATTTCGAACCCACGATCTCAATGGCGGCGAGAGCCCTTCTCCTGGAGACATCCCGCAGCTCATCGACGACTTCGACGGTGCGGACCTGGACGACCCCGACAGCTACGACTTCTCGACGATCGATCCGCTGATGGCCGTGGCGGCCGGCTCCGACTACGAGGTCTTCTATCGACTGGGCCGCAGTTACGGTTATCCGCCCCTCGACCCGACGACCGATCCGGCCCGATGGGCCGACATCGCCAGCCACGTGATCCAGCACTACAACGAGGGGTGGCCCGACGGCGGGGGGTACGAGTACGGCATCGAGTACTGGGAGATCTTCAACGAGCCGGACCATGGGAAGTTCTACGGGGGGTCCGCCGATGACTGGAACCAGTTCTTCGGCACGGTCCACGCGATCCTCGACGAGCGCCACCCTGACGTGAAGCTGGGGTGTTGTGGGTTCGGCGGCGACGCGTGGCGCGAGGGCTTCCTCGCCTACTGCGAGGAGCAAGGCATCGAGCTCGACTTCGTGTCGTGGCACCTCTACGAGCCCGAGGACCCGGCCGTCTTCGCCGAACAGGGGGAGCTATGGCGCGAAGCCCTGGACGCCCACGGCCAGGGCGGCGAGAGCATCCTGTCGGAGTGGGGGATGTTTGCCGGCGGCGAGTACCACGCCAACAACAATGCGCAGGGGGCCTCGTTCTACGCTGCGGCGCTCGCCGAACTCCAGGGTGCGTCGGTCGATCAGGCCTATCGCTATCGCATCGACGACAGGCCGGGCCCGGACGACCTCCAGTTCGGCATGATCGAGTCGGACATGACATTGAAGACCCCGACGCTGGCATTCAAGGCGTTCGAACAGCTGCATGCCGATGCCCCGGTCCGCATCCACGGCGATGCGAGCTCCAGCGACGCGGCCATCCTTCCTCAGGTGATCGCCGGCAAGGCCGGGTCAGACGACGTCGTCATCGCGTTGGTGAGCAACTGGTACGAGGTGGAGGCGCCGTACGCGCTGACGGTCGAGAACCTCCCCTGGGACGGTGAGCCGACCGTCTTCGAGCGATACGTGATCAGCAACACGCTGGCCCTCGACCTCGTCGAGACCGACCTGCGCCACGGCAGCGATCCGGTCTGGTCCGCCATCGACCTGCCGGCGCACGAGGTCCACCTGATCCGGTTGAGTCGTTCGCGCTAGAAATCCAGCTTCAACCCCACCTGCAGCTGCCAGCCCGTCAGGTCCAGGGCGTTGGCGACGTCCCACTGGGGCAGGTAGGCGAGCTTGGTCATGTCGACGATGAAGAAGGCGTCGTTGAGGCCGGCCGAGGCGTCGTTGCGGCCGGCGCGCAGGGGCTCGAGGCGGTCGAGGAGGAAGGCGAGGCCGAAGCCGTAGTGCCAGGCACCCTTGCCGCCGGAGAGCTCGGCGTCGGAGGAGTGCTCCTTCCACAGGATGTAGTCGATGCCCAGCAGACCGTAGGGCACGATCGGGAACTCCTCGATGGGATCGATGCCCAGCCTCAGGCCCCACTGCAGCGGCGTCATGGTGAGCATGACGTTCTCGCCCGAGATCTCGGAGGAGTCCACGCCCACCTGCTGGCCGGCGTTCTGGGCGAAGCCGATGGACATGCCGATCTCGACCTGGACGTAGCGGGCGACGGGGACGACGCCGAAGTTGAGCTTCCAGATGGTCTTGGCGCCGCCGTCGTACACGGTCTTGACGGGGTTGTCCGAGGCCGGGAACCAGAACGCGGCGGTCAGGCCCGTGGTGAGCCACTTGGGGGACTCGTCGGGCTCGTTGACCAGGGCCGCGGAGGCCGAGAAGGGGGCGAGCAGGCACGCGGCGACGGTCAGGGCCGCGAGGGTTCGCTTGAACGTCATCTTCATCACCTCTTGATCCGTCGCACGGCGCCCAGCAGCAACAGCAGGCCCAGCGCGGCGAACTCTCCAAAGGGCGTCCCGCTCACGGTACACCCGTCACATCCGTAACCGCCAGGATCACCGGCGAGCCAGGCCGCGCCGCCGGTCTCCTGGGGCATGGCGGCCACCACCTCGGTGAAGGATCCCGTGGCGCCGTCGGTGTCCACCGCGGCCACGGCGAAGTAGTAGGTGGTGCCGTTGGTCAACGGCTCGACCGTGGTGGACACCGTGGTGGTGCCGCTGGACGTGTCGTCGTCGTCGCCGACGGTGTCGTCGTCGTCGTCATCGTCGTCGTCCGCGGCCGAGTCGTCGTCGTCCGCGGCGTCCATGTCGAAGATGAACGCCATGGCCGACGAGGTCACCTCGAACCCGGAGCACAGGGTCTCGTCGTCGTCCTCGCAGTAGCCCGGGTCGCCGCTCGCGGGATCGAAGTCGGCGTCGCCGAAGTAGACCACGTAGTGGCTGATGGTGACGTCGGTGGCGGTCACCGGCGCCCACGACAGGGAGACCTTGGCGTTGCCCGCGGAGATGGCGAAGGCCTGGGGCGCGTCGATCTCGGTGTTGGTGCCGGTGCTCAGCGTGATCGCCGTGCGGCCGCTCAGGCCGTCGCCGTCCTCGACGAAGGCGTAGACCACCGAGGTGCCGTCGGCCAGGGTGGCGGCCGAGAACACCACGTCGGTCTCCTCTTCGGCGGTCAGGTCGGTCACGTCCTGGCCAAGGTCCGAGCCGCTGGCGTCGATGTCCCCGCCCAGCAGCACCCGCAGCGTGCCGGCCACGTCGCTGGTCAAGGTCAGCGTCACGTCCCCTTCGAGGTCCACGGGGTCGGGCTGGGCGTCGAGGATGCGTACCCACGGGTTGCCGGTGAGGAGCTGGGCCAGATCGGCGTCGCCGTCCACGGCCAGCAGATATCCATCGCCCGTGACGGCGGCCACGGACACGCCGTCGGACACGGTCACGGCGCCGTACCCGTCGCCGGTGGAGGGATCCACGAAGGTCAGCTGGCCGTCGCCCATGACCACCAGCACCTCGGTGCCGTCGATCTCGGTCAGCGTCAGGCCGGCGCCGGCGGTCACCGCGGTGAGGACCTCCACGGCGTGGCTGCCGGCCTCGTAGCTCATCACGGTGCCGCCCGAGTCCAGCAGGTAGAAGGGGCCTTCTCCCACCACGTCCACGAGATCCGCCGAGCCGGTGTCGACCAGGGTCGTGGTGTAGCCCTCCTCGTCGAGGGCCACGTCGAACAGCCAGCCGTCGTCCAGCGTGACCACCACGGTGGCGCTGTCTGCTGCCGCGGCCATGCCCACCGCGGTCACGGTGGGGGTCGCGGCGGAGTCGTCGTCATCGTCGTCGCCCAGATCGTCGGCCAGGTCGATGGGGTAGTACGAGTCGCCGGTCTCGGCCGAGGCGGCGAGGTCGACGTGGTGGATCCAGCCGGTCTCGGACAGGGCCCAGGCGTCGTCGCCCACCACGGCCAGGTGGGTCAGGTCCACCACCGCGGCGAGCTCGACGTCGGTCAGGGAGCTCAGGGTGGCCGGGAAGCTGCCCAGGGAGACCGAGTAGCGGTGGATCAGGCCGTCGCCGCAGGCCAGCACGAAGGCGTCGCCCTCGTACACCACGGCCGTGGGGTCGGCGCAGGTGGCCATGGAGGTCAGCCCGGCGTCGGGCTGGGCCGTGTCCAGCAACGACAGGGTGCTGGCGTCGGCGTTGACCACCACGCCGAGGCGATGGCTGTCGCTGAACGCCGCGTCCACCGGTCCGGCGCCCGTGCTGTACTCGGCCTTGACCTCGTCGGGCAGGGCGTGGGCCGAGGCGGCCACGACCAGCGAGGTGACAAGTGCGATCCATCGAATCGACATGGCGCGGATCTCCTCCGCAGCCATGAGTAGCAAGGAGCGTGCCAGGGCTTTCGGCCCGAAAAGGCGGCATTTTCGGGCAGTTGTGGCGTCCGCAGGCGACAAACTGTCAAACGTCCGGCGGGCGGTGTGTGAGGTTTGACATTCTGTCATCGGGGGGAGGGAGGGGTGCAACCGGCGCAGAGCGCCGGCGGGGATCGGGGCGAAGACCCGGGGGTGACGGCGGCTCAGTGTCCGCTGGAGCGTGCCACCTGGACGTCGCAGTTGTAGTTCCGGTCGAAGCGCAGATCCACCTGCATCGGCCGGCTGCAGACCTCACAGTCCTCGTGGTAGTTCTGCACGCGTCTTCCCAGCTCCACGTGCACGGTCACGATCTCGCCACAGTACGGGCAGACCACATCCACGTTCGTATCCATCGCCTTGGCCCTCCTCACACACGTCAAACAGCTGGTGGCGCGAACCTGGAATAGGGTCATCGGAGCATCAGCGACTGAAGAACATTCACCTCCTGCGTCAACGGGTTCTGTGCCACCTGCAGGCCATCTTATCACCGGGTCCACGGGGGTCCAGAACCAAAAAACCGCGCAACCACGTAACCTGCCACCATGAGCGGCACCATGGACGCGGATCGGAGCCGTCGCTGGGAGCGCTGGGTGGCCCCCCCGGTCCTCGCCGCGCTGGCCCTGTTGATCCAGGGGTACCGCTTCGGGACCACCGACCAGACGATCCACCTGACGTTGCTGCGGCGCCTGGTGGAGCCGGGGACGTTAGGCAACGACCTGGTCGCGGCCCACGCCGACTCCCACGCGAGCCTCTTCTGGCACGTGCAGGTCCCGCTGGTGCAGCTCCTGGGCTGGGAGCGCCTCGATCTGCTCTACCTGGTGGTGTACCTGGCCGCGCTGACGACCACGTTCGCGCTGCTGCAGCGGATCGGCGAGACCCTGTTCGACCGGCGCTGGGCGTGGGTGCTGGGGCCGCTGTTCCTGGTGGTGTTCCGGGCGTGCCCCGCCCACGTGCACACCTTCGAGCCGTCGCTGATCAACCGCACGTTCTGCCACCCCCTGGTGCTGTACGCGTTGCTGATGGCCCTGCGGGGCCGCGTCGTGCCGGCGGCCGCGCTGTGCGGACTGGCCTTCGGCCTGCACGCGTCCACCGCGTCCCACACGTTGCTGGCCGTGATCTGCGCCGGCCTGTTCGACCCGACCCAGCGGCGCAGGGTGCCCATGGCCCTGCTGGGGTTCGCCATCTGCGCATCCCCGCTGCTGATCATGGTGGCCTACCGCGGCGGCCCGGGCAGCTGGTGGGTGGACCCCGAGTGGATGCACGTGCTGCGCTGGCGCATGCCCCACCACCTGTTCCCCGGGCGCTGGCCGGCGGGCGTGTGGGCGGTGGCGGCGTTCCAGCTGGGCCTGGTCGTGGCGGCCGTCCGGTTCGTGCCGGACCGCGCCGTGCGGGCGCGTTGCCACGGGGTGGTCGCGGGGGTGTTGCTGTGCGGGCCGGTGCTGGGGACCCTGGTCGCCGGGCCGCTCCCGGTGGCGCCGCTGCTGGGGCTCCACCTGTGGGAGTCGTGGATCCTGCTGGCCGTGCTGGCCTACCTGCTCGCCGGCGGCATGGTCGCGCAGCTGCTGTCCGACTCCCGGCCGTGGTGTCGGGTCTGCGCGGTGGTCGTCGGCGTGTTGTTGCTGGCCGGGGGCGAGGCGAGGCTGATGGGGCTCGAGGTGGAGCGGGTGTTCCGCTGGCGCGCGCCGGCGGGCGACGAGGCGCAGCTGGTGCGCACCCTGCGCACGGTGATCGGCCCGGGTGAGCGGCTGCTGGCCCCCCCCACCGGCATGGGCTGGGTGCGTCCGGCGGGCGCCCTGCCCCTGTACGTCACGGTCAAGGACGGGGGGGAGGTGGTGTTCGACCGGGACATGGCCCTGCAGTGGCGTGCGCGCCTGGCCGAGCTGTGCGGCGAGGACGTGCTCGCTGGCGCTCCCCCCCGAGGTGAGTACCTCGGTTACCGATCGGTGGGCCGGCGCGCCGACGCGGCCTTTGCGGCGCGCGACCCTCGGGAGCTGCGCGCGCTGGCCCTGCGCGAGCGCGCCTGGCTGCTTCCCGTGCCCGTGCGCGACGCGCGACAGGGCCTGACGCCGGCGTATGTCAATGATGCGTATATCGTGTACGACCTCAGACTACCGCTGCCGGAGGAGTCCCCATGAGCCTCACCCTGTTCCACGCCCTCGCCGAGACCCCGATGGGCCCCGTGCTGGTGGTCGCCTCGGACCGGGGCCTGGTCGCCTCGACCCTGCCCGGGTGCGACTGGCCTGCCGATCTCGACCGCATCGCCGCGAGACACCCGGGCTGCGAGCTCGCCGAGTCCGTGGACCGCCTGCGCCCCTACCTCGACGCCCTGGCCGCCTACTTCGACGGCACGCCGTTCCCCGCCGATCTGCCCCTCGACCTCGACGGCGCCCCGTTCCAGGCCGCCGCGTGGGAGGCCATGCGGTCCATCCCCCAGGGCCAGGTCATCACCTACGCCGAGCTCGCGGCCCGCGCGGGCAGCCCCAACGCCTCGCGCGCCTCGGGCACCGCCTGCGGGTCCAACCCCGTGCCCCTGTTCGTGCCGTGCCACCGGGTGGTGGCCAGCAACGGCGGGCTCGGCGGTTTCGGCGGCGGGCTGGAGATGAAGAAGCTGCTGCTGCGGCGAGAAGGGGTCGAGGGCTACTGAAGCCACTGGGGCGCGTAGGACTGGTCGAGGAAGAACAGGCCTTCGTACTGATCCGCGGGGACCATCCAGTGGTTGGAGACCAGGTACTCCTCCCCGTCGTCGAGGAAGATCACGCCGTCGTTGGGGGACAGGTCCACGGCGAGGTAGGGGAAGCCGTGGGCGTGCAGCATCAGCTCGACGGCGTCGGGATCGGTGGGCAGCGGCGGATCCTCCACGCCGGGCCAGTCGGTCTCCACTTCGTACGCCACGAGCGCGATGCCCGCGTAGTCCACCTGCTGGGCGAGCAGCTGACCCACCGAGGTCCAGGCCGCAGGATCGTCGCCCTCCGGGGTGGTGTCCGTGTGCGCCTCGGCCATGCGGCGGTTGTCCGACCACAGCGCCACGCGGGCGTCGGGGTGCTCGAGGCGGTGGATCTCGCGGGCCGCGTACGCCGAGCCCGCGTCCAGGGCGGCCTGGCTCGCGGTGAGATCGGTGGAGAAGTACAGCGACGACTCCTCCCACGCCTCGAGGCCCGTCAGGGAGATCAGCGCCCAGTCCATGTCGTCCTGGGAGGTGGCCGCCACCAGAGCGGCCTGGTTGACGCCGAGGTAGGACCGCAGGGCGGCCAGGCCGGTGACGCACGCGCCGTGGTCGCCGCTGTCGAGTCCCGTCTGCCGCTGCGAGTGGTCTCCGGACGCCTCGTACGAGGCCAGGTCATCGGTCTCGGCGCCGTTGCAGGTCTCGATCCCCGCCACCAGGGAGGCGGCGTCGCCGGGGGCGGCGTCCTCGAGGAACTCCTCGAGCAGGTCGCGGTCGTGCCACGGCTGCTCCACGCCAAAGCCGAAGGCGCGCGCCTGATCGTAGTAGAAGGCCAGGTTCCACCAGCACAGGAAGTCCAGGGTCGTGACCACGGCCTCGTCGTGCAGCTCCGGACGCAACCCGGCGATCACGTCGTCGTCGGACGGGTCCTCGTCCTCGCACGTGGCGGTGAAGTCGGTGATCGTCCGGGCCTCGTACCACGGCGAGTCGAATCCCACGGCGCGCAGCCCGACGCTGGCCACGAGGAACTTCACCAGCCGGGCCTTGGCCTGCGCGAACCCGCCCGAGGCCGGCGCCGCCTCGCCCATGCCCACCCACTCGGCGTCGCCGACGATGAAGTTGAACGGCGCCATGTCGTCGAGCACCTCGTCGGTGTCGATGTTGAGGATCAGGTAGACCCCGTCGTCCACGTCGAAGTCGTAGTCGTGCCAGTCCTCGGGCTTCTCGTAGTCGGTGGTGTCCTCCGGGTCCTCCGGGGGAGTGGGCTCCTCACACTCGTCGCAGGAGTCGCACTCGTCGCACTCGCCCGGATCACATTCGGAGGAGCAGCCCGCGGCCAGGAACGCCAGGGCGAGGGCGGTCACGGCCAGCGCTGCAGTTCGTGCCATTGCATCTTCTCCCGAAGGCGCCATTATAGGCTGCATGTCTCCTTACCCACGCCTGTTCGTCCTCGCAACCCTGTGGCTCGTCGCCCTGTCGGGGTGCGCGTCCGACTGCGGGGAGGGAGAGTGCGACGAGTGCACCGGGTGTGACGACGACGACTGCGACGACACCTGGGTGGGCGCGCCGTGGGCCAGCATCACCGCCGGCGCGTTTCACGCGTGTGCGCTGCGCGAGGACGGCATGCTGGACTGCTGGGGGCTCAACTACGCCGGCCAGACCGACGAGCCCGGCCCGCTCTTCGCCCAGGTGGACGCCGGCGAGGAGCACACCTGCGGCGTCACCCTGGACGGCGAGGCCCTGTGCTGGGGCTGCGCCGGCTCCATCGAGGACCGGGGCCAGTGTGACGCACCTTCGGGCACCTTCACCCAGGTCGTCGCGGCCACCCACCTGTCGTGCGGCATCCACACCGACGGCACGCTGGAATGCTGGGGCGCGAACAACGGCGGCCAGCTCGACGACGTGCCCGACGGCACCTTCGTGGACGTCAGCTCGTTCTACGGCAGCATCTGCGCCATGCGCGAGGACGGGTCGGCCGAGTGCTGGGGCTACAACCACTTCGGCCAGTGTGATCCGCCCGAGGGACCGTTCAAGCAGATCGAGGCCGTGGACTGGGACGCCTTCTACCTGCTCGAGGACGGCACCTTCGGCTGTGTCGGCTACTTCAACTGCGATCCGCTGGACCTGAAGTTCGAGCAGATCAGCTCGTTCGGCACCAACACCTGCGGCCTGCTCGCCGACGGCTCCATCCACTGCGTCACCGCCAACCTCGGCGGCCGCAACGAGGTCCCCGACGGCACCTACACCCAGGTCGCCGCGGGCTACAACTTCACCTGCGGCCTGACCACCGACGCCGAGGTCCGCTGCTGGGGCTGCGGCGAGTCCCAGCCCGGCGATCCCTCCAACTGGGACCACTGGTGCGCCGACTACGGCCAGTGCGAAACGCCGGAGTGAAGGTCGACGGTCGACGGTTGACGGTCAACGGTCGGCTCCCACGATGAGCGTCCCGCGCCGCGTCGCGCTCTTCCTGGCGGTGGGCCTGCTCGCGGCGAGCCAGTCCGGCAACATCATCCGTCTGGCCGACGCGAGCGCGGTCAGCATCGTGGGCTGGCGGCTGGTGATCGCCACGGCCCTGCTGATGCCCCTGGCGGGGCGGCGGTTGCGGACGCTGGGCACGCTCGACCGCACCGACTGGGCGGTGCTGGTGCTGGCCGGGCTGGCGCTGGCGGGGCACTTCGTGGTGTGGACCGCCGCAGTGCAGCGCACCACCGTGGCCAACGCCATGGTGTTCTTCAACATCAACCCGATCTTCACCGCCACGGCCGCGTTCCTGCTGTTCCACGAGCGCATCACCTGGCGGCTCGTCGTGGCCATCGTGGTGGGCGTGCTGGGGATCGTCGTGATCGGCCTGGTCGACCTGAGCCTGCGGCCGGAGGTGATGGGCGGCAACCTGCTGGCGGTGCTGTGCTCGCTGCTGTTCACCGTGTACTTCCTCGCGGGCAAGCGCCTGCGCCGCAAGCTCGACACGGCGGTGTACGTGCCGTCGCTGTACGCCGTGGCCGCGGTGGTGTCGTTCGCGCTGATCCCGGCCACCGGGCAACCCCTGGTGCAGTACGACGGCGTCACCTGGCTCGCCTTCGTGCTCATGGCGCTCGTGCCGACCATGATCGGCCACACCTCTCTCAACGCTGCGGTGCGGTACATCGACGCGGGGCGCATCTCGGTGCTCACCCTCACCGAGCCCATCGCCGCCGGTGGCGTGGCCTACCTGGCCTGGGGCGAGCCGTTCACCTGGCAGACGGCCGCGGGGTACGTGCTGATCGGCGTGTCGGTGCTGGTGCTGTTCGGCGATCGCTGGACGTCGACGCCCGCGACGGCCGAGCAGGAGGAGTAGACTCTCCTCACGGAGGATTCGACATGGCATACGACGAGGGAGTGGCCCGGCGGATCCGCGAGGCGCTCGGCGAGATCGACGGCCTCGACGAGACCCACCAGAAGTCCGAGTAGGCGCCGGTGACGCCCGCCCGCCGCCGAGGAGCCCGCGACGCCCTGCCCTGGGCGGCGGTGATGCTGGCGTGCCTGCCCCTGGCGGTGGGGGGATTCCCGGCGGGCCACGACTGGGCCTTCGAGCTGACGCGGGACTGGGCGTTCGGGCGGGCCCTGGCCGAGGGGCAGCTCCCCCCCTACTGGGCGAGCGACCTGTACTGGGGCTGTGGCTCGCCGGTGTTCCTGTTCTATCCGCCGCTGTTCGCCTCCCTCGCCGCTGCGCTGTCCGCGGCCGCGGGATCGGTGGCCTGGGGCGCGACCGCTGCGCTGGGGCTGCTGACCGCGGTGGGGATGATCGCCGCGACGCGGGCGGTGCTGGCCGTCCCCGGAGCCACCCGCTCGGGCGCGCGGGTGGCCGCCTACCTGCTGGTCCTGAGCCCCTACCTGATCGGGGACGCCCTGATCCGCAACGCCTGCGCCGAGTACGCGGCGCTGTGCCTGATGCCGGTGGCGATCGAGGGCCTGCTGGTGGCGGATCGGCGCCCGTGGCGGGGGGCGACCCTGGTGGCCGGCGGTGTGGCGCTGGTGGTGCTGGCGCACAACCTGATGGGCCTGGTGCTGGTGGTCGGGCTGGTCGCGGGGGCCATGGGGCTGGGCGCCCGCCCGCGGCGCGCGGCCGTGGCGGCCGGGATGGGCCTCGGCCTGGCGATCTCGGCGTTCTACTGGCTGCCGGCGCTGCTGCTGACCTCTCAGGTGCGGCCGGACGACCTGATCGAGGGCAAGCTGTCCTTCGCCCACAACTTCCACCCCCTGACCGAGCTGCTGGCGTACGAGCCGTTCTTTGCCGTGGGGCTGCTGCCCGTGGCGGTGTGGGGGATGAGCGCGGCCGCGGCGTACCGCCACCGCGACGCGCGCCGGGTGCTGGTGATGCAGCTGCTGGCCGTGGGTGTGCTGCTGGCGCTGCAGCTGCGGATCAGCGGGTTCGTGTGGGCCGCGTCGCCGGTCCTGGGCTACTTCCAGTTCCCGTGGCGGCTGATGGGCCCGCTGGCGGTGGTCACGGCGATCGGCGGAGGCGTCGCCTTCGCGCGACTGTCCAGCGCTCGCTCGTTGCGCGTGGTCTGGGCCGGAGAGGTGGCCGTGTTGGCCCTGTGCGTGGCCAACGCGATGCCCCACCTGCTGCAGTACGCGCCGCTGGAGCCGGACCGGATCGCGGCGTTCGAGGCGGCGCTGGATGCCGACGAACCCGCCGAGCACCGGGTGACCCTGGGCGACGAGTTCCTGCCGCGCGGGGCCGATCCCCTGGCGTGCGCGCAAGGGGGCGGGGACCTGCTGGGCGCGGGGTACGCCTTCGAGGGGCTGGAGGTGGTCGACGGGAGCCCGGTCCGCCGCGTACCTCGATCCCGGCGGATCGGGATCGGGATCTCCCTGGCGGGCCTGGTGGGCCTGGGGTTGCTGCCGCTGGTGCGGAGACGTCAGTCCAGCTGAAGCACGTGTAGCGGCTGCGGGCACGCCTCCTGCTGGGTGCAGTCGTCGTCGTCGCAACAGGTGTGGCAGACCCGCTTGAAGCCCTGGAAGGACTCCAGCTCCACCCGCGGCGAGAGGTGTTCGGCCTTGAGCGGCTCCTCGGACAGCAGATCGGTGGACAGGTACTTCTTGTTCGAGTCGGGGAACACGGTGGCCACCACCGCGTCCTTGCCCAGCTCGTTGAGGAGCTTCAGCGCGCCCAGGAAGTTGGCCCCGGACGAGATGCCCACGGCCAGGCCCAGCTGGCCGGCGAGCTCCTGGGCCATGAGGATCGCGTCGCCGTCATCCACCGCGATCACGTCGTCGAGCTCGTCGAGCTGGACGATGGCCGGGATGAACTCGTCGGAGATGCCCTGGATGCGGTGGGCGCCCACCTTGTGGCCCGTGGACAGGGTCGGCGAGTTGGCCGGCTCCAGGGGGTGCAGCCGGATGTCGGGCGCCTTGCTGCGCAGGAACCTGCCCGTGCCCATGATGGTGCCGCCCGTGCCCACGCCGGCGATGAATGCGTCCGGGGTGAGGTTCTGGAACCGCAGCTGCCACCAGATCTCCGGGCCGGTGGTGAGCTCGTGGGCGCGCACGTTGGCCTCGTTGGCGAACTGGCTGGGCAGGAACACGTCGTCGCGGCCGGCGGCCATCTCCTCGGCCATGCGCACGCTGCCCAGGAAGCCGCCCTGCTCCCGCGTCACCGGCACGATGGTCGCGCCGAGGCTGCGGATCAGCTCCACGCGCTCCTGGCTCATCCAGTCCGGCATCAGGATCGTCACCGGATGGCCCAGGGCCCGGCCGATGGCCGAGAACGAGATGCCGGTGTTGCCGGACGTGGCCTCCACGATGGTGTCCCCGGGCTTGATGGCGTCGGTCTCGTAGGCCTCCTGCAGGATGTGCAGCGCCATGCGGTCCTTGATGGACCCGGTCATGTTCAGCTGTTCGGACTTGGCGTAGATGACCCGCGGCTCGCCGCAGTAGCGGAACTCGATGGCCAGCAACGGCGAGTTGCCGACCAGGTGCCACAGGCCCTTGAAGCGACGGGACAGGGACTCGGAAAGCGGCATACGAACTCCTCGGCCGAATAAGCCGAGGAATTCTATATCAGCGGTGGAATTAGACCAGCCCGATCGAGCTGAAGACCTCGGCGCCGGGGTAACGCGCGGCCGATCCCAGCTCCTCCTCGATGCGCAGCAGCTGGTTGTACTTGGCGATGCGGTCGGAGCGGGACAGGGATCCGGTCTTGATCTGGCCGGTGCCGGTGGCCACGACCAGGTCGGCGATGGTGGCGTCCTCGGTCTCGCCGCTGCGGTGGCTGACCACGGCGGTGTAGCCGGCGCGGCGGGCCAGGGCGATGGCGTCGAACGTCTCGGTCAGCGAGCCGATCTGGTTGACCTTGACGAGGATGGAGTTGGCAGCCTGGTCCTCGATGCCTCGGGCCAGCAGCCGGGTGTTGGTGACGAACAGGTCGTCGCCCACCACCTGCACGCGGTCGCCGAACATCTTCTTGAACTTGGCCCAGCCCTCCCAGTCGTTCTCGTCCAGGGGGTCCTCGACGGAGATGATGTGGGAGTACTTGCCCAGCAGGTCCTCGTAGAAGGCCAGCATGTCGTCGGTGCTCAGCTCGCGGCGGTCGGCCGGGTCCTTGGACTTCTTGCCCAGCACGTACACGCCCTTGTCCCTGTCGTAGAAGGACGAGGCGGCCACGTCCAGGGCCAGCTTGATCTGGTCGCCGATCTTGTACCCGGCGGCCTCGACGGCGGTCATGATCTTGTCCAGCGCCTCGGCGTTGGAGGCGAGGTTGGGGGCGAAGCCACCCTCGTCGCCCACCGACGTGGCCATGCCGCCGGACTTCAGCACCTTCTTGAGGGTGTGGAAGATCTCGGCACCCCAGCGCAGCGCCTCGGCAAAGGAGCTGGCGCCCACGGGCATGATCATGAACTCCTGGATGTCCACGTTGTTGTCCGCGTGGTCCCCGCCGTTGACGATGTTCATCATCGGCACCGGCAGGGTCACGGCGTGCACACCGCCGAGGTATCGGTACAGGGGGATCTCCAGCTCGGCCGCGGCCGCGTGGGCGCAGGCCATGGAGACGCCGAGGATGGCGTTGGCGCCGAGCTCCGACTTGTTCTCCGTGCCGTCGAGCTCGAGCATGCGCTGGTCGACCAGCGCCTGGTCCAGGGCCGAGTAGCCCAGCAGGGCCGGGGCCAGCGTGTCGTTGACGTTCGCCACGGCCTTGAGCACGCCCTTGCCCTTGTAGCGGTCGTCGTCGCCGTCGCGCAGCTCCAGGGCCTCCAGCAGGCCCGTCGAAGCGCCGGACGGCACGGCCGCGCGGCCGATCACGCCGCTGTCCAGGGTGACCTCCACCTCCACGGTCGGGTTGCCGCGGGAGTCGAGGATTTCGCGAGCGTGTACGTCGGTGATCATCGTCATCGGTTTTTCTCCTGAGTTTGCCGATCGCGAGACGGGGATTATAAATAAGTTCGGAGCTGGTCGCGTCCAGCCCTTTTTCTCTCGAAATCCAGGAGGACACGATGGGTCTGGTACGCAGCGCGCTTTCCATGGCGAAGGACTCGGTCCGCGGTGGCCACGACGACGAGGCGGCACGCCTGCGCGAGCAGGGCCTGCGCGATGACATGCACCGGCTCGCCCGCCGCGTCGAGCAGCTCGAGGCGCGCCTGCGCAAGCTCGAGCCCACCCCGGAGGGCCGGTTCCACGCCGACATGACCATCGCCGAGGTGCGCGACGCCCACGAGAACGCCGACGCGGTGCTCGCCCGCCATCACCTCGGCGGCTGCGCTTCGTGCGCGGTGAGCTCGGTGGAGACCCTGGGCGAAGGCGCCACGCTCCATCAGGTGGATCTCGACGGTCTCCTCGCCGACCTCAATCGCCTGTAGAGGCGTCCCCCGACCCGTGGTCCGTTCTGGATCGTTTCATCGAATGAGAGCCCGGAGTTCACCGTCCAGGTCTGGTATAGTCTACCGCGTCAGGATCCGGTTGGATAACTCCAAGGCTTTGATTTAACGAGACTT
>CAZLEO010000182.1:0-19801 GCA_964558555.1 uncultured Rickettsiales bacterium | reverse complement strand
CGAACGCGCGGCCGTTGTCCGATTCGGTTACCAGGTTGTTGCCGCCGGGCAGCCGCTGGGCGACGCCGGAGGTGTGGGTGTAGAAGGGGTGGTCGTCGCTGCCGGAGTAGGACCAGACGGTCTCCAGCGTGCCCACGTCCAGCTCCATCACGCGCGACCGCGTGCGCAGGCCGCGGTTGTCGAAGAGCAGCAGGTGACCGCCCGGCAGCACGCGCGGGTCGTGCTGGCGGCTGAAGTCGCCGCGAGCCATCCACACCACGGCCTCGAGCTCCAGATCCACCACGAACAGCGCGTCGAGGGTGTGGCTGGAGATCAGGACGTTGCCCGCGGCGAAGGCCGGGTCCCGATCCGCCAGGCTGCCGTCGAGGACCCGCACGGCGTTGGCGTGGAACATGTCACCCTCGGCCTCGGTGTTCGCCTTCCACACCGACCGCCAGGCGCCCACGACGTCCGGCGCGCGCTCGAAGCACTCCAGCACCGAGACCCGCCGCACCTCGCGCCCGTCGGCGTCGAGCACGGTGATGAAGTCCTCGAGCACGGGCAGCACCGGGTCCACGCGCGGCACGAGGTGCGCCTCGCGTGTCAGCGTGTACACCGCGCCGTCTGCCTGCACCTCGAGGTCGTGATGGGCGCGGCAAGGGTTGGCCCACAGCACGTTGGACTCCCGGTCCAGCTTGACGATCCCCATGCCCTCGTAGATGGCGAGCAGGTCCCCGTTCTCGAACAGGTGGACGTGTCGCATGTATTGCGTCCCGGTGCGCGTGCGGGCGATGGGGAAGTCAGGCCAGATGGACCAGAAGTCGGCGCGCCACTCGTGCAGCACCCGGCCCTCCATGTCCATCAGCAGCGCCACCTGGTCATGGCCCGACGTGTACAGGTTGGTCCCCGCCTCGGCGCGATCCCGGTCGTGGGCGGTGACCCCGGTCAGGCCCTGCCCGGGGTTCGAGCCCGTGGCGTAGCCGATGGCCTCGAGCTGCTCGACGAGCGCGCGTTGCTCCTCGTTGAGCCCTGGATCGAACTGGTGGGTTCGCACTCCGCGATACCGGCCGGCGCCGTCGCGTTTCCCCTCCTCCTTCTGGAGGGCGACGATCTCGGGCAGGGGGTCTTCGGCCGGCGTGGGCTCGGCCGGCTCGGGCGGGGGATCCGCCGGACGGCAGCCGAGCACCGCCATCGGCAGGGCGATCATCCACATGCGGTGGCAGCGACCCACGTCCCGTCCTTCCGGCGGGCGATGCTACCAGAGAACGGTTCGTCGTGAGCGCCACGGATCCGGCTGGTATCCTCGCGGCGAGGGTGGAGGATGGCGACAGCGGCGAGACGATACGACGTCGACTGGCTCAGGATCCTGGCCCTGGGCCCAGCGCGTGGGCTTCGTGCGCAGCGAGGCGTCCCTGGACGGCCTCTGGATCCCCATGGCCCTGGTCAACATCTGGCGTATCCCGCTGCTGTTCGCGATCTCCGGGATGGGCGTGGCGTTCGCCTTCGCGGGGAGCCTGCTGCTGTTCGAGGTCCTCCGTCGCTGCGGGCCACTGCGTGTCCTGTTCGGGATGAAGCGTTCGGGGTGATGAATCAGCCCAGCAGGCGCAACCCCGGCGGCAGCGCCTCGCCGAGCAGGCGGCGGTCGAGGGGCTCGTTCTCGACCACCTCGCGCACCATCCGCTGCCAGTTCTTGGCCTTCTTCTCCTTCGACAGCCGCTTCAGCACCCGCCCGCGCAGGTCCTCGTCGATGTCGCGGGATCGGTCGTCGGTGCGCCGGGCCATGAGGGCCAGCGCCAGGGCCAGGTGCTCGTTGCGCCTGCCAGGGATGGCGAGCACGCGGTCGATCCAGGCCTCGACGCGGTCGGTGGAGGCGACGGTCTCGATGCCGCCGTAGACGGGGACGCGGGCGCCGAGGCGGCCGAGGCACCACAGGGCCTGGGGCGGGGGATCGCCGGCGTCGATGCGGCCGAGGATGTGCTCACCCAGCTCACGCTTGGCCGCGAGGGGCACCCGCTCCAGGGAGGCGGCCAGCATCCACATCTGGATCAGCTCCTTGTTGGACGGCGGGACCGCGTCCTTGCGCTTCTTGCCCAGGCCGAGGGGCGGCAGCAGCCCCTTGAGCAGGGCGGCCTGGACCTTGCGGTCGAGGCCTCCGGCGACCCGGCGCCAGAGGATCCACCACTCCGCGCGCACCCGGTTGTCCCAGGACCGGCAGCCACCCTTGAGGATGGGCAGCATCAGGTCCATGCGCTCCTCGTCGCCGGCGTGGCCGAAGCCGGGTCGCAGACAGAAGCCGGTGAGGTTGTACCAGGTGGCCTCCAGGTCGGGGGGGCCGGTGCGGTGGGCGCGGTCGGGCCGCAGGATCTCGAAGAAGCCGCGGATGGTCGTCAGAGGCCAGTCCTCGCGCTTGCACTTGAGGACCTTCTGCAGGCGCTGGGCCAGCTTGCGGTTGCTGGCGGCGCCCTCGGGCCCGAAGTACTGGGCCAGGACGGTGTGCGCCGACTCGATCCGATCTGGGTCCAGGTCGCGGAACGTCGGCTCGGAGTCGCCGTCGCCGTCCCCTCGCTGGCCGCGCAGGTCGAACTCGAGGCGGATGTCCTCCTTACCGTCGGTGCGCGCGGCGACCACGTCGAGGGTACCTACCTCGCTGAGGCGCGCGCGCAACAGCACCGGGACGCGCCGGTTCCCGGATCCCGGCAGGCGAGTGTGCAGGGGCGGCAGCGGCTGCAGCCGATCGTCGTCGGCCTCGAGGACCTCGCCCACCCGGCCGCGGTGGCCGGCGGCCGTGAACAGGGGGAACTGGACCTCACGGCCCATCGCGAGGCTGAGCTGGTGGCCGTCGAGCTGGACCTGCTGGCCCTCCTGCATACCCTGGGGCGCCAGGCACAGCGCCGCGTGGCGGACGCGCTTGCGGCCGCGGCCCTTCTTCTTGCGGTGCTCCAGGCCCACGTAGACGGCGTGGGCGAGCCCCGAGACGATGCGGATGCCGCGGCCGCGGCGGACCAGCCCGTAGTAGGCGGCGCCCAGGGCCACGGCCAGATCCAGCGACGTGGTCGTGAGCAGGCGCGGCGGCGCGGCCGGAGACCAGCCGCCCACCACGTCGAGCAGTCGCCGGGCCACCAGGGGCGGGTTGAGCACGCCGCCGTTGAGGAGGATCCCGTCCAGTGGCGCGTCGTCGCCGCTCTCGGCGCGGTAGCGGGCCAGGAACGCGGCCACGTGCCGGGTCACGGCCGTGTCGTGCGTGTAGGGCAGCCCCCACTCGCGCAGGCCGATGCCCTGCCGGCGGATCACCTCGGCGTCGGGGCCCACCTCGGGGAAGAAGCCGTCGAGCACCGCGTCGATGACGTCCTGGCGGGCGAGCTCCACGCGTAGCTGGCCGCCGATCAGGGCGCTGCCGCGGCCAGGGATGACCACCGACGCGGTCTCCGGGCCCTCGTCGGCGAGCAGGGACTCACGGGCCAGCCGGCACGACTGGCGCAGGGCCTGCCAGCGCCTGCCGTCGAGGCGCGACGCGCTGCCGTCCAGCCGCGACTCCACCAGGGCCGCCAGGGCCAGATCCATGTTGTCGCCGCCCAGCATCAGGTGCTCGCCCACGGCCACCCGCTCGAGCTCGGGCTCGCCGTCCACGCGGCGCACGCGGATCAGGGTCAGGTCGGTGGTGCCGCCGCCCACGTCCACCACGAGGATGAGGTTGAGCCGCTCCAGCTCCCGGTCGATCTCCGGACCCTGCCCGGCCAACCAGGCGTAGAACGCGGCCTGCGGCTCCTCCACGAGGTGGACCCGGGGCAACCCGGCCTCGCGGGCCGCCTCGGCCGTGAGCTGCCGCGCCACCTCGCCGAAGGAGGCCGGCACGGTGACCACCAGGTCCTGGGCCTGGAGGGCCAGGGCCTCGTCGCCGCGGGCCCTCAGGTGGTCCCAGGCGCGGCGCAGGTGCGCCAGGTACGCGGCCGAAGCCTGCACGGGCGACACACGCCGGTCCATCTCCGCCGGCGTGCGGGGCAGGAACTCAGCGCTGCGATCCACACCGTCGTGGCAGAGCCAGGACTTGGCCGAGTGCACGATACGGTCGGGAATCTCGGCGCCGCGGCGGCGCGCCATCTCCCCCACGACGCCGTCCTCGGAGGGGCCCCACGGCAGGTCGGTGCTGCCCTCGGGCAGTTCGTGGGCGCCGGGGAGGTAGAGGAAGGACGGGAGCAGCGGGTTCTCGACCACCTCGCCCGCGGCCTGCAGCTGGGGCACGTCGAACACGTGGACCGGTTGCTCGCCGAGCCCGGCGTCCGGATCCCCGCTGGCGAGGACGCAGTGGGTGGTCCCCAGGTCGACACCGACGGTGAGGCGTTCGCTCACGACTCCCGCATCCGGACGTCGAACTCAAGCTTCCAGCGGCCCGGGCCGTCCCGCTCCACACACCACAGCTGCAGCGTGCCCACCTCGGTCACGGCCGTGTGCAACCGCACCGGCACCAGCGTGCCCTCGCGGCCCTCGGCCTCCAGCACGGTCATCAGCGGCGGCATCTCGCTCAGCTCGGCCTCGAGGTCCCACGACTCGACCGCGGAGCCGACGCGGTCGCCGCGGCGGGCCGACGACGAGAAGAACCGGAACTCCGTGGGCTGCCCGACCACCAGGCCGAACTCGCGGCCGGTGAGGTCGGCCTCCGAGCCCTCCTCCATGCCCAGCGGGGCCACGCAGACCCCCTCGACCGGGGGCGCCATGCCGGGGATCGCGGGCATGGCGCTCTCCACGCCCACGTAGTACGCGTGGCCGAGGCCGCCGCGGATGCGCAGCCCCTGGCCCTCACGGACCCAGGCGTAGGTGGCGCCGCCGAGGGCGACCGCCTGCTCCATGTCCCGCGCGCCCAGCTCACGCGCCGGGGGCGCGCCCGCGGCCGCGAGCCAGCGGTTGAGGATGCCCAGCAGGCGTTCCCGCAGCAGCCCGGAGCGGAACACGCCGCCGTTGAACAGCACGGCCGTCGGCATGGCGAAGCCCGCCGACGACGACGCGTCCGCGGCCCTGTCCGACACGTCGGCGAGGGAGCCGGCGTGGCGGGCCAGGAATGCCGCGAGGTGCGACGTGATCGCCGCGTCCGCCGCGTACTCCAGGCCCCACTCCGCCAGTCCCAGGCCGCGGGACTCGCGCGGCCGGGCGCTGACGTCCACCTCCGGGAAGAACCCCTGGAGGATCACCTGCTCGGCCTCCTCGCGCAGCACCTCGGCGCGGATGGTGCCGCCGACGAGCTTGCTGCCGCGGCCGGCGATGGACACGGGCAGCTTCTGCACGACGGTGTTGGTGAGGATGGCCTCCTTGGCGGATCGGCAGGCGTGGCCCAGCTCGAGGAACTGCCAGCCGTCCAGGCGCGTGCCCTCGCCGGCCATGCGGGTGCGCACCTGGTGGGCCAGGGCGAGGTCCATGTTGTCGCCGCCGAGCAGGATGTGCTCGCCCACGGCCACGCGGGTCAGGGCGAGGTCACCGTCCTCGTGGGACACGGCGATGAGGCTGAGGTCGGTGGTGCCGCCGCCCACGTCGCACACGAGGATGACGTCGCCCACGTTCACCTGCTTGCGCCAGGCGCCCCGGGTGGCGCCGATCCACGCGTACAGGGCGGCCTGCGGCTCTTCCAGCAGCACGGGCTCTGGCAGGCCGGCGGCCGCAGCGGCCTCCACGGTGAGGTCACGCGCCGACGCATCAAAGGACGCGGGGACCGCCAGCACGACCCGCTCGTCCGACAGCGGCGTCTCGCCCCAGGCGGCCGACAGGTGCCGCAGGTAGCGGGCCGAGGCCTCCACCGGGGAGAGCTTGGACACCCCGTCCGCGCCCTTCCAGGGCAAGATGGCGTCCCGCCGGCTCACGCCGGTGTGGCACAGCCACGACTTGGCCGAGGACACGAGCCGTCCCGGCACCTTGGCGCCCTGCTCGCGGGCGAACGCGCCGGCGCAGTACGTGCGATCGCCGGCCCACGGCAGGTCGAGGCTCCCCGGCGGCAGCTCGTGCTCGCCGGCCAGGTAGAGGAACGACGGCAACAGGGAACGGGTGGACACCTCGCCGGGCTGGATCACCTGCTGGATGGGATGGATCGCGGGCTCCTCGGCCTCGTCCCCGCCCAGGGGCAGGTGGGCCAGGGCACAGTTGGTGGTGCCCAGATCGATCCCGACGCCCTTGCGCTGATCCATGCTCAGACCTCCACTTCTGCCGCGGCCACCACCATGGGGTCCATGGTGTCGGGCAGGTCGGGCAGCCGGATGGCCGATGCGCGCCAGCCGTGGTGCACCAGGGTGCCGCGGAACGGCGGCTCGCCCTGGATGTCACCGACCAGGCGGATGGCCGACGCGTCGAAGCCGGCCTCCACGGCGACGCGAGCCCCCTCCTCGCCCTCCATGGCCGGGACGAGATCCACGAACTCGGCCAGGGCCTTGCGGCAGCCGCCGTGCACACGCCGCGCCGCGGCGCCGATCTGGGCGTCGCCGGCCGGGCCGATGTCCTCTTGCAGGAAGTCCACCAGGCGACCCTCGCGCTGGAGCACGGCCAGCAGGCGCGCCGCACCTCGCTCCCCCTCCTCGGACACCCGCCGGGGCCGTGCCGGTTCGGGCCCGACGCCGGAGTCCAGTAGCTTCTTGACCGACTCGGCGGCCGCCTTGTCGAACCACAGCTTGAAGAAACACTTCAGGGCGAAGAAGTAGCGTGTGATGAATCCCACGATGACCTCCGGCGGGAGGAGAACGGTTCAGTCGAGCTCGACGATGGAGAGCTTGAGGCCGGGGACGCTGCGCACGACCCGCACCATCTGTTCGAAGTCCACGGGCTTGCGGATGTACGCCGCGACCTCGTTGTCCTCGGACCACAGGATGTCCCGCTCGGCCCCGGACGTGGTGAACACGGCGACGGGGATATCGCGCAGCCCCACGTCGTCGCGCAGGATCTCGAACACGTCCCGGCCGCTCATGCCCGGCAGGTTGAGGTCCAGCAGGATCAGGCCCGGGCGGGGTGCGTCCTCGTACGGCGACTCGCGGCGCAGGAACGCCAGCGCCCGCGGCCCGTCCAGCACGTGGTGCAGATCGTTGTGCAGCTGCCCCTCGACGAGGGCCTCCCGGGTCAGCTCCACGTCGGCGGGGTTGTCCTCCACGAGCAGGATGGGGATGGATCGGGATGTGGTTTGACCGCTCATGGATTCCCTCCGATGGGACGGGTTGCTGATCCTCACCTACCACGTGCACACGCGCGGCTCAACTTACCTCGAGGCGCGAGAACAGCAGGGAGCCCACGGTGACCGTGAGAACGCAGAACCCGCCGAGCACGGACACGGACAGCAGCGGCGGGAAGACGCCCATGTCGGCGAGCAGGCTGCGCAGCAGGTCGACCCCATAGGTCAGGGGATCCGCGTAACACAGCGGCCGTATCCACGACGGCAGGTTCTCCACCGGGAACAGGGCGCCGGAGAGGAAGAAGATGGGGAAGACGAAGAAGTTGACGATCAGCGAGAAGCCGTGCAGGTCGTCCAGGATGCTCGCGAAGATCAGCCCCACCCCGACGAACGCGGCGCTGATGAGCACCATGACGCCCAGGGCGGCCAGCAGGTTCAGGGGGGCCACGGTCAGGTCGGCGCCCAGCAGGATGGCCCCGGTGCCCACCAGCACACCCTGGATCAGGGCGATGGTCATGCCGCCGGCGATGCGCCCCAGCACGATGGACAGCCGGCTGACCGGGGTGACCATGATCTCGCGCAGGAACCCGAACTGGCGGTCCCACATCACGTGCAGGCCCGAGAACACCGATCCCATGAGCAGCGTCATGCCCACCATGCCCGGCGCGAGGAACGTCATGTAGTCACCCTCGGTGGGGATACCCATGGCCGCGCCGCGCAGGCCGGCCCCGAGGAAGCCCAGGAACAGCAGCGGCATCACCAGCGAGCCGACCACCCGGCTGGGGGCGCGGACGAAGCGGATCATCTCGCGCAGCCACATGACGTGGATCGCCTGCAGGCCGATCAGCGGCGTGCGCACCACGGTGGGCTGGCGGGCCATCAGCGCCTCCTCTGGGCGTGCGTGATCGCCCCGGCGCCCTCGCTGTTGTCGCGCATCTCGCGGCCGGTGTAGTGCAGGAAGACGTCCTCGAGGGTGGGCGGAC
The DNA here is from genome assembly GCA_964558555.1 of uncultured Rickettsiales bacterium. Classification (GTDB taxonomy): domain Bacteria; phylum Myxococcota_A; class UBA796; order UBA9615; family CAYRNR01; genus CAYRNR01. Next base: position 11,704 of record CAZLEO010000182.1, on the reverse strand, counting down.
GCAGCTGCAGCGATTTCAGCTGGGCGCCGGCGCCGCGGACCGCGTCCACCAGATCGGGGACGCGCTGCTCGGCGCTGTCGAGGGTCAGCGCCAGCGAGTCGCTCCCCTCGGTGACCTTGGACACGAACGGCAACGCCCTCAACGCCGCGGCCACCGCGGCTTCGTCCTGGCTCACCCGCAGGTACACCGCGTCCCCGCCCACCGACGCCTTGAGCCTGTCGGGCGTGTCGCAGGCCACGATCTTGCCGTGGTCGACGATGGCCACGCGGCTGCACAGCACGTCCGCCTCCTCCATGTAGTGGGTGGTGAGGATGACGGTGACGCCCACGCGGTCGTTGAGATCGGCGAGGTAACGCCAGATCTGGCGGCGCGTCTGTGCGTCGAGGCCCAGGGTGGGCTCGTCGAGGAACAGCAGCGGCGGGGCGTGCATCAGGCCGCGGGCGATCTCCAGCCGCCGCTTCATGCCGCCGGAGTACTTCTCCACCTGGGCGTCGGCGCGGTCCTCCAGATCCACCAGCCGCAGCACCTCGGCGATGCGCTCGCGGCGCAGGGCGCGCCCCATGCTGTACAGCCGGCCGTGGAAGTCGAGGTTCTCGCGGCCGGTGAGCTTGTCGTCGAGGGAGAACTCCTGGAACACGATGCCGATGCGGCGGCGGACCTCGGCCCGCTGCCGGCCCACGTCGAAGCCCCAGACGCGGGCCTGACCCGCGGTGGCCCTGCGCAGGGTGGAGAGGATGCCCAGCGTGGTGGTCTTGCCCGCGCCGTTGGGGCCCAGCATGCCGAACATCTCGCCGGGTTCGATGCGGAAGTCGATGCCGTCGACGGCGGTGACCTCCTTGTAGCGCTTGACCAGTCCCTCCACCTCCACGGCGGGGACGTCTTCGTTGGGCGGGATCATGGCAGAACTGTAAACACGATCTGGGGGGACGCCATCATTCGTCGTACACGTCGCCCAGGGCGTCGCGGATCACGTCGGCGTCCGCGCCGCTGGGCAGGGTGACCCGCATGCGGCCCTCGTTCTCCATGGCCCGCTCGGCCGACCAGATGGCACCGGAGTTGCCGGCCCAGGCGCGGCGGGCGATGCCGTTGTTCACGTCCCAGTGCAGCATCGCCGCCAGGCGGCGGTCCGCCTCCTCGCTGCCGTCCAGCACCATGCCGAAGCCCCCGTTGATCACCTCGCCCCAGCCCACGCCGCCGCCGTTGTGCAGGCTCACCCAGGTGGCGCCGCGGAACGAATCGCCGATCACGTTCTGCACGGCCATGTCCGCGCAGAACATGGACCCGTCGAAGATGTTGGCGGTCTCGCGGAAGGGGGAGTCCGTACCCGACGTGTCGTGGTGGTCGCGGCCCAGCACGATGGGGCGCGTGATCAGGCCGGCCTTGATGGCCTCGTTGAAGGCGCGGGCGATGCGGATGCGGCCCTCGGCGTTGGAGTAGAGGATCCGCGCCTGGGAGCCGACGACCATCTGGTTGGGGCCCGCCTGCTCCACCCACAGCAGGTTGTCGCGCAGCTGCTGGCGCACCTCGGGCGCGGCCTGGTCGGCCATGTCCCGCAGGACCTGCGCGGCCAGCTGGTCGGTGACGGCCAGCTCGGAGGGCTCGCCGCTGGTGCACACCCAGCGGAACGGGCCGAACCCGTAGTCGAAGCACATGGGGCCCATGATGTCCTCGACGTAGGACGGATAGGTGAACCGCCCGTCCGGCTTGACGAGCCCCTCGGCCCCGGCGCGGGACGCCTCGAGCAGGAAGGCGTTGCCGTAGTCCCAGAAGCTCATGCCCCGCGCGGTCAGCGTGTGGATGGCGGCGACCTGGCGCCGCAGCGAGTCCTGGACCCGCTCCTTGAAGCCCTCGGGATCGGCCACCATCATCTCCCGGGACTGCTCGAAGGTCAGGCCCGCGGGGTAGTAGCCGCCGGTGAACGGCAGGTGCAGCGAGGTCTGGTCCGATCCCAGCTCCACGTGCATGCCCTCGGCCGCCATCCGCTCCCACAGATCCACCACGTTGCCCAGGTAGGCCAGGGCCAGCGGCGTCTCCTCGCGGCGGGCGCGGTCCATGCGCGCCAGGAGCTTGTCCAGGTCGTCCTCGACCTCGTCGACCCACCCCTGGTCGTGGCGGCGCTTGACCGCCTTGGGGTTGACCTCGGCGAGCACGCCCACGGCGCCGGTGATCACCGAGGCCTTGCCCTGAGCGCCGCTCATGCCGCCCAGGCCGGAGGTGACGTACAGCTTGCCGCGCAGGTCGCGGTCGGGCTCGAGGCCCAGGTAGCGCCGCGCCGCGTTGAGCAGCGTGATGGTCGTGCCGTGCACGATGCCCTGGGGCCCGATGTACATGAAGCTGCCGGCGGTCATCTGGCCGTACATGGTCACGCCCAGGGCGGCCATGCGGTTGTAGTCGTCGCCGCTGGAGTAGTTGGGGATGACCATGCCGTTGGTCACCACCACCCGCGGCGCGTCCCGGTGCGACGGGAACAGGCCCAGCGGGTGACCCGAGTACATCACCAGCGTCTGGTCCTCGGTCATCTCCGACAGGTACCGCATGGTCAGCAGGTACTGGGCCCAGTTCTGGAACACCGTGCCGTTGCCGCCGTACGTGATCAGCTCGTACGGGTGCTGCGCCACCTGCGGGTCCAGGTTGTTGGTGATCATCAACATGATCGCCGCGGCCTGGCGGCAGCGCGCGGGGTACTCGTCGATGTGCCGCGCGTGCATGGCGTAGCGGGGCCGGAAGCGACGCATGTAGATGCGGCCCTCGTCGGCCAGCTCACGGGCGAACTCGGGCGCCAGGTCGGCGTGCAGGTGCTGCGGGAAGTACCGCAGGGCGTTGGCCAGCGCCTGCTGCCGCTCGTACGCGTTGAGCACCTGCGGCCGGGCAGGGGCGTGGTTGATCCCCTCCTCCTCGGGCGGGTATTCCGGGAGCGTGTCGGGGATGCCGGCGGCGACTAGGGTTCGGAAGTTGTCGGGCATCGGGAGCCTCGAGTTTTCAGATTTCAGGGTCCAGACTTCACCGAGTGGGTGGGGCTATCCGAAGCCGAGCATCCACAGGAACCGCACACCCTCGTCGGTGAGGGTGACGAAGTGCCAGAGGTCGGCGGCGGTGCCGGTCATGTCGCGGGCGAGGCGGGGCTTCTTGGAGACCTTCACCAGGCCCATGTCCTTGAGGTACTTGACGTGGAAGTTGGCGCCGGGTTCGGCGTCGGGCCGCGTGAGCCGGTGGGCGGCCTCTTCGATGGTCTCGCGCGTCGCGGGCCAGGACTTGCGCTTGGTCTCCTTGGCCGCGCCCGAGACGACGCCGCCGTGGGCCAGCAGCAGCCAGCGGTCCACCGGCGCCTCGGCGATGACGGGCATCGCGCGCTGGATGTAGCCGGGCTCCTCGCTGAGGTCGCGCACGGTCTGGATCATTCGCTTGAGGAAGGGCCGCCGGTCCTCGTCGGCGCCGCGGATATAGGCCTCGGCGAGGTAGGCGTAGCAGGCGAACACCTCCTCGGCCGAGAGGCTCTCCGGGCTCCACTTGTCGGCCAGCTTCGGATCGGCGAGCACGGTGACCAGGTCCTCGCGGAAGGCGTCGCCGCGGGCCTGCTGGTCGGGGTCGTCGAAGGTGGGCGGCTCGGCGCCGACGGGCGGCGCGTCGGGGGCCACTTTCTGCTGCAGGTCGCCAAGCGCGGTGAGGAAGAGCGGGACAGCGTGGTCGGACATGAATCCTCCGAAATCTTGCTCCTAACAGAGTGCAGTCGGGCTTGCAACGCGTGTGCGCGGGATGTGGCATGATCCCGTCTTCCCGGGCGGTCCGCGCGCGGTGATGCGGACCCCCGACGACCACGAGGAGAACTCCATGATTGGGTTGCTGTCGTACGGCGGATTCCTGCCGAGGTACCGCCTGGATCGCAAGCTCGTGTTCAAGGCGATGGGCTGGTTCAACCCGGCCACGTTCGGCCTGGCACGCGGCGAGCGCACCGTGGCGAGCTATGACGAGGACGCGCTGACCATGGCCGTGGCGGCCATGGTGGACTGCCTCGGGGACCGGGACCGCGGCGGCGTGACCGGCCTGTACATGGGCTCCACCACCCTCCCCTTTGCCGAGCGACAGGGGGCCGCGCTGCTCGCGGGCGCCCTGGACCTGCCCGACGCCGTGCGGACCGCCGACTTCGGCGGATGCCACCGCGCGGGGACGTCGGCCCTGCTCGCCGCGTTCGACGCGGTGGCCGCCGGATCGTCGTCCGAGGTGCTCGTCGGCGCCGCGGACTGCCGCATCAGCCGCCCGGGCGGCGGCAACGAGCACCTGTACGGCGACGGCGCCGCGGCCATGCTCGTGGGTGACGGCGACGCCATCGCCACGCTGGTGGCGAGCCACTCCGTGTCCGTGGACATGGTCGACACCTACCGCGCCGCGGACGCCAAGTTCGACCGCGGCTGGGAGGAGCGCTGGGTCAAGGTGGAGGGCTTCGGCAAGATGCTGCCCGCGGCCATCGCCGGCATGCTCGCCAAGGTGGACCTGCCCATCGACGCCTTCGCCAAGATCGTCTTCCCCTGCCGCTTCGCGCGGGACCACGCCGGCATCGGCAGGCGCATCGGCGCCACGCCCGAGCAGCTGCAGAGCCCCCTGCTGGACGTGGTGGGCGACACGGGCGCGGCCCATCCCCTGGTCATGCTCGCCGCCGCCCTCGAGGACGCCGAGCCCGGCGACAAGCTGCTGGTGGCTTCCTTCGGCAACGGCTGCGACGTGATGGTGCTGGAGGTGACCGACGCCATCGCGAACCTCGCGCCGCGCCGCGGCGTGTCGTGGCACCTCGCCGACCGCGTCGAGCTCGGCTCGTACGAGAAGTTCGGCGTCTTCCGCGAGACCGTCCCGGTGGAGAAGGGCATCCGCGGTGAGTTCGAGGCCCCCTCCGCCCTGTCGGTGCTCTACCGCGACCGGCGCCGCGTGATGGGGCTCGTGGGCAGCCGCTGCACCGCCTGCGGCACCGCCCAGTTCCCGCCCCAGCGCACCTGCGTCAATCCCGAATGCCACGCCACCGACGAGCGGGAACCCCACCGCTTCTCCGACCGCGAGGGCACCATCTTCACGGTCACCGGCGACTACCTCGCCTTCACCGTCCTGCCGCCGCAGATCTACGGAACCGTGGACATGGACGGCGGCGGCAAGCTGTTCGTGGACTTCACCGACTGCACCCTCGACGAGCTCGCCGTGGACCAGCCGGTGGAGATGACGTTCCGGCGCAAGTACCACGACGAGGCCCGCGGCCTGTGCGGTTACTTCTGGAAGGCACGTCCGCTGCGGTCCATCGCGGCGGGAGAGGAGGACAACGATGGCTGAGGGCATCCGTGACAAGGTCGCCATCATCGGCATGGGCTGCACCAAGTTCGGCGAGCTGTGGGACAAGGGCGCCGACGACCTGCTGGTCGACGCGTTCGCCGAGGCCCTGGCCGACGCCGGCATCACCCGCGAGGACGTGGGCGCCGCCTGGCTGGCCAACTGCTTCGACGAGGTCAACCTCGGCAAGAGCGCCATCCCGCTGAGCATCGCGTTGAAGCTGCCGTACATCCCCGTGACCCGGGTGGAGAACTTCTGCGCCAGCGGCACCGAGGCCTTCCGCGGCGCCGTCTACGCCGTGGCGTCGGGTGCGTGCGACATCGCCCTGGCCATCGGCGTGGAGAAGCTCAAGGACACCGGCTACGGCGGGCTGCCGGACTTCGGCGAGTCCCTGGGCACCTCCAACCGCCTCACCTTCCCCAACATGACCGCGCCCGGGGCCTTCGCCATGATGGCCACGCGGTACTTCGACCGATACGGCCTGGGCCGCGTCGACGGCAAGACCGCGCTGGCCCACGTGTCGGCCAAGTCCCACGCCAACGGCGCGCTCAACCCCAAGGCGCACCTGCGCAAGGAGATCAGCGTCGAGCGCATCCTCAAGGCGCCCATCGTCGCCGACCCGCTGGGGCTGTTCGACTGCTGCGGCGTCAGCGACGGCGCGGCCGCGGCCATCGTCGCGACCCCCGAGGTCGCGAAGGAGCTGGGCAAGGATCCCGTGCTGGTCAAGGCGCTGCAGATCGCCGTGACGTCGGGCGAGGAGCTCATGCTGCCCGGCTGGGACGGCACCCACGTGGAGACCACCCGCCGCGCTGGCGAGCGCGCGTACGCCGAGGCCGGCGTCACCGACCCGCGCGAGGAGATCAGCATGATGGAGGTGCACGACTGCTTCTCCATCACCGAGCTGGTCACCTACGAGGACCTGCGCATCTCCGAGGTGGGGCAGGCGCCCAGGGACGTGCTCGACGGGTTCTACAACCTCGACGGCCAGGTGCCGTGCCAGACCGACGGCGGCCTCAAGTGCTTCGGCCACCCCATCGGCGCGTCCGGCCTGCGCATGATCTACGAGATGTACGGCCAGCTGCTCGGCCGCTCCGGCGAGCGCCAGCTCTCCGATCCGCGCCTGGGGCTCACCCACAACCTGGGCGGCTTCCCCAACATGAGCGTCTGCTCCATCTCCATCCTCGGCCGCTAGAGGAGCCCCGATGACCTCGTTCTTCCTCCACCTGCGCACCCGTATCCACTTCGGCGCCGAGGCGCTGGACAGGGCGGGCGAGGAGGCGCGCGCCTGCGCCGGCGACGGGCCCGTCATGGTGCTCACCGGCGGCGGCAGCGTGCACCGCAACGGCGTGTACGACCGCGTCGCGGCCTCCCTCGAGGCCGCCGGCGTGCCGTTCTTCGAGCAGCCCGGCGTCGAGCCCAACCCCCGCGTCACCACCGTGCGCGTCGCCATCGACCGCTGCCGCGCCGAGGGCGTACAGCTCGTCCTCGCCGTGGGCGGCGGCAGCACCATCGACGCGGCCAAGGCCATCGCCGCCGGCGCCTGTTACGACGGCGACGTCTGGGACCTCTTCCTGGGCAAGGGCAACACCGACCGCGCCCTCGCCGTCGGCGCCGCGCTCACCCTCGCCGCCACCGGCTCCGAGTACAACCCCGGCTGCGTCGTCTCCGACTGGGACGCGGACCTCAAGCTGCCCTACCTCAACGAGATCCTCCGCCCCCACTTCTCCCTCCTCGATCCCGCGGCCACCCGCTCGGTGCCCCCGCGCCAGTCCGCCTCCGGCGTCGCCGACGTGCTGTCCCACCTGCTGGAGCAGTACTTCAGCCCCTCCGAGGCCGTGGTCCACGACCGCATCGCCGAGTCCCTCATGACCGTCTGCCGCGACCGCGGCCCCCTCACCGTCGCCCTTCCCGACGATCTGGGCGCCCGCGGCGACATCCTCTGGGCCTCCTCCCTCGCCCTGTGCAGCCTCACCGGCGCCGGCAAGGTCCACGACTGGGCCACCCACGTCATCGAGCACGAGCTCTCCGCCCGCTACGACCTCACCCACGGCGTCGGTCTCGCCATCCTCACCCCCGCGTGGATGCGGCAGGTGCTCAGCGAGGAAAACGCCCATCGGTTCGCCCGGTTCGGGCACGTGATGTGGGGGCTGGATGAGGATGGTGGGATGAACGCCGCGAACGAGGCGATCGACCGGCTGGGTGAGTTCTTCGCGTCGCTGGGATTGCCTGCGACGCTGTCCGAGGAGGGGATCGGGGACGAGGCGTTCGAGGCGATCGCGAAGGCGTGTACGGGGCGCGGACCGCTGGGGGGGTTCGGGAAGCTGGGGTATGGGGATGTGGTGGAGATCCTGCGGTGTGTGCGCTAGGGATCGACGTCGGTCACACTGTAGAACTGGTCTCCCCAGCAGACGATCTCGTCGTCCTCGGTCCGTGCACAGTCGGCACACGTTCCGCCCTCGTAGCAACCGGTCGTGCCGACGGACACCTCACGATACAGCCCCTCCGGTGCGGGACAGTGAAGGGGCTGGATCCCCCAACACACCAGAGCACCGCCCGTCGTCACTCCACAGGTACGACCGGCGCCTGCGCTCAGGCTGACGAACTCCTCCGTCGGGACCTGCAGCTCTCCGTTGTCTCCCCCTCCCCAACAGGTGTAGGCACCGTCCGCGGTCATGGCGCACGTGTGACCCCACCCGGCCTCGACGGAGATGAACTCGCCCGCCGGCGCATCACACTGGCCATGGGAGTTCGCACCCCAGCAAACGATCTCCGCATCGGCCGTCGTCGCGCAGTTGTGATGGCTGCCCGCGCTCACCGAGACGTAGATACCGCCCGGGACCTCGGTCTGCCCTTCGCCGTCTCGACCCCAGCAGACGATGTGGCCCGTATCCGTCAGCGCGCATACGTGCCCCCACCCCGAACTGACCCATGAGTACTTGCCTCCCGGCGATTCCAGCGCGCCGCTACCGTGGTCGCTGCCCCCGCACACCAGCTCTCCGCCCACGGAGACCGCGCAGAAATACGTGGAGCCAACGCTGACGGTGCGGTAGATGCCATCGGGCACCTCGTCCTGGTAGACGCCAAACCAGCGGCAGTTGATGTAGCCAGCCGGGCCAGACGCCGAGGAGTTGTGGATCAGACCGCACACGAGTCCGTCACCCACGCTCACCGTCGATCCTTGTGTGACGGGCCCCCCGCATGACTCCCACTCCGGGTCGAAGTCATCGTCCCAGTGGTCGTCGTCGCCCATGTCGTCGTCGTGCCGGATCGGACCGTCGTGGCAGCCCACGAACATTGCGAAGAGAGCGACGAACCACAGGGCTGCGCAACGGCGGGACACAGGACCTCCTGTACTCAGACTACCACTCGTACTCCTGAGTCCCACTGCAACTCTGCGCACCCATCCGTGTCGAACCGTGGAAGTGGAAAGGGAGTTGTTCCTTCGAGCGCTCTCACACCGCAGCCGTTGCCTGCACCGCCCGTCGCCGAGCGAGCATGCCCTGGTGCTCGCCCGCGTCAAGGGCGAGCGGGCTCCGCCCGTCGCCGCAGCGCGGCGCCCCTTGACCCGGTCTGCGCTCCAGGGCTCGTGGATTGCAGGCGACGGGGGAGGGAAGGTGGATTCAGGCTCTGGAGGGATGGAAGTGAGGTTGGGGGAGAGGGCAGATAGACGCGGCGCGGGGCTTTGGGGGGGGATGAGCCGCATACCGCTTTGGATGTCCACTTGTGGGCGACGTGGCCGGCATCTCGGGAGTTGGTTGGCATTGGCCCCGATCAGCCCCCCAAATGGGGACAGGTAAATGTTTTTCACCCCGAAGCCTCGCGCCACCCCGAAGCTCCAGAAAAACGTGTACCTGTCCCCGTGTCGCCCCCAGATCACCGATGCAGCCCGGCGCCAGCCCGGCGCCAGCCGCCTCGACATCCCATCACCGACGAGGTCACGCCTGCGGAGACCGACGGAGATTCCCCCTACGTCGTCACCCTCAGCAGCCGTTTCCTGGATACACGCCGGCATCGTTGTCGTCGCAATCCCACCCCTCGGCGGGATACGCGTCGTGGTCGTACACACCCGGCTGCCACCATCCCGGATAGCCGTCCCAATCGAGATCCCACCCTGACGCCCCGGGCCCGCCGTATGGGTCATGGGTGCAATATCGGCTCGAGATCGACACGATGGCAGTGAGGGTGCCACGCGCGAGATCAACGCCCGGCACGGGCGGACTATCGCCCCCATGACATTGGGCGCGTAGGTGGTCAGCCTGTTCGAGTGCGGGTTCATAGATTTTCACGACCCGTCCTCTTCCCGGTCGCGGCGGGGCTGGCCCTGCTCGAGGGCTCGCGTCTCGCGGATCGCCTCCTCGAATTCCGCATCCACCGGCTCAGGAAGCGCCTTTCGCTCGGCCCGCCAACGCTCCAACTCAGCAACGGCATGTTGCCTGGCGGTATCGGCGCTGATGCTGCCGGCGTGGGTGAGCACGTCGCGTTCGGAGAGCCGAAGGAAGTCGTCAAGCTTGGCTATCCAGGCATCCATCGTCATGGGCCGACGGTTCATGGCCTGCAGCTCGGCGAAGTCGAGATAGGCGGACACGATGCGGTTGAGGGCCTCGATCTCGCCGACATCGAGGTAGTTCTTGGCCACTCCCACGTCGGACTTGCGGATCGCAGGGCCTGCCCAAGAGGTCAGGCCCATGTTCGGCGCATCAGCGTTGGCCCTCGCGTGGATGACCTCCGCGGCGGTGTGCCCGTGCGCGGCCCAGTGCATCTTGTTCTGCACGGCCTGGAAGAAACGCTGGGACGCCTCGTCTCGCGGGTCGTAGTCGATGCTGGTGGTGTAGATGTCGAGCACCTTGCGCCAGAACACGCGCTCCGAGGAACGAATATCGCGTATCCGGGCGAGTAGTTCCTCGAAATAATCGTCCCCACCGGCAGCCTTCAACCGGCGGTCGTCCATCGCGAAGCCCTTGACGGCGTACTCGGACAGCACCTCGGAGGCCCACTGGCGGAAGCGAGTACCGACCGGTGAACGCACGCGAAAGCCGACCGCGAGGACCATGGCGAGGTTGTAGTGCTTGATGCTGCGCCGGACCTGGCGCCCACCCTCCTGTCGAACATGTAAGTACGGCTTACAAGTTGCGCCAGGCTCGTGCTCGCCCTCCTTGTAGATCGCCCGGATGTGCTGGGTGATGTTTTGCGAGGTAGTGCCGTAGAGGTCGGCCATCATCGCCTGGCTGAGCCACACGCTGTCGCCATCCAGACGAACCTGCACCCTCGTCAGCCCGTCGGCGTCGGTGTAGACCAGCATCTCGCCAGGGCGGTAGGAAAATCCTCCATCACCGCGAGCCCCATCCATCCTCGAACCCTCCTGTCGTCGCGAGGATAGCAGGGGGTTTCACACGTCACCAAGCTTGCTGAGCCGCTGTTCGGCCTTCGCCGGGTAGGCGGCGGCCGTCGTCTGCCCGGCGAAGGCCGAACAACCGCGTCACGGCGCTGCCTGGCAAGGTCTCCGCGACGCAACGGGGCGTGTCCTCGGACGCTTTTCGAACCTAGCGCGCACCAACGAACCGCCCAACCACCTGAAAACGGTGCGGAATCGCTGGACAGCGCCGTCGTGGGGGTGGCAGGCGCAGCAGTCGGGTTGACGGCGCGGGTGCCGCCCTCGGCGAGGCGCGTCAGGTGAGTTCGATGACGGGGAGCCCGTCGTCACCGGGTGGATCGACGAAGTAGGCGTCGTCATCACCGGGCGGATCGACGGCGTCGAACTCCGCGGGCGGGACGACGTCGAACTCCCACTCCCCTTGGAGCCAGGGAGGCGCGCGAGCGGGTTTGAGCTCAGGGACCTCGGTGTCCAGGCCGTAGTGGTGGGTGATGCGCTGGAGAGAGTCTGCGTCGTGGATGGCGGCGACGATCTCGAGCCGCCCCCCGCATTCGGGGCATTCGAGGGGATCGAACCCCCAGGTCCGGGAGAGAAGCGCGGCCCACGCCGAGGAGCACTGCTTTCGGCCAGGACTGGGCGGTGGTGGCTGGGCCTCGCGGTCCGCGACGTCGTCGTCCCCAGCCTCCCGACGCCAGCGCGCTCGCACGACCGCGGAGTAGGCGCCGTACTGCCTCCAGGCCTTGAACCCCAGCGGCGGGATGTGCTGGACCAGCCGGGCCAGGAACTCGAGCGGTTCGAAGGAGATCTCGCGTCGGCCCGTGCGCCAGTGAGGACGTTTGAGGCGGATGTGAACCAGGGGATCGTTCTTGCCGTCGTAGCGCATGCGGGACAGCGCGACGGGAGGGCGAGCCAGGTACTTGCTCAGATCCATCAATCCGTCCCGGTCGCCGGGCAGGATCTTCACGTCGTTATGCACGGCGAAGCCGCTGTGAGGCCACGACAGCATGTTCTCGACGTCATCCTCGG
>CAZLEO010000181.1:9151-19802 GCA_964558555.1 uncultured Rickettsiales bacterium | reverse complement strand
GCCTGAATCTCGCGGATCTCGACGGCGATGGCTTCGACACCTGCAACGGGGACTGTGACGATGACGATGAGGCCGTGAATCCCGACGCGGCGGAGACGACCTGCGACGGTCTGGACAACGATTGTGATGCCGCCACGCTCGACGAACCCGACGCGGACGGGGACGGCTACTCGGTCTGCGAGGACTGCGATGACGGCGACGCGGCCGTGAACCCCGGGGCTGCCGAGACCACCTGCGACGGTCTGGACAACGACTGCGATCCCACCACCGACGACGCTCCGGACGCGGACGCGGACGGCGCCTCGGTCTGCGAGGACTGTGACGACACCGACCCGGCGATGAACCTCTCCGACCTGGACGGTGACCTGTACAGCACCTGTGATGGAGACTGCGATGACGGGCAGTCGAACATCTACCCCGGAGCGGCCGAGGTCTGCGACGGACTCGATGGCGACTGCGACGGGGTGGTCCCGACCGACGAACTCGATGGCGACGGTGATGGGTACTCATCCTGCGCCGGTGACTGCGCGGACGACGACTCGGCGACCTACCCGGGCGCCACGGAGATCTGCGACGGGATCGACAACAACTGCAACGGCAGCGTGCCGTCCGACGAGCAGGACACGGACGGGGACTCCTGGATCGAGTGTACCGAGTGCGACGACGGCAACGCCTCGACCTACCCCGGCGCCACCGAGGTCTGCGATGGGCAGGACAACGACTGCGACGGGGCCATCCCGCCGGACGAGCTGGACAACGACGGCGACGGGTACATCGCGTGCGAGGAATGCGATGACGACGACGGCTCGCTGACGCTCGACGACCTGGACGCCGACGGCTACTCGACGTGTACGGGTGACTGCGACGACGGGGATGGCGATGTACACCCGGGCGCCACCGAGCTGGAATGCAGCGGGGTCGATGACGACTGCGACGGTACACTTCACGACGAAGAGATCGATGACGACGCCGATGGCTACACGGAGTGTCAGGACGACTGCGACGATGCGGACGCGGCCGTCTATCCTGGCGCTGCAGATGTCTGTGACGGAGTGGACGACAACGACTGCGATGGCGTGACCGATCCGCTGGAGACCGACGACGATCTGGACGGCGCCTCTGAATGCGGGGGCGACTGCGACGACGCCGAGCCGTCTCTCAATCTCGATGACCTCGACGCGGACGGCTACAACACCTGCGCCGGGGACTGCGATGATGGGGAGGCCGTGGTCTACCCGGGCGCTGCAGAGCTGTGCAACGGCGTGGACGACGACTGCGATGGCGCTGTACCCGGAGAGGAAGACGACGCCGACGGCGACGGCTACAGGATCTGTGATGGCGACTGCGACGATGGCCTCGCCGACGTGAACCCGGGGGTCTCGGAGGTGTGCAACGGGACGGACGACGACTGCGACGGCGTGACTCCGGTAGACGAACAGGATATCGACGTCGACGGCTTCATGGCCTGCGAGGGTGACTGTGATGACGCGGATGCAGCCGTCAATCCCGATGCCAGCGAGGTGGCCTGCAACTACCTCGACGATGACTGCGATGGCGGACTCCACGACGAGGAGGTGGACGACGACGCGGACGGGTACGACGAGTGCGAAGGGGATTGTGATGACGCGGACGGCACCGTGAACCCTGGCGCTCTGGAGATGGACTGCGACTACATCGACAACGACTGCGATGGGCATCTCCACCAGGACGAGGTGGACGACGACATCGATGGCTATGACGAGTGCCAGAACGACTGCGACGACGGTGACGCCAACATCAACCCAGCCGCGGTGGAGGTCTGCGAGGACGGTACAGACAGTGACTGCGATGGCTTCGACGGCCATTGCCTGCTGGAAGGGACCTACGACCTTTCGCTGGCGGACGCCATCTTCGTGGGGGAGGAGCCGGGCGACGGCGCTGGCCACGGCATCGGCACGGCCGGGGACGTGGACGGCGACGGCGTGGACGAGCTGCTGGTGGGCGCGCACGGAAGTGACCTTGGAGGAGAGAATTCAGGCGCTGCCTACCTGTTCGATGGCGCGCCCACGGGGATCATCGACCTCTCGACGGCCAACACCGTCTTCATCGGGGAAGAGGCGGGAGACTACGCTGGGATCACAGTGCGTACCGCGGGGGACCTGGACTGTGACGGCTTCGACGACATCGTCATCGGTTCGCCCTACAACGACGCAGGTGGGGAGGACGCGGGCGCGGCCTACGTGTTCTTCGGCCCCATCGCTGCCGGCGAGATCGATCTGGCGAACGCCGACGCGAAATTCATCGGGGAGGATGCGGGAGACAAGGTCGGACTCAAGGTCGTCGTGACCGCGGGGGACGTCGACGGCGACGGCTGCGCTGATCTGGTGTTCGGAGCGCCCTACAGCGACCGCGGCGGTACGGACTCCGGCGCGGCCTACGTGGTCTACGACGTCACGGCGGGCACCCACGATCTGGCAAACGCAGACGCAATCCTGGTTGGCGAGGAGGCCAACGACCTCGCGGGTCGATGGGTGGAGTCGGCCGGCGACGTCGATGGAGACGGGTACGACGACATCATCGTGGGCGCCCCCTGGTTCGAGGCTGGAAACCCCGGCGCTGCCTACCTTCTCTATGGCCCGGTCCAAGGCACGGTGGACTTGTCCGCGGCGGACGCCCAGCTCAACGCAGAGGCTGTCGGCGACAACGCGGGCATCCGCGTGGCCGGCGCGGGGGACACCAACGGTGACGGGTTCGGTGATCTCCTCGTGGGCGCGTACATCAACGACAACCAGGGGACGAGCAGCGGCGCGGCCTATGTCGTCCTCGGTCCAGTCTACGACGAGATGAGTCTGGGGGACGCGGACGCGATCATCAACGCCGAGGCGGCAGGTGACCTGCTAATTGGCGGTTGCCATGTCGGTGACGTGGATGGCGACGGCCTGGACGATGTCCTGGTCGGAGCGTACTTCAACGACGAAGGCGGCGCAGACGCGGGAGCCGCATACCTGTTGTACGCCCCGTTCAACGGGGAGGTGGTTCTCTCCGCGGCGGACGCGAAGTTCGTGGGCGAGGACGCCGACGACCGTGCCGGCGTTCGGGTGGAGAGCGCTGGCGACGTCGACGGTGATGGATACCCGGACCTGCTGGTCGGTGGTCCCCAAAATGACGCGGGCGGTGAAAACGCCGGCGCCGCATACCTGTTCTACGGTGGCGGACTGTAAATGGATGCATGGGCGCTTCTGCGCGGGGAGCGGAACGCGCCAACCACTCCGTTCCCCGAACTCGATGGCGTCCCTGACAGGGGCGGGCACCGCTGCTTGGTGGTCCACCGAAACGGGGTACGCTCACAGAAGGGGGGACCATGAGTCGACCGCGAATCCAGATCATCGCCCTCGGGTTGACGCTGATGCTCGGGTGCCTCGACGCCCGGCAAGACGACGACAGCGCTGAGTACCTGGACCCTTCTGGTGACGATGACGCGACCACAGGACTGGACGAGGATCTGGACGGCTGGTCGCACCAGGAAGGGGATTGCGACGACAACGACCCCACGGTCCACCCCGGCGCGGAGGAAGGCTGCGATGGGATCGACACCGACTGCGACGGGTTCCCTGGCGAGTTGGAAGAAGACGACGACGGAGACGGAGCAAGCGAGTTCGACGGGGACTGCGACGACGACGAGGGTGCTATCCACCCCGGCGCGACCGAGGTCGCCTGCGACTACCTGGACAACGACTGCGATGGGGACCTCCACCCTGACGAGGTCGACGATGACGGTGACGGCAGGGACGAGTGCGGGGGGGACTGCGACGACGCAGACGCCGACCTGAACGTGGATGACGCGGACTCGGACGGAGTGGACACCTGCTCGGGGGACTGCGACGACAACGACGGGGCCACTCATCCAGGGGCTGACGAACGGTGCGACGGGGTGGACAACGACTGTGATGGCGACGTCGCGGACGACGAACTGGATGACGACGGGGACGGCCATGCCGAGTGCGGCGGCGACTGCGACGACGCAAATCCGGAGGTCTTTCCTGGCGCCGGGGAGACGTGCAACGGGGCGGACGACGACTGCGACGGCGTGGTCCCCGACGACGAGGACGACGCCGACGGAGACGGGTTCATGCCCTGCGAGGGAGACCTCGATGACGGCGATCCGAACACCTACCCCGGCGCGCCGGAGCTATGCGACGGATTGGACAACGACTGCGACGGTGCAGTGCCGGCTGACGAGGTGGACGCAGACGGGGACGGCCACAGGGTGTGCGGCGGAGATTGCGACGATGGCGATCCGCTGTTGAACCCCGGGGCGGCGGAGTTGGGGTGCGACTACATCGACAACGACTGCGACGGCCTGCTCCACCCCGACGAGGTGGATGACGACGGGGACGGGTACGACGAATGTGCGACCGACTGCGACGACACCGACGCCACCCTCAACCTCGACGATCTCGACGGCGACGGATGGTGCACCTGCGACGGGGACTGCGACGACGCAGACCCGGGGGTCCATGAAGACGCCCTGGAAGCGTGTGACGACGGCGTGGACAACGACTGCGATGGCGATCTCGACTGCCTCGACACCGACTGCGGGCAGGATCCGGCCTGTGGTCCTTCGGACTGGGTGACCATCGCGGGTGGCACCTACGACATGGGCAGCAACGAGAGCTCAGACGAGCAACCCATTCACGCGGTGGCGATCCCCACCTTCGAGATGTGGCGGACCGAGGTGACCGTGGCGCAGTACGAAGAGTGCTTCGACGACGGCGCCTGCAGTGAGCCCACGGCGTGTGGCGCCTACCAGAACTGGGGCGTCGCCGGCCGCGAGGACTACCCGGTCAACTGTGTGGATTGGGCTCAGGCGGGGACGTTCTGCGCATGGGTCGGAGGGCGCTTGCCGAGTGAGTCCGAGTGGGAGTACGCAGCACGCAGCGGTGGACTCGCCGACACCTATCCGTGGGGTGACACGGAGCCCCTGTGCAGCCTTGCCAATTCGTACGGGTGTGTCGGTGACTCCTGGGAAGTCTGCTCCGCGCCGGACGGCAACACGGACCACGGACTGTGCGACATGTCGGGGAATGTCTACGAGTGGGTCCAGGACTGGTACCACGCCGACTACAGCGGCGCGCCCGCAGACGGGAGCGCCTGGGAGGTGCCGCCGGGGCTCCTTCGTGTGGCGAGGGGTGGCAGCTTCGAGTGTTCACAGGACCACGTACGCGCCGCCCACCGCCAAGCGTACTATTACCCTCCCTACTACCACCGAGTGATCGGGTTTCGCTGCGCGCGTTAGCTGGGAGAGCCCGCTCTGCTCCGGCCGGACAACCACCGCTGGAGCCTCTCCTCATGACTCAGCGAGATGGATCTGACCGCCGTGGAGAATGGGTCAGCGAGACTCCGGCCACGGCGCCGGTCCATCCAGAGTCTCGCTCGACAGGTGCTATCATCCGGCTACGCACCAGGGGGAAGCCATGCGCACGACTACGACCAGGACCACAGCCCTCGCGGCGCTGACGGCGTTGCTCACCGTGGCCGCAGCATGCAGCGACGTCAGCATCGCCGAGGCCGACCACGACTCGGACGGCTACACCGAGGACGAGGGCGACTGCAACGACCAGGACGTCGACGTCCATCCCGGCGCCCAGGAGATCTGCGACGCCATCGACAACGACTGTGATGGAGAGATCGACGAGGGGTTCGACGTGGACGAGGACACGTTCACGGTCTGCGGGCCGGATGGCCTGGACGGAACCGAAGACGACGACTGCAACGACACCGACGCGAGCATCAACCCGCTTGCTCCCGAGGTCCACTGCGACGGCATCGACAACGACTGCAACGACGAGACGTCCGACGAACCCGACGGAGACGGAGACGGCTACTCGATCTGCGAGGACTGCGACGACGAGGACGCGGAACTCAACTTCGACGACGAGGATGGGGACGGATTCGGCACCTGCGAGGACGACTGCAACGACCACGATCCGGACGAAAACCCCGCCGACGAGGATGAGGACGGGGCCTCGTCTTGCGACGGGGACTGTGATGATGCCGATGCCGCGCTCAACCTGGATGATGTGGACGGCGACGGTTGGTCCACCTGCGACGGCGACTGCGACGATGACGATGCCGCTCTGAGCCTCGACGATGGCGATGCCGACGGGCACACGACCTGCGATGGAGATTGCGACGACGAAGATGCAGCCGTGCACCCAGGCGCCGAGGATGTGTGCGATGACATCGATGACAACGACTGCGACGGAGTGGTTGACCCGTTCGAGAGCGACGACGATGCGGACGGCGCTTCCGAGTGTGGTGGAGACTGCGACGACACCGATCCAGCGCTCAACCTGGATGATCTAGACGGCGACGGTTTCGACACCTGTGCCGACGATTGCGATGACTCGGCTGCGACGATCTACCCCGGCGCGACGGAACTCTGCGACGGCCTGGACAACGACTGTGACGGTAGCGTGCCACCCGATGAAGTGGACGCAGACGGCGACGGCTATCTTGCGTGCGAGGAGTGTGGTGATGGGGACGCCACGACCTACCCCGGGGCCGCGGAGCTATGCGATGGTGAAGACAACGACTGCGATGGGGGCCTCCCGGCCGAAGAAGACGATGTCGACGGCGACGGATGGATGGCGTGCGAGGAGTGCGACGACGACGAGGACCAGGTGTACCCGGGCGCTCCCGACATCTGTGATCACGTGGACGATAACGACTGCGATGGAGTCACCGACCCGATGGAGTCGGATGACGACGGCGATGGCGCTTCCGAGTGTGGTGGGGACTGCGATGACGCCGACGCCGCCCAGAACGTGGCCGACCAGGATGGGGACGGGTACGACACCTGCTCCGACGACTGCAATGACCAGCTAGGCACTGTCCACCCTGGCGCAACAGAGCAATGCAACGGGGTAGACGACGACTGCGACGGCGTTGTTCCCGCTGACGAACACGACGGCGACGGCGACGGCTACTTCGAGTGCGAGGGCGACTGCGACGAAGCCGATGCCGCGGTTTACCCTGGCGCCGACGATGTCTGTGACGCGGTGCTGGACAACGACTGCGATGGGGTCACCGACCCGCTCGAATCCGACGACGACGCCGACGGTGCGGCCGAGTGCGACGGGGATTGTAACGACGCGGATGCGGACCTGAACCTCAACGACATAGACGCGGACGGCTGGACCTCCTGCGAGGGAGACTGCGACGACCTGGAAGGCTCCGTGTACCCCGGCGCGGTGGAGCAGTGCAACGGAGCAGATGACGACTGCGACGGCTCCGTACCGATAGACGAGGCGGACGATGACGGCGACGGGTACAGGGGCTGTGAGGACGATTGCGACGATGGAGACGAGGACATCAACCCCGGTGAGACAGAGGTCTGCAACGACTGGATCGACAACGACTGCGACGGGACGGATAACGACTGTCAGCTGGCGGGTGAAATCAACCTGGCCGACGCCGATGACCTGATAGACGGTGGAGACGCGCTAGACGCGCTCACTGCCTGGAGGGGACCACGTGGAGGCGGCGACATTGATGGTGATGGCCTGCCCGACATCGTCGTTGGCGCGCTCCTGGACGACGTGGGGCTCGTAGACAATGGCGCCGCATATCTCTTCTACGATTCCATGTATGGGGTGGTTGATGTCTCCGTTGCGGATGCCGTTCTCGTGGGGGAAGCCGCCGGTGATGCAGCTGGGGCCGTTGCCATCGCAGGCGATGTCGATGGAGATGGATTTGCCGATGTCGTTGTAGGAGCCCGATACCAATCCGAGGCGGCCAACGACGCTGGCGCAGCATACCTCGTCCGCGGTCCTGTCACAGGACAGGTGGACCTCTCCAACGCGGATAGCCGCTGGACAGGCGAAGCAGCGGAGGACAGAGCTGGTCTCGATGTCGCCTCCGCTGGTGACATCAACGGTGACGGGCTCGACGACGTCTTGATTGGGGCTCGTTTTCAGAATGCAGGAGGCGAAGATGCGGGGGCTGCGTATGTCTTGCTCGGACCTGTTGCGGACGGGGACCACAGCCTCAGCGGGGCAGACGCCAAGCTAGTGGGCGAGGAGGCCGGCGACAACGCGGGGTACTTCATCTCGACGGCCGGGGATGTCAATGACGATGGTCTGATGGATCTCATGGTGGGGGCGCCCTTCAACGACGCGGCTGCATTTGACGCGGGCGCAGCCTATGTTGTCTACGGTCCCGTGAGTGGCGTCGTTGACCTCGCCTCGGCAGACGCAATCCTTCTTGGAGAGGCCGAGGACGACTGGGCGGGTATCGTTGTCGGGGCTGCAGGAGACCTTGACGGAGATGCTCACGGAGACGTGCTCATTGGCGCGCCCTACAACGATGCGGGCGGCATCGACACTGGAGCGGTCTACATACAATTCGGGCCCGTTCAGGGCTCCATCAACCTGGCTGACTCGACGGCTAAGCTCCATGGGGAGCAATCCGATGACCGCGCCGGCACGCTAGGGGGTGCGTCTGCTGCTGGCGATGTGAACGGGGACGGATTCGACGATCTTCTCGTTGGCTCTGCTCTGCAAGACGCTGGCGGCACAGATGCCGGGGCTGCTTACTTGGTGTACGGCCCGATCCTTGGAGATGTCCCCCTCGGGGATGCCGACGCGAAGTT
The DNA here is from genome assembly GCA_964558555.1 of uncultured Rickettsiales bacterium. Classification (GTDB taxonomy): domain Bacteria; phylum Myxococcota_A; class UBA796; order UBA9615; family CAYRNR01; genus CAYRNR01. Next base: position 11,170 of record CAZLEO010000181.1, on the reverse strand, counting down.
GCTCGGTGAAGCCGACCATGACCACGCGTGTTCCGTTTGGCCCGCACAGGATCTCGATGGTGACGGCTACGACGACTTCTTGGTGGGGGCCAACCAGTGGTTCAGCAACGGTCCTGGCACGGCCTACGTGGTGTACGGGCGTGGGCTCTAGGCATCATGGACAGATCCGCGACAAGGGCACCGCGGCGACGACGAAGTCGATGGCTCGTTCGGCGACCAGATCAGCATCGAGGTCATTGGGCGCAACCTCAGCTACGTCTCTGGGATGGAGCAACCCGTGGTTGTCGGGCATCGTCGTCCTCACCTTGACCAAGCCCTGAGCTTCCATCAACCGAAAATCCATCTCCGAACTGGTGCCGCCGCGCGTGCCTATGACCAAGCTGACGGTGGGCGAGAGCCCTTCAAGCCGGAGATTGACCCCGCCTCGTCCGCCGTTCTCCTGAATCTTCCTCAGCACCTCTTCCAGCGCTGGCCGGATAGCTGTGCGAGCCAGCTGTGCGAACCTCTCTCGGTGCCTTCGTTCCACCTCGTCGCGCTCGCGCGCCGCATCACGGGCATCCTGCACACGGCTGTTGGTGTCCTGGAGGGCTTTCTCAAGTCGGTCGAACTTCGAATCGCTCATCGGTATCTCCTTGGCCGGCATCGTTTGCGTGGTTCATGTAGAGCCGTCCCACCACCACCAGGCAAAAGAGGCCGCAGGCGAGACGGGCTAGAAGTCGTTGATCGCGTTCCGGTGACAATCGGAGCTGACGGCGGGACCACCGTCAGGGGCGAGCCTGCGGATGAGGTCCTCACTCACTTGCTGCTCGCCTACTCCGAGGCGTTCTCAGCGTTTCTGAAACGACAGAGCCGCCCTCGACGGTCCCCTCGGAAGACCCACCGTGGTCCGAGGTAGCAACCAGTGCCCATAGTCCAGGAACTGCCAACACGTTCGCGTTAGCCGCCAGCAGGTCGACCTCGTTCCGACTGGTTGCGGTCATCCTGAAGAACAGGCCAGCCCTGGTTCACTCTCCGGACGCGGCCCTCGCCCCGCCCCCTTACCCACCGTGGTCTTTCGTCCAGATCTACGTCACCAGACTTCCGGGGATACGTGGCCGTTCGACAAGGAGGCCGGCATGGAGAGGATGTCCGAGCTCAGGATCGAGGTCATGAACGCCATGGACCACCTCATCAACGAGGAGTGCACTTTCTATGACGTCCAGGTGGCGCCGGACCGCATCAAGGCTGCCCTTCGCGAAGCGTGCGAACTGGACAGGGCGGGAGGGAGCGAACTGTTGAGGTGGGTGGCCAAGTACTTCCCTGACATCGCAGACGCCTTCCTGGAGGGTGGCCCGGGACGCGAAAACCCCTGATCCCCGCTTCTCCGCGCACGTTCAGCGGAGGTGCCGGCGCTCTGCTGGTGCCTCCGACTCGCCCTCCCTCCGGACCAGCTGCGAGCTTGGGATACCCGGCGTTCGCCGTCTCTGGGTATGATCCACAGCAGGTCGCAGCCTTCTGCCCGGGGGAAACGGACAATGACCCGCAAAAGCACCACAACAAAGGGGACGCCGCCTTCTGAGCACCCTGTTGCTGATCCGCCGGATGGAGTCGGCGTTGGTCGCGACCAGGAGCTGATCGACGAATTCAAGGAACTGGTCGACACGATCACTCAGCAGGTGATCTCTCGCGCCGTCGAACCGGAGATCACCCAGGCTGTGCGCGACCTTCGGGGTAGCGCAACCGCATCTCAGCGAGACTTCGACGAAGCCCTGGAACGGCTCAAGCGGCTCAGCGACGATGCCCACGCGCAGCGGGAGGCGTTCGAGAAAGGATTCCTCAACGCGCTCGACGAAGCGTTCACGGCCCAGCGATCCGCGCTCGATACGCTGGCCACTGACGCCGAGAGCGCCCTCGAGACCGCGTCGGCCGTGGTGGGTGCGAAGAAGTTCGAGCAGACCGTCTCCGCCGCGCGCGATCTTGCCGCGTCCATGCGCCAGGCGCAGGAGACAAACACGCAGCGGGCTGAACACCTTGTCCGGG
>CAZLEO010000181.1:0-9051 GCA_964558555.1 uncultured Rickettsiales bacterium | reverse complement strand
TGCGCCAGGCGCAGGAGACAAACACGCAGCGGGCTGAACACCTTGTCCGGGACGTAGAGGAGCGCCTCACCGCCCTGAACGAGGGGACACGAGAGCGCCAGAGCGAGCTCGAGTCTTCCATTGTGCAGCAAGGCGCCCGTCTCGATGACATGGCAGCCAAGATCGAGGAACTCTCGCACCACCTGGGCGGGCTCGGCGGGTACGTGGACGTGTTCAACGAGAAGTCGTCGGAACTTCTCCGACGCCACGATCAATTCGTGGCCAAGGCCGTGGAGCAGCGAGCTGAGCTGTCCAGCGAGCACGAGGTGCGGTCCCGGCAGTTGCGCTGGCTCTTCCGAGCCTACCTGGCTGCCGCCGTCCTGCTCGTGCTGATCGTGTTCGGGGGGGGCTGGTACGGGCTCTCTCATCTCAATCTACTATCCGGAGCGGCGGACAGGTCGGCGGACGCGCTGGCAACCGAGGGGCAGGACGAGCCCCGGCAAGCCCTCCGATTGGGTCCAGCCGCATTCACCCTGGCGCCGGTCGGTCCCGCTGTGGCCGGAAACCACTTCGGCTGGGTTCGCTGCATCGGCGTGCTGGGCTGTCCGCCGACTGATGGCGAGGGTGTATCCGAGGAGGCATCGACAGTGGCCGGGGCATCGGTGACAAACGTTGGCGACGAGCGGGCAGGTTCAGAGGTTCCGCAAGCGGTGATCATCCACGACGGTCCGGGGTTCAAGCGTGAAGACACGTCCGCGAACCCGGGTGAGTCGGACGAGGAACAACCCGCTGTGAATCCGTGATCTGCGGCAGGACGCCATGACCCGATCTCGCCAGAGCACGACGTCAGCTCCACCCGAACGGCTCGCGCTGGACTTCTTCAGGCGGCTCAAGCGCAGGAAGGCCCACGCCGACCTCGAACTGCTCGCCCTGCGCGGTAGGAGGTTCTCGGATCGAGCGAGGCAGGTCCTCAAGAGCCTCCAAGGTGATGGACGGCTGCTGACAGAGACCCTCCGCGACCTCCGCCGCCTGAACACCGAGATCGACGAACTGCTCGCCGGCGTGCAGGGACCCTTCAGGCTGTTCGTCGTGGGTTCGGGGAACGCGGGGAAGTCCTCCACGGTCAATGCCCTCCTGGGCACCGAGGTCGCGAAGGTCGAGGCCTGCGCGTGCACCTGGCGCATCGACGTGTTCGCCCCACGCGGAGCGGGCACGCAGCTGCTCGACATCAACGGAGAGCGGCTCACCGGCCCGACCGAGGACCTCCGCAAGATCGTGTCCGATGACGAGGCCGCCAGGGAGGCGAGCGAGATCAAGGTCCAGGAACTGTTCCGGGATCGCAGGAAGAACGTGGACAGGACCGCGTGGAAGGAACTCAAGGAGCAGCTGCGGCGGGATTCCTTGCATCATTCGCCGTGGATCGAGGCGCAGTGGGGCGTGGTCGAACAGTCCCAGCTGAGCGGCATCTGGCTCGTGGACACGCCCGGGCTCCACCAGGAGGACCCGCTCGGTGGCGAGGGCAGCCAGCGCAGGGAGGCGGTGGATGGCCGGGCGCGCGAGTACTACCAGAAAGCCGACGGTGTGCTCTGGGTGCTCGACGCCAGCGTCCTCGCCAGCGCTGGCGCGCGGGACGCGGTAGACCAGGTGAAGGCGGCGTTCGACGAGCTCGGCTCCCGCCCTGAGAACGTGATCGCCGTCGTGAATCGCCTCGATCTGGTCGGTCGAGATCCCGATGATCCGGCCTGTCGCCGGGTGCTCGACAACGCGCGCGCGAAGTTCGGGGACTTCTTCCACGAGATCGTCGGGTTCTCCGCCCTCCTCGCAGGCCCACAGGCATCGGCCGAAGAGCGGCGAAGGTCGGGCCTGGAAGAGCTCATCCGGGCGATCGATCGTCGGTTCAGGCAGCGGGCTGCCGTGACGCGACGACAGGCAAAGTCGGCCGGGCTGATGCAGCTGGAGTCAACGTTGATCGGGCGCCTGGTCGAGTACACAGGGCGGCTCGAAGCAGACGGCAGGGACTACGACGAGCGGCGCAAGCGCATACGGTCGGAGGCGAAGGCCATCAAGAAGGCGCAGTCCAAGGACATCGAAGCCTGGCGAGAGCGTCACGAGGAGCGCATCCACACAGCCATCGACGCCCGCCTCGAGGAGGCCTACGAACTGGTCAACCCTGCCGAGCGTCAGCGATTCGTCGGCCGGTCAATCTTCGATCTTGAAGCGGTTCGACAGGATCACTCCGCCCTCGTGCGCTCGTTGAGGCGGGGCGCCGATCGGTTCGTGGAGCGGCGAGAGGAGGACGCCTCGTTCTCGGAGTTCCGCCACCTCAAGGTGACGGCGAAGGCGCTCTCGCGCGACTTCAACGAGGTCCTCCCGGCCGATGACGACGTCCACTTCTCCGTGTTCTCCGCAGAGTTCGCGAGTATGCTCGGCGACATCGCGGAGTGGGAGGTCGTGCGGAAGACCATGGCCCTACTCAGCGGCAGCCGAAAGCGGGAGATGCGGGACCAGGCCAGTCAGCTGCTGGAGGATCTGGCCGATGAGTCCGTGTCCCGCGCGCAGGCCGACATCAAGCGGGCCGAGGCTCGATTGATTGGGTGGCTCAAGAAGACGTTCGAGGGGGTCCATTTGCCGAGAGACCGTGTGGAGAACTGCGTGGCGCAACCCGAGGGACTTCGAGCCCTGCACGGGATCGAATACAGACAATCCGGGGCGGTAGGCCTGGTCTTCGGGACAGGCGAACAGCTGGGAACCCGAACGCGTGACCTATTGTGTCGACTGGAGCCCTGAACCGGGAGCGGCGGACGAAGCAGTGCTCCTCAGTGTGGGACACGGGGGGGCTGATGCGCGCGTGCTAGGCTTCCGCGAAGAATGGAGGGACTTGGGATGAGTGGGAACCCGTTGCAGACGATCGAGGCCACCGCGACCCGGCTTCGCGAAGCTCCGCTCGCCCGATGCGGCAATGATGAGATGCAGGCCTTGCTCGATCGCATGGAGGCGGTCCTGGCCGGACTCGTCGAGCCGCTGCGCGTCGCCATCCTCGGCGAGGTCAAGGCCGGCAAGTCGACGCTGATCAACGCGCTGGTTGGCTCCGAGGTCGCTCCGGCTGACGTGCTCGAGGCCAGCGCGATCGTGACCGTGGTGCGGCACGGCCACGGCATGGGCACTATCCACTCCATCGATGGTTCGAGTGACGAGCGCGACGTCTCCGAGATCGTCCAGGTTCTCGAGGCACACCGAGGCGACGCCGACTTCGCGTCCCGGACGGCGTACGCTGAACTGGAGCTGCCGTTGGGGGCCTTGCGGGGCCTCCAGCTCCTCGACACTCCGGGCCTCGCGGCCTCGTCGCCCCTCCCGCAGAAGACGCTCGAACGGCTCAGCGAGTACGACATCGTCGTGTGGGTGTTCAACGCAAGCCGCCAGGGCGAGAGCCGCGCGCTCGAGGAGTTCGAGCGTGTGGGCGAGCTGGGCAAACCCATGCTCGCCGTGGTCAACCAGATCGACCGCATCCCTTCAGAGGAGCGTCAACGCCTCCTGGAGAAGTTCGAGCGGGAGGTCGACGTCTATGCAGACGATGTGGTCGGCCTATCTGCGCTTCGAGCCCTGAAGGGGGACGAGCAAGCGCTCGCCGGGTTGAGGGGGCATCTGGAGCAACACGCGCGCCAGCCGGACGAGGCCAAGGTCCACGCCACCCTTCGGCAGCTGGCTGCGATCGTCGATGCAGCGGCGCACCTGCACCTCGCTGCCGCAGACCATGCTGACGCCGAAGAGGAGCGACTGGCCGCCTGGCAGGACCGCATCGAGCGGGCAGACGTGCACGTGCGCGAAGAGGTGGACGCGGCTGCGGGGCGCTGGATACGCGACGAGTTCCTCTCGTCGCACACGGTTGCCCTCAAGCAGGCCGCCGAGTCGTCGATGTCTGATCTGGAGGAGAAACTGCGCTTCGCCACGTCCGCGGAGTCCATGCAGAGCGAGTTCGAGCGGCTCATCGAACACGTACGCATGACCCTGGAGCACGCCTGGGACCGCGAGGGCGCCGCGATACAGGCCGAGCTCGGCGACGTGGGTGCAGACGCGAGCGCCCGCGTGTTGCAGCATCTGTCCCGCGGCGATACGGCCCTGGTCGCGTCTACCGGGCAAGGGGCGTCATCTGGAGATCTGCTGGTGAGCGGAAGCATGGGCGCAGCAGCAGGCGCCGGGATTGCTGCCTACGTGGCGCTCATCGGACCGGCCGCGCCGGTCATCTATCTAGGGAGCGCGCTGGCCGCGTTCGTGCCGCCGCTACTGATCGGCGGCCTCGCCGCCGGCGCGATCAAGGTGATGGTCGGCCGGGTCAACGAGCGGCGGCGGCGGCGGCAGGTGCTGGCCGAGACCATGGACCGGCTGCGGCGCGATTTCGAGAGCCAGATCTGGGCCGAGCAGCTGCGCCCCGGAGTGCGCGAACTGACGAAGTCCATGACCGCCACGCTCGTGAACACGAAGCCCACCCATTTGCTTACTGGGCCCTCGACATCCGCCGGGGAACTGCGCGCTTTCAGCGGGGAGCTCCGCGCCGGGCTTGAGGCGCTCGCCGACGCGTAAGGGTCTCACACGGGCATTCCGGCCTCATCGCACGAGTGCGGCAATCTCACCCGTGACCCGCCGGGTCACATCCACGGCGGACAGGCCGAGCTCCTTACCCCTCAGCATCATCATCTCAACGAGGTCGTCGCGGCTGAGGACGTACTTCTTGAGCAGCGCAGCCAGCACCATGGCGATGATCAACTCGACCAACAAAGGGAGTCCGAGGATCGCGAATACGGCCATGCTCGTGCCCGCAACCACGCCTCCCTTGAACAGAGCCTTGCCGTCGACCTCGTGTTTCTTGACGAAGTATGCGTAGGCCGTGGTTGCGATGACCGCCAGACCCATGATCGGGTTGGCTGAGAGGATCGAGATGATCCCCATCGCGCCCAGGATCTCCGCCAGCTTCTCCTTGTCCTCTGCCTTGAGCGCGAACACGACGCCGACCGCGCCCAGCCCGGTGGAGAGCACCTCGAAAGCGTCGAAGCTCAATAGGTCGTACAAGAACTCCTTGTCGACACCTGGGACGTGGTTCGCCGCCCACTCTGTCCAGCGATCGTAGTCCTGCTTCTCCCATGTGATGAAGGGCAGGCCCTTCGGGGTAGTGACGTCCTTCCAGATGCCGGTGACGTAGCCGATCACCTCCTGGGTGAAGCTGTCCGTGTCCGAGGCGTCTCGAACTCGTTCCCATGCCCCCGAGAGCGTGTGGCCACCATCGAACATCCGGTGGTCGCCACCGCCGATGTGGGTACGCAGGTACTCCGAGTCCATCGCCTTGTCGTAGATCGTCGCCGGAGCCCTGGTGATGGCCTCGGACCACTTCAGTATCTCGCCCTGGGCGAGGAAGGCACCGAGGGCTCCTACCTGATCCGCGGTCTTCTGCCCGACCCACTTCGCGCTGTCCGCGGTGGCCCTCGCTGCTTTGCCCACGTGGTTCGAGGTCGCCTTGCGGGCATCGCCGGTGGCTCGCCACGCGGTACCCGCAGCGTCACCGACCTCCTTTCCCGCATCGACGGTGAAGTCCACGGCCTTGTCCCAGCTCTCTGTCAGGGTCTTCGTGACCTTCTTGTGCCAGGCCATGGGCACCTCCGCGAGGGTGGATTCGACGGATTCCAGGGTATCAAGCCTGGCTATCTCAACTCTTCGCACCAGACCCCCGGGATACGCAGAAGCGCTACTATCGACTCAGCTTTGCTTGTTGCTTCCGACGCGGCCGAGCAAAACTGTGAACGAAGCCCGCTTGCCACTTGTCCCGGGGGTCGAACCAGAGCCCTGCCTCGAGGTACGCGATGACCTCTTCCACGATCCGCGTGGCCTGGACAGGCAGGGTCAATTTCTCCCGATGCGACGAAGCGCGACAATGGCAAGCAGAGCGAGCATGACGCCCCCTCCGCCAGCATCACGCTTGGCGGGAGCGCTCTCGCACTCACACCCCCCCTCCCCAGCGCTGTCGTCGTCGGCCGAGGCGTCGTCATCGTCATCGTCGTCGTCCCAGACGGAACAGCTGGGGTCAGCATCGTCCACCAGCCCGTCGCAGTCGTTGTCCACTCCGTCGTCGCACACCTCCATCGCGTGCGGGCCAATGCTGTCGTTCGCGTCGTCGCAGTCCTCGCCGCCGCAGTCCTGGGCCAGGTAGCCGTCGCCGTCTTCATCCACGTCGTCGGTGTTTCCGTCGCAATCGTTGTCCACGCCATCGCAGACCTCGTCCGCCTCCGGGTTGATGGTGCTCTCCGCGTCATCGCAGTCATCGGCGCAAGCTAGGTATCCGTCCCCGTCGAAGTCCGCCTCTTCGTAGTGCAGTTCGCCGTCGCAGTCGTTGTCGGCGCCATCGCACAGCTCAGTTGCGCCCGGATAGCTCGCGGGATCGCCGTTGTCGCAGTCCCCCTGGCAGGCATTGTAGCCGTCCCCGTCCAGGTCCTCGTCCACGTCCTCGTCGATGGTCCCGTCGCAATCGTTGTCCAGCCCGTCACACTGCTCGGGCGCGCTGGGGTAGGTAAACGGATCGCCGTTATCGCAGTCCCCCTGGCAGACCGTGAACCCGTCGCCGTCCAGATCTTCGTCGGTCTCCTCGTCGACGGTCCCGTCGCAGTCGTTGTCTATCCCATCGCAGAGCTCGGCCGCGCCCTCGTAGACGCTGGCGTCCGCGTCGTCGCAGTCCAGGCCGCAAGGCCGGTATCCGTCCCCGTCCAGGTCCTCCTCGTCTACGGGCACCACCTCGTCGCAGTCGTTGTCGAGGCCATCACAGAGCTCGGGGGCGCCCCAGTAGGTCAGGTCGTCCGCGTCGTCGCAGTCGCCTTCGCAGATGGAATAGCCGTCACCGTCGTCGTCCACGTCCTCGTCGGTGGTCTCGTCGCAGTCGTTGTCGATCCCGTCACACTCCTCGAGGGCGTCTGCGTTCACGTCCGGATCGACATCGTCGCAGTCGCCGTCGCAGATGGAGTAGCCGTCACCGTCGTCGTCTGCAGCCTCGTCCGTCGCGGGATCGCAGTCGTCGTCGAGGCCGTTGCACACCTCCTCGGCGCCCGGATTTACGTAGAAGTCCAGGTCATCGCAGTCCTCGTCGTTGCCCACGAAGCTGCCCGGCTGGGCGCAGTCGATGTCGAGAACGGCCGGGTCGCCGAAGCCGTCGCCGTCCAGGTCCTGGTACCAGGTCAGGATGTCCAGGGCGTCGTCCTCGTCCGTCAGGCCGTCGCAGTCGTTGTCGATCCCATCGCAGTACTCATCTGCGCCGGGGTACGTGGCCGCCTCGACGTCGTCGCAGTCCCCCTGGCACTCGTCCACTCCATCTCCATCGTCATCGACCTCGTCGGGGTGGAGGGCGCCATCGCAGTCGTTGTCCACGTAGTCACAGTCGACCTCCGTGGCGCCTGGGTTGGCCGTGGCGTCAGTATCGTCGCAGTCCCCAGAGCATTCGTCGTACCCGTCGAGGTCGTCATCCACCTCCTCTCGATGCAGCTGCCCGTCCCCGTCGTTGTCCAGGTAGTCACAGGCGATCTCGGTGGCCCCGGGGTACACCGTGGGGTTGGAGTCATCGGGGTCGCCGGTGCACTCGCTCCAGCCATCCCCGTCGTCGTCCATCTCGTGGTCGTGGAGCACTCCATCGCAATCGTTGTCGATGAAGTCGCAGTAGGCCTCGGCGGCCGCTGGGTGCACTGCGGAGTCGGTGTCGTCGCAGTCCCCTCCACACTCATCGAAGCCGTCCCCGTCGTCGTCCATCTCCTCGGCATGCAGGTAACCATCACAGTCGTTGTCGATGTAGTCGCAGGCAAGCTCGGTCGCGGCCGGGTGAACTCCGGCATCGTTGTCGTCGCAGTCCAGGCAGACGGAGTATCCGTCGCCGTCGTCGTCTGGCTCGTCCTCGGTCAGCGCGTTGCAGTCGTTGTCGATGCCGTCACAGGTGGCCTCGACCTCGCCAGGATTCACCAGCGGGTCGGCGTCGTCGCAGTCGTCGTCCCCTGTGCCGACCATCAGGTCTGGCCCGCACTCGTCGAAGCCGTCGCCGTCGTCGTCCACCTCGTCTGGGTGGAGGACGCCGTCGCAGTCGTTGTCGATGTAGTCGCAGGCGACCTCTACCGCGCCGGGATTCACGTTGGGGTCAGTCTCGTCGTCCCCCTGACAGGCGTCCCACCCGTCACCGTCCTGGTCCACCTCGTCCGGGTGCAGGTCCCCATCGCAGTCATTGTCGATGTAGTCGCAGGCCAACTCCGCGACACCTGGGTTGACGTTGGCGTCTGTGTCGTCGCAGTCGTCACCGCCGCAAGCCGCGTCCAGGTACCCATCGCCGTCCAGGTCGGGGCAGCAGACAGGGTTCTCGTCGCCAGGTGTACCCAGGTCACCGTCTCCGTACACATCCTGAGCCGAGCACCAACTCGCGTAGTCGTCGTTGAGCGCCGTGTCGTAGGCTGCCGGATCGAGGGACATGGCCTCGCCCGCCACGTCCGGCCAGTCTGGGTCCCAGAACTCGACGCGGTCGAGTTCCTCGCCGTCGAAGCTAACGATGATCTCGTCGTCCGTGTTAGCCAGGGAGAAGACGGTCCCGTACACGTAGTCCAGGTCAACACCGCCGTTGAGGTCGGGATCACCGTCGCGTCCCAGCACGGCGTGCTCGTAGGAGAGAACCCAGACGTCGTCATCGACGACGAACGAGTTCGTGCCGAGATCCTCGACCTCCATCCCGTACAGGTTCATCTCCTCCGCGGTGTTGTTGTAGACCTCGAACCACTCGCCGCTTGTGTCGTCGACCACGGCCGGGTCGCGCATGATCTCGGTGATGATCAGTGCGTTGGCCGGCAGCACTCCCTCATCGACCAAGCCGTCGCAGTCGTTATCCAGGCCATCGTGGATCTCCGGGGCGTTGGGGTAGACGGTGGGATCGTCATCATCGAGATCTCCCTCGCAAGGCATGTACCCATCACCATCGTCGTCGACTTCGTCCGCCGGTACGACGCCATCGCAGTCCGTGTCCAGACCGTCGCAAGCCTCGGCTACCCCAGGGTTGATGTTCGCGTCGCC
>CAZLEO010000180.1:0-19829 GCA_964558555.1 uncultured Rickettsiales bacterium | reverse complement strand
CCTCGGCGCAGAACTCGGTGTAGAGGTCGGTGTGGGCCAGGGGGTTCTTCAGGAGGTGGACCTCGGCGAAAAGGCCCTGGGGGCACTCGCCCATGTCCGAGGTGAAGCGGTTGTAGGAAATCAACGAGCCGTCGGGGGCCAGCGCCGGGTTGGTGGGGGTGTCGGGGTTGTCGAGATCCCCCTCGACCAGGAACGCCGTCTTGCAGCAGTACTTGAGCCCCGACGACGCGTCACAGCCCTCAACACAGTCGGACAGGTCGGTCACGTAGATGCCACCTCGCACGTACAGGGGGATCAGCCGCGCCTCCAGCGCGCTGAGGAACACGGCGTACTCGTCGACGGCGCCGCCGTCCACGTAGGAGACGTCGAAGTCCCCCATGGCCAGGTTGCCGGCCTCGCTGGCCGCCAGCCACTGGATCTCCTTGAACAGCAGCGCCGGCATGACGCCGTCGTCGGTGACCACGTCCTGGACGTCCGCGGCCAGCGTGACGCGGTAGAAGTCGTCGGACATCAGGTACAGCTGCCGATAGGGCTCCGTGTCCGCACCCCAGCGAACGAACGGCGAGGTCACCGGCTGGATGAGGCGCTCGGCGAGCCATCCGTTGCCCTCCTCGCACCCCACCAGCGTAAGGTGGTGGAGCTGGTTGGGGGCGATGCGGTCGAACAGGGCGAACCACACGGAATCGGGCGTGGGGGTGGGTTCGATCCACTGGCGGTCCTCGCCTCCGCCCACGTCCATGTCCATCACCCCGTTGCTGGCGGGGATACCGTCGAACGGCGACCAGTCCCCGTCGGAGAGGCAGCCGTCGACGCTGCTCATGTCGGGGTACGTGCCGAAGTGAAGGTGGTCGGGATCGTCGGCGCGGATGAACACCGACGCCAGCGGCGCGCGGGGATCGGGGGGGGTGCAGTAGGCCGCGGCGTCGGTAGCCACGGGGCAAGCGCAGACGGTGGGTCCGCCCGGGTCCGTCGCCAGCGGTGCGTCCTGGCAGGCGCCGTCCATCAGGATGAAGTCGAACGTCGAGCACGGCGACCAGATCTCGGAGCCTGAGTCGTCGTCGTCCCCAGTCGCGTCGTCGTCGTCGCCGGTCGCGTCGTCGTCGCCGTCGGTCGCGTCGTCGTCGGCGTGGGAGCTCGAGTCGTCGTCTGCGCCGGACGTGTCGTCGTCCACCTGCGGGCGAGAGACGCAGCCCACGAGCGCCAGAACCATCGCCAGGAATCCCATACGTGCGGCCATGTGCCCTCCACACCCTCGATGGACGCAGGGATCCTATCGATCGTTCACGCGCGTGAACAAGTGGGACCGTTCCAAGATGTTCCACCCGAATCACGGGGCGGCTCGCCGGAACCTCGCAGGGCACTTCGCGGGCACTTCGCCGGGCACTTCGCCGGGCACGTCGCGGGCCGCACTTCGCGGGCCGGGCAGGTGCCTGTACGCTGGAGGAGTCGATCTTCACGGATCCCGAAGAGGCTGGAGGGACGGGATGAGACGTCGAGCGGAATCGGAGCGGGTGCGACTGGCGCTGTGGTTGGCGTGCCTGCTGCCGCTGGGGGTCGCCGTGGACGCGGCTGCGGACCCGGAAGACGAGCCTTGGGAACTGATGACGCTGACGCCGGGCGTGTTCTTCACGCCGCTGGTGTGCGAGTGGTTCGCAGCGGGGTACACGGTGCCCTACCACGGGACCAGCTGCGAGGTCACGCTGGGTGCGGCCGTGGTGGGCCAGGTCCGCCCCGTCCGCCCGCTGCTGTTCGAGGCCGACCTGCTGCTGGGGTTCTTCCGGGACTCGGATCGGGAATTTCTGCACTTGGGAAACGAGCATACCGAGCCCATGCCGTGGACGGAGGGGCTGGGCCAGCTGCGCTTTGCCGCGGGCCTGGCGTTGCGCGTGCCCGACGGCGAGATGCGGGTGACGTTGGGGCCACGGTTCGCGTTTCGTAGACTCTCGGACGACACGCTGGACGCGCTGGTTACCCAGGGCACGAAACCGGACACCATCAGCCAGTACTTCGCGGGCGTGGAGCTGGCCTGGGCCCTCGACGGCGTGCCCGCGCCGCCGATCCGGATCGGGCCGCGGTTCGCCGTCGGTGTCGCGCGGCGCGTCCTCGTGTCCATCTACGATCCCTCCAACGAAGACTGGAGGATCTACAGAGAGAACCGGACCCGGTACACGGACATCTCCCTGCGGCCCGGACTCGGGATGAGCTTTCCCGGCACCGGCCCCGTGGCCTTCTCCTTCGAACTCGCGCCGGTCATCCGCGTGCGCACCTACAGTGACGAGGCGTACGAAGAGTTGCTCCTCTCGATGCCCCATCACGACCTGGACATCAATCCTGACAAGACCGACGTTGACGTCGGCGGCTACCTGTTGTTGGGCGTGCAGCTGCGGCTGGGGCGCGTCCAGTAGGGGGTATGGCAGCTGCCCTGAGAATCGCGTGGCACCCCCGTAGAGGTGCCAGGGGAATCACAGGGAATCACACGGGGGAGTCACAGGGAATCACACCAGACGGGGAGACCGAAATCCGGTCTGTGAATCGGGTGGAACCTCGCCCCGTCTGCGCGCCGGCGGGAGGATGACGTCCGCGGCGTGATCAGCGCCTTGACGCGGTCCTGCTGGCTGCCGTGGTCAGGGAGGAACCGGGCTCGTGCCCGACCTCGTCACACCATCCGCTGCTCTCAGAAGGCCTTTTCCGAGTTGTTGTGGCACCAGACGTCCAGTTCGCCCTCGGCCACCTCGAAGGCGGCCCCGCAGGTCTGGTACTCACCCTCGACAGGCTTGTCTCCGCTCATCGAGGTCATGGACCCCAGCTGGTACTCGCCGCAGCAGGACGAGACCGTGTCCTCCATCATCCCCGGCCCCTCGTCCCAGCCATCGTTGCCCATGTCCTGCAGGTCGTAGACATCCTCGCAGATCTCGGTCGTCTCGCACGTGGCCGTGACAACATCGTTCTCCAGGCACTCGCAGAACCGAGCCCCCTCGATGTACGCGCTCTGGTCACACGAGGACACGGCCACCGCCAGGATCATCAAGACCGCCGCTACCCATGCTCGAACCACGTGACTGTGTGTCATGTGGCCTTCCCTTCTCCGTCCTGTTGCGGGATCAGCCGCAGTTGTTCCCGATCTCGGGGCAGGTGTCGTAGGACTCGACACAGTTCACGTAGCCCAGATCCCAGTCCCCGTCCGCCATGCACTCGTCGTAGCAGGTGTCGTACGGGTAGTTGACGTAGTTGCCATCGACCTGGGTGCAGTAGGCCCAGGCGTTGCACGCGCGGTCGCACAGCTCCTCGGTGGAACACGCGGCCATCGTCCAGCCGAGGGCGACGACGAGAGCGGTGATGGCGATCCAGGTGTAGGTCTTGTGTTGCATGGCTGGCCTCCTCTTGAAGGGACGACGCCTCGTCGTCGCCCGACACCCCCTCGGTGCGGTGATGTCTCGAATCGTCACACGGTTGTCGCTCCTTTTGCCAGCACAAAGGAGGCCTGACGGGACCGGCGTCGGTGCACGGCCGCTGTGATAGGCTCCCGGCGGGGTTTCCGCGGCTGTGGAACACCATGAACGAGGCGCCTGACCCAAGAGGTTCCCAAGAGGTTCCACGCGAATCACAGAACGACAACAGCTCATCGCCTGATTTGCCGTGCAGCACCGTACCCCGCCGACCCGCAGCGCGAATGCCGGTGCTTGCGCTAAGCTCAACGAGACAGGCGGACGGGCCCCATGACCAGCACACCCACCAGCCGCACCGACCCGATAGAGCTACAGCCCATTCCCTGGTGGCAGCAGCTGCTGCTGTTCGGCTTGCCAGGGCTGGCGGTTTTCGCCGGCACCTGGTTCCTGGTGCCGGTGCTGACGGACGCCGGGATGTCGCTGGCCCTCGCCTTCGGGCTGTGCATCTGGGTGCCGTTGTGGGCGCTGATCCCGGTGGCGCTGTGGCTGTATCACCGCGACGGAGGGACCTGGACCTGGCCCGCTTTCCGCGACCGCTTTCGGCTGGGGCGGCCGCGCCCGATCCACGCGGCGTGGATCTTGCTGGGCCTGACGGCGACGTTGGTCTCGGAGGAGCTGACCAGGTTCACCGTGGAATGGATGATGCGCATCGAATGCCTCACGCCGCCGGAGCACTTCCCGGCGCCGTTCGATCCCACCAAGGAATTCGAGCTGCCGTTGACGGTCTTCATGGACCAGCCGCTGGCGGGGAACTGGCTCGTGTTGGCGATCCTCGTCCCCGGCCACGCGCTGATGATGTGCGCCGAGGAGCTGATGTGGCGGGGCTACATCCTGCCCCGGCAGGAGAAGTCCTTTGGCAGGTGGGCCTGGCTGGTCAATGGGCTGCTCTGGGCCTACCTGGTGCACTGCCTGTTGCCCTGGTTGTTCATCACCTTCCTGGCCGGGATGCTGATCGCGCCGTTCGTGGCCCAGCGCTGCCGCAACACCTGGACCTCGTTAGGAGTCCACGGGCTGGGAAACGCCGTGTTCTGGATCCTGGTGGCCCACGGGATCATGACCGGATGACATCCCTGGTTCCCCAATAGATCCAATAGAACCAATCTCGAGCAGCGGAGCCTCGCAAGCCGGGTGGATCTTCGACGTGGCTTCGGAGAAGATGGATAGCCGAGGGGGGGTAGATCCTTGCTATCGGAGGGGAAAATGCAACGCACCTTGATCCTGCTCGTCCTCGCTGTCTTGCTCCACCCTGCACCGGCATCCGCCGACGGCGGATCGTCGCCGGAAAAACCCGTCTGGGGAGGGCTCGGCTACACCGCCATCGGCGTGGGGGCCATTCCGGTCACGGGCGTCGGAGCACCGCTCCAGGCCGTGCTGGGAGACAACGGCGCCGTCGGCGCGACCAGCTGGCGCTATGGCGGTGGGGGGAAGATGCTGCTGTGGGGCGTCATCCTCGGCGGGAAGGGCTATGGCATCGATTACAACGAGGGGAGCGGCCCGGGCGGGACCGCGCGCATCTCGGGCGGCGGGGGTGGCTTCCAGCTGGGCTTCGCCGTCCACCATACCACCAAGGCCCTCGTGTACCCGTTCCTGGGCTTCTCGGGGGGCGGCTTCGATCTGGATCTCGAGAACGACACGGATGCCACCGTCACCTTCGGGGGCCACGAGATCGGCGAGGGGGGCACGGCGACCTTCGAGACCGGCTACTGGGCCGTGGAGGCCGGTGTGGGCGTCGAGTGGTTGCGGATGTACGGCGGTGACGGCGGACAGGGGGGCTGGACCCTGGGTGCCGAGCTGGGCCTCCAGCTGTCGGTCGTGAACTCGGCCTGGGAGGGTGCGGACGGGGCCGAGGTCGCGGGTATCGCCGAGCCGCGGATGATCGGCGGATTCCTGTGGATCCACCTGGGGGGCGGCGGCTTCATCAATCGCTAGCGGGCTCGCGACCATCACCACGCGAGCCCAGCCCGCCCGATCCGGACTGGACGACGACCTGCAGGCCTGGAACGGCCGATGCGTGGCATTCGCGCTTTGCTTTCCATCCAAGTAGGCTTGGGAGCCGAGGGGGGAGAAACAGGGGAGAGACCATGAACAGCAAGGTGTGGGTGCTTCTGGGATTGCTGGCGTTCCTGCTGGCGGGCTGCAACAACGACGGAGACGACGACACGGCCGCGGACGACGACGACGTGACGGGCGACGACGACGACGCAACGGGCGACGACGACGACGCAACGGGCGACGACGACGACGTGACGGGCGACGACGACGACGTGGCGGACGACGACGACGACTCGTCCGGGATCTGGGGCCAGGAGGCGCTGGACCTCGTCACCGCGATGGTCGGGGTGTACCACGGTGAATTCCAGCTGTACGGCCTCGACGCCGACGACAATGCCTACCCTTCCATGAGCGGCACCGACGTGACCGAGGCCACGAATCCACACATCGACGGTGACCGCGCCCAGGTGGACGTCACCTCCGTGGCCACCCCCGACGGCGGCGATCCCTTCCCGGCCCAGACGTGGCTGGAGGGCGTGTTCATCCTCGCGGACGGATCGCCCGGGGACCTGTTCATCGACCAGTACGGTGAAGTGTCGATCCAGACCGAGATCGAGCCCGACGTCTTCGAGTACGAACAGAGCTTCCAGAGCTGGGACTACGATTCCTGGGCCAACATCACCCCGCAGAACCTGATCTCCGGCGCGCAGCTGTACCACAAGGTGGTCACGTACCCCGGTGGGGTGGAGACGCACGATGTCACGCGCATCTCCTCCCTGGAGTACGAGGACGGGGGCGGCAACACCGTGCCCGTCTCGTACACCAGCATGGAGGGGACCCACACCAGGCAGTAGCGGGTCGATCCCTCAGGGCCCCATCCCGTAGAGGTGCCCGTAGAGGTGCCACGCGAATCACACGGCTGCGACGTCTCCTCGCCCTCGCGGTGCCCAGTCGAAGTGCCAGGGTCATGGCCGTGAGCCCCGGCCATCCAGCGAGTGATGTGCACGCCGGCGGCGGATCAGGACCCACAGCAGCGGCCCGCCAATCTCGTCCACCACCTCCATGGAGGGCTCGGGGGCGCCTGAGGGGTGCTGCAGCGCTTCCGCTTGGGTTCCGGACGGTGGGGGGTAGTTCTCGGAGGTGCCTTGGGATGCCTGTCCCTCAGGTCCGACCCCTCAGCAGCCCCCGGGAAGCTGGTAGGTGATGTCGATGACGTCGCCGTCCGCGGGTACGTATGCGGGCTCGATGACCACGGCGTTGATGACCGCGTCGTAGTGCCAGCCCTGGTTGAGGTGTGTGCCGTTGACGTCCACGAGGATGGTCGAGGGTATGGGCGCCTCGGTGAGGTCGAAGGTGTCGGCGAGGCTCAGCGACTGCCAGCCGAGGTTGGTCAGGGCCTGGGACCAGTCCGCGTCGCAGATACTCGCGAGGATGCCGCCGGTGGCGTTGACGGCATCCACGTAGCCGTACCCAGCCATGGCCTGGCCGCCCGCGCCCCAGCAACTCTGGGCGTCGACGCCGTCTGTACCGCAGATGGCCGAGAGGATGACGTGGTCGGGGTTGGTCTTGAGGCCCTGGTAGTTGCTGGTGTAGGTGAACCAGTTGCCCGAGGAGTCCATCTCGTCGGAGACGAAGACCACGCGCAGGCCGGCGGCGGGGCGGTAGAAGCCGGCGTTGGGGCTGGTGTTGCTCACGGCCAGGGCCAGGGCCTCCCGGCCGTAGTGCAGGCCACGCTCGGTGGTGTCGCCGTCGGTGCCGACCTGGCAGTTGTGGGCGAACACGCTCTCACCGTTGGGTGTGGCGTGGTCGATGACCGTGGTCTGGCCGAGGAAGTGCTCGTCATCGGTGGTCACCGCGGCGATGCGGAAGTCCACGGCCTGGGCTTCGACGATGGAGTAGAAGTTGATGAAGTCGTCGGCCAGGGTGGACTGCTCTTCGGCCATGGAGCACGAGTTGTCCACGACCCACAGGATGTCGGTCTGGTTGTTGCCCTCCTGGATGAAGGTGTCGGTGACCCCGTCGCCGCCGGTGCCCTCGCCGATCTGGGTGGCCTCGCCCGGGGGGATCTCCTCCTCCACCTCGACGACCAGGTGGCCTTCGTAGCTGTCCACGTCCTCGGGATGGAAGTTGACGGTGATCAACGCCGAGTCGCCCGGCATCAACTCGAGGCCCTCGAACAGCTCCTGTGTGGACCAGGTCATGGCCGTGGACGATGGGCTGGCCTCGAAGCTCCACGAGGAGATGGTCACGGGCGAGTCGCCCACGCTCTGAACGAACAGGTCCACCGACTCCTCGCAGTATGCGGGGTGACTGCCGAAGTCCCAGGTGGGTGGATCGACGACGATGGCCGGGCCCAGGCCCATGCCATGCAGGCTGACGTCCACCACCTCCTCGTCGGGGTCGTTGCTGTGGATGCGGAACACCGCCGCGGCGTCCAGGCCGTCCAGAGCGGTGTAGGTGATCTGCGCGACGGTCACGTCGCCCGGGCGAAGCGTCAGGGGGATCTCCTCGGCCTCGAAGCTGAAGTGGTCCGGTCCCTCGATGTGAACGCCGCTGATCTCGAGGTCGCCATCGCCCACGCTGGAGATGGTCACCTCCCCGGTCGAGGTGGAGCCCATCTCCAGGGTGCCGAACTCCAGGTTCACGGGGGTGACCTCGATGTCCGCGAGGCCGGACGTACCGGGCTCCTCCTCGTCCTTGTGCACACCCTGGTCTGAGCAGCTGAGCAGGAGCCCAGCGCCCAGGGCCGAGGTGGCTACGGCCAGCCAGCTGAAGATTCGCATCGTCTCCATGGCTCTCGACCTCCCTACGTGCAGCTCGGCGCTTCGAGCGTGAACAGGTTGTCGTCCTCGTGGCACTCCTCGTGGGCCCCCTGGGGGACGGCTTCCAGCGAGTCGACCGCGATGGTGAGCCTCGCGCCCGCGACGTCGTCGGGGTCGAGCGCGATCAGCAGGGGCTCCGAGTAGACACCGCTGGGAAGCCCCGTGGGCAGGGTGCCCGAGACGAGGAACTCGGCCGCCCCACCCTGACCTTCCCGATAGACGCTGACGCCCAGCCCGGGCCCGACGTCGGCCAGGCCGCCGTTGGCCACGTGTACCGACAGGAACAGCTCGTCCGGGCAGGCCTCGAGGCAGAATTCCGCGAAGTGGACGTACAGGTTGGGGAGGTGGAGCATGCTCTCGTCGGCGAGGGAGTTGCGGCGGAAGCTGTTGTGCGCGCGCCAGGGCGGCTGGGGATCGACGGGGATCGACCCGTCGTCCTCGACGTTGGTGATGGAGTACGCGTGCTGGTTCCAGATCCCCCGCGCAGGGAACCAGGCGTTGGTCTCCGAGCCCAGGACGGTGATCCCGGTCCACTCGACCACGCCGCCCATCCCCCACCGATCGTTGGATGCCAGCACGATCTCGGCGGAGTGATCGTGGTCGATGTCCACGATCACCGGGTTCTCCCACAGGGTGGCCGAGTTGTGCTCCTCGGCTTCGAACAGCACGGCGCCCGTGGGCCCCTCCAGGATGTACAGGGTGGTCTCGTCGGCGTAGACCACCTCGGCCACGCCGTCGCCGTTGAAGTCGAAGACCGATGAGCCCGTCGTCGCACTGGAATCGTCCTCGGTCTCGATCGACCAGAGGATCGAACCGTCGGTGTCGATCACGGTATAGGACGCGCACGCGGCCACCCCGATTTCTGGCAGGCCGTCGCCGTCGTAGTCGGCGACCGTGGGCGCTCCGCCGGCGACTCCGCCGACGATCTCGGTCGGGCCCCAGATGGTCGACCCGTCGTTCGCGTCGTACAGGTAGACCTCGCTACTGCCGACCACGACGATCTCGGCGTCGCCCTCCCCGTCGAAGTCTCCGATGGCCGGGTAGCCTTCCGGTCCGCCGTTGGCCCACTTGGCCGTGCCGTCCGGTTCGTAGACCGCGTTGTCGGTGACGATCTCCTGGATGTGGTCGAGGTCCACGTCGGCTGCAAAGCTGATGGGCCCCCAGTCGTCCCAGTTGGCCGAGCCGTGGGCCCCCTCGGCGACCACCGCGCCGTCAGAGGACAGGATGAGCCGACCGACGATGATCTCCGGATCGCCGTCACCCATCAGGTCGGCGACGGCCGGCTGCGTGCCATTGCCGAAGGCCTTGCCCAGCGAGGTGACCCAGGACACGACGCCGTCGTCCTGGACGAGCATCACCTCGCCATCTTCGGTGATCGCCACGATCTCCACGAGACCATCACCATCCAGATCTCCTGCCGCCAGACCGGTCCCTCCACGGGTGTTGTAGTTCGGATCGCTCAACGTCCACAGATCGCTGCCATCGATCCCGCTGATCGCGCGCAGGCGGCCGTCCTCGTAGTTGTATTGGAAGTGGGCGTTGAAGAGCACGTCGGGCGTGTCCCTCTCGTCCACGATCCCGTCGCCATTGTCGTCGGTGAGGTTGACCACGACGGGGGTCATCATCACCTGGTTGTACTCTGGGTCCACGGCTGATCCGGTCCACTGCCACTCGATCACCTCGTCCGGAGCGAACGTCGCGTAGGGCTCCAGGCTCATGCAGCTGGTGTCGGCGGGCGCCTGTCCGCCCTCGGCAGTGGGCGCACAGGCGTCCTGCGTGTCATCGTCGTCGTCACCCGGGTCGGTGGTGTCGTCGTCTCCTGTCGGGTCGGTGGTGTCGTCGTCTCCTGTCGGATCGGTGGTGTCGTCGTCTCCCCAGCCTGGATTGTCCGGGTTAGACTCCGGCCACTGGCCGGTCCAGCACCCGGTGAGCGGAACCAGGAGAAGGGGCAGAAGGGGCAGTGCATATCGTTGCGAGCGCATGGGGAAGATCTCCTGGTGTTCCGGTCTATTCACGGAGGGTCAGCCACCGACCAGAGGTACGGACGTTTCCGCCTGTTCCACGGTTGCCGGTGCGCCTCAACCCCACGAGGAATCCCAGGCCGATCAGCGCCATGGCCGCGGTGAGCAGGGATGGGGTGGTGAGGGATCGGTTGCCGACACGGCAGCCGACGTTCGCCGTCTCTCCGTGGCCGCCTTGCCCATCGAGCGCATCCTCGTCGCTCGCTGTGCTCGTGAAGATTGGATCGTCCTGGCAGCTATCCACATGGGCGATATCCACGGTCACGTGGGTCGACCAGACGTACTCCCATAAGGAATCGCCGCCAGCGTAGTAGATCACCTCGGAGGAACCGCTCCGCACGGGCACGCACGGATCCTCGATCTCGAACCGGCCAAACGGGTTGCATACGCCCTGACAATCGAGTTCGCCATCTCCATCACAGTCCTCGTCGAGCCAATCTGGATCGATCACGGAATCCCAGAGACACTCGGTTTCGACGATCTCCACGGGCTCGGAGAGCTCCCATCCCAGGGTTCCCAGGTATTCGATCCCTCCGGGACCCAACCGGACCACATCCACCGTCGGGACGTCGGTGTATGAGGGCATCGAGATCGAGACGGTAGCGTCGGATCCCTGGACATCGACCTGGAGGTCGCGAGGACTTGGGTAGCGGTAGTCGTTGGCTCGTGCGGCCAGGGGCGCACACGCCAGCATGCCCACCAGCAGGAATGAGGACAACCTGGACATCGTGACTCCTTCCTCACGTTCGTGACGCGGATGATCTGCACTATTACCAGTGGAAGTAATCTCGTCAAGAAAATTCTACACGAGAGGGATGCCCTCGCGGTGCCAGGCGAATCACACGGGGAGGCCCCCCTGCGAGGTTCCTGCGAGGTTCCCTGCGAGGTTCCACCCGAATCACAGGCGTGTGATTCCCCCGTGTGATTCCCCTGGCACCTCTCCAGGACGAGTCGTAGGCGGACTGGATGAAGAGGCTGGAGGAGTTCGCCGCAGGAAGTGGCCGAAGTAGACAGTCAACCGTCAATGCCTGACGCCTTCTACTCCACAGCCATGGCCACCAACTCGATCCCATCGGTGGCCAGATGGCCGCAACTCTGCGATCCGCCGCAGTCGTGGGTGACGACCTCCAGCACGCCGGAGAAGTCCCCCCCCGTGCTCGACAGGAAGTGCGCGTCCAGCGACCAGCTCTCCTCCGACTCCAGCGTCACAGGCAGGGCCTCGGTGGGTCCGGTGGAGAACCGACCCCCATCGGAGTCGGTGATCGCAGCCGACTCGATGCGCAGCAGTCCCGGACCCACGTTCGACACCACCAGCTGCGCCGTGGCCTCCACCGTGGTGAGCACGGTGCCGAAGTCCACGGGATTGGGCGCGTAATCGCGCAGCCCCAGCTCGTAGGTGGTCTCCTGGTCCTGGCAGCTCGTCGCCAGGGCCAGTGTGGCGAGGCACAACAGTACAGTCGCGGTACGCATCACGAATCCCCTCGTCGGTGGGTTCTCGACCCGGAACGGGCACCCTCACGGGCGCCAGCGTCGGGCGACAGCTCGAAGTCCGCCATCTCGGTCTCGATACCCGGCAGCTCCTCGGTCATCTCCATGACCTCGGCGCACTCGTCGAGGGCCTTGCGCTCCCGAACGGAGATGGTGCCGTCGGTGCGGACCAGCACCACGGCCGTCTTCAGGAGGGACAATCCTCCGCCGTCGCGAGCCCCATCCATCCCTGAACCCTCCTGTCACCGCGAGGATAGCAAGGGGATCTACACGCCACCAAGCTCCGTGAAAGGCGGCGGCGCGACGGCGACGTGGTAGGCGCCCTTGGCGCCGCAGTGCATGTTTTCGGGCGTTTTTCGAACTCGCTGGCTGCCGCCGCACCCGTCGATGGTCGAGCGCTGCCGGACAGGTTCCGGCTCCGGCAAGGTTCCTTGTGATTCGCTTGTGATTCGCTTGTGATTCGCCTGGCACCTCTACGGGCACCTCTACGGGGGAGGTGCCCCGGCTACTTTGACCGTCACGAACCAGGACTCAGGCGACATCGCATCATCGGGAGCAGACGAGCCACCGGGCCGCCGGACGATGATGGTGGTGCGCGATCCCGTGTTAGCGTCCCAGGGAGACGACGACGGCGTTGGAGGCGGGCCGACGCGAGTACACGGACGGGGAGATCGGACATGCGAGAGGATATCGAGGTTCTCAACGACGCCAACGGCTGGAGCATCTGGTCGCTCGGACTGGGGGGACGGACGCGTGAGCAGGCTGCCGCGGACGTGCGGGCTGCCGCGGCGGACGAGGTGATCGTGCCGCTGCAGCTATCCCAGGACGACACGCAGAACGTGCGGCTCGTGGTGGGCGAGGCGCTGACTGCGGACGAGGAGGCGGGCTGGGTCGCCCACGCCGCGGGCGTGCTACGCGTGCCGGACGGCCGGATCGTCATCAGCGGCGGTTTCGATTCGGGGGGCGGGGAGCCCGAGACCGATGACTACTGTCAGGTTCGCGATGTCGAGCCGGGCCGCTACCAGGTCGACGTCTACACCTTCGCCGGGGGGGAGACGGGGTTGTCGGACCTGCTGCGCGAGGTGGGCAGGGAGGCCTTCGGGGCATACGCGCGCGGGTCAGGGAGCACTCGGATTCCGCGCTGGGCGTTGGGAGTGCTGGTGTACAACCCGGAGTACGATCCGGGCCGCGAGGAGTACTGGCAGCGGGTTGGACGGTCGGAGCTCTTCCGGGAGTTCGAGCGGGCACGGTGGCAGCCGCTGTCGGCGATCGTCCGATTGACACCCCTGGACGAGGAGGCCGTCGGGCGGCGGACGCCGGGCGGGGCGGGCGGATGGATCCCGACGGACGCGGGGGCGCGCGTGCCGGAGGTCTGCCCCGGGGACTTCGGGTTCGGAGCCCTTGCCGGCGCCGAGGCGCCGACGTTCGATCCCGATCTCGCAGAGGAGCCTGTCTCGGAACCGGAGAACCCGACGGTAAGACTGCCGAACCTCGAGTGGCTGAAGGACGAATACGAAGAAGGTCAGCTGGTGGCCGATCCGTTGGCGGTCGTCCTCTTTGGTGGCGGTCCCGTCGAGGTCGTCCACACCGGGGCCTTCGGCCGCTACTTCCACACGAGCCCCGAGCAGGTCGACGCCGGGGCCGACTACTGGTCCCCCGTCGACGAGGAGCCCAAGACGGAGCAAGAGGCGGCCATGCTCGCCGTGCTCACACAACCCCTGGCCGATCTCCCAGCCGAGGTGGCGGCTCTCGACGCCCGGCTGGCCGAGCGCGGGCTGGAGATCGTCGGCGAGTTCGTCGTCGAGGCGATGGGGGGGCTGTGTATTCGTGCGTGGCGCCTCGCCGATCAGAAGGGGTACCTCTTCGCCTATCGGAGTCGGCCCTTCGAGGAGTGGGAGAACTTCGAGGTCGTCGTCGACTACCCGGACGGAGACCACGTGGCGTTCTGCACCTGTCCGGGGCAGAGCGGGAAGAAGGACCGGATCGTGTTCTTGCGCTTCGACGCGCGCGACGCCGTCGACCTCCTGGACGCGATCCGCCGCGACCTCGCCAAGCTCGACCGCCGCCACGACGCGCGTATCGAGCGGACGACCGACCTGCGCGACCTCTGCGTGGCGGTCGACGGGCTGCTCGTCGGCGACCGCGAGTTCGATCTCCGGCCCGAGAAGTTCCGCCTGCCCGTAGTGGCGCCGTAGAGGTGCCGTAGAGGTGCCGTAGAGGTGCCGTAGAGGTGCCGTAGAGGTGCCAGGGGAATCACACGGGGGAATCACACGCCTGTGATTCGGGTGGAACCTCACATGAACCTCACATGCTCCCGGATGGGTTAGGGGGTCTTCGTCATCGCAGTCACCCTGAGCGTTGGTCCAACCATCGGCATCACTATCCAGCGCAGCGGCGGAGTCGTCGTCATCGCCCCCGGCGGAGTCGTCGTCATCTCCCGTCGAGTCATCATCAGCTACGTCGTCGTCCTGGATATCGTCAGCACCTTCCAAGCGCCTTCCAGGCGGAACGATCTTCAGGCCAACACCGTTGTAGGCTTCAGCACCATGACCCGTGTCCTTGCCCCGCTCGCACTCGCCTTGACCCTGGCCGGACCTGCGTCTGGTGCGCCGGCGTTCGACCGCTACCTGCTCGCCGACATCCCGGTGGCGAATGGGTTCGACTACCCGGTGGGGGATCCCGACGCAAAGGGCCGCTACACCGATCCGACCACCGGCGCCACGTACGACGGCTGGTACGTGGCGGCCACGTTTTGCGAGAACTACGCGCTGGGGCTGCACCCGGGCGAGGACTGGAACGGTGTGGGCGGGGGCGACACCGATCTGGGCCAGCCCGTGTTCACCGTGGCCGCAGGCCAGGTGGTGTACGCCCGCGAGGCGGGCGCGCCGTGGGGGCGTGTGGTGGTGGTCGAGCACCTCTATTACGAGAACCTCGTCAAGAAGCGTATCCGCTCCCTGTACGCCCACCTGGGCCGCATCGACGTGGAGGAGGGGCAGGACGTCAGCCGGCGGCAGCAGCTGGGCGTCATCGGCAAGGACCCGGACGGGCTGTACCACGCCCACCTGCACCTGGAGCTGCGCACCGATCTGGATCTGGCGACCACGTTCTGGCCGTCGTCCGAAGGCAAGGACGAGGCGTGGGTGCGGCAGCGATACCTGCCTCCCACGGAGTTCATCCGCGGCCACCGGCAGCTGTTCGTGCCCCAGGCCGAGCCGCTCCTGCTGCTGATTGAGGAATCGACTCGCCGTATGCTGCTGTACGAGCACGGCGCGTTGATCACGAGCTACGAGGTGGGGTTCGGCCAGAGCCCGGGTCACAAGCGGGAGCAGGGTGACAACCGCACCCCCAAGGGCATGTACTTCGTCACGCGCAAGGCGCTCATCCAATCCACCGACGGCGTGGACGCCTACTACGGCGGCCACTGGATCAAGATCAACTACCCCAACCCCTGGGACGCCGCCCACGGCGTGGACCAGGGCTGGATCACACCGCTCCAGGCCGACGAGATCACCGAGCAGTGGCAGCGCCGGAAACTCACCGCCCAGGACACCCGCCTCGGCGGCGGCATCGGCCTGCACGGCTGGGCCCACGAGTGGGACGGGGCCACGGACGGCTACCTGCTCTCCTGGGGCTGCATCGTGATGCACCTGCGCGACGTGGCCGAGGTGTACGAGCGGGTGGATGTGGGCGCGATGGTGGTGATCTTCTGAGGGCAGCCCGGCCCGAAGAAGTCCGACGAAGTGCCCGACGAAGTGCCGACGAAGTGCCAGGCGAATCACACGGGCCACGGGCTGATTTCGGGGTGGTGACGGGTCCCCCCCTGCTATCCTCTGGATGCCAGGAACTCGAGGGAGGAGGGGGCTCGCGGCGCTGGAGGGTTTTCTTCCGCCCATCGAGTCAGTTCGTCCACCGTCTCGTTCCTTCCGGAGAACCCACATGCATGGAACGCCCCTCTTCGTCGTGACCGCGTTGCTGTTGTGCTCAGCCGGCTGTGGAGCGTTCAAGCCACCCATCTCCGAGTCCGAGCGGGCCGAGATCGACGCGCAGCTCGAATCAGCTTCCACGCAGGCCGATCAGATGAACGCCGCCTGGAAGACCTCCCTCGACGCGGCGGCGGGGGGGGCGGTCGTTCCCAGGTCGGACCTGGGCCCGTGTCCCCTGGAGGTGGGGCAGAACCGACAGAGCCTGTCCGACCTGCAGGGCGCGCCCGAAGGGATCGACCAGATGGTCGTGCAGATGCAGGCCAGCCAGGCCATGTTCGGGGATTCCGAGAAGATGGTCGTCAGCGAGGCTCCCCCCGCGGAGGGGCCGCGCGCTCGGATGATGGCGAGGGAGATCGAGGATATCCGGCAACTGCTCGACGACGCGGACATGCTGCGCTACTCCGGCAAGACAGGGGAAGACCTGGTGGCCGAGGCCAGCGAGATGGCCGACCCGGGCTGGTGGACGTGGGATCTGGTCGTGATCATCGACAAGACCACCTCACCCAGCCAGGTGGACGAGGCCGGGGGGACCTTTGTCGCGGGCCAGGCCCGCGGGCGCACCTTCGTCTACGACTACACGGCGGGCAAGGTGGTCTGCGCTGGCGAGTTCCTGGCCACCAATGCCGAGACCGTCGAGTACACCAGGCACTTCATCGATCCCCCCGCAGCCCACGGCGCGGTCCATACGGACCTGCATGCCCAGGCCCTCGAGCAGGGCATCCGTTCCGTGGCCGCCGCCGGTCCACCCGTCGCGGAGTGAGCGGGGCCGTCGAGGGGCCGTCGAGGTGCCAGCCCTCCCCATCCCCTCACATCCCCCAATCCGACGCCACCTCCCCCATCACGAACTCCAGCGTCCCCCCGGCCGCGATCTCCTCGTGTCGAATCCAGGGCTCCTCCAGCGCCTCTCCGTTCACGGCCGCAGACTGGATGTAGAGGGCCTGGGGCGAAGCCCCCTCCGCGGCGACCACGAGATCCCCCTCCGGCAGGTGGATCGTCGCGCTGGTGAAGATCGGACTCCCGATCAGATACAGATCCGTCGCGGGGACCGGATAGAACCCCAGCGCCGAGAACACGTACCAGGACGACAAGGTCCCGCAGTCGTCGTTGCCCGCGATGCCGTCGGGGCCCGGCGTGTAGGCGTCCTCCATGATCCACCGGACCCACTTCTGGGTCAGGTCGGGACGGCCGACCTGGTCGAACAGATAGGCCGCGTGCATGTCGGGCTCGTTGCCGTGCCAGTAGTAGTAGCTGGGGACGCCCTCCATGAGATCTTCCTGGAGCTCGATGGTCTCCTCGAACAACCAGTCGAGGCGCTCGGCCAGCACGTCGGGTCCGCCCATCAGCGTCGCGAGGCCGTCCACGTCGTGCTGCACGTGCCACAGGTACTGCCAGGCCGTGGATTCGCAGAAGTCGGAAGAGTTGAAGCTCTCGGGGTCGAAGTCGGGGTTGAAGCTGCCGTCGGTCATCCGTCCCGTGAAGAACTGGGTCTCGTCGCTCCACAGGTTGGTGTAGCTCAGGGACTGTTCGTACAGCTCGTCGGCCTCGGCGGTCCGCCCCAGGGCGTCTGCCAGCTGCGCGACGGCGAAGTCGTTGTACGCGAACTCCAGGGTCCGGGAGGTCCCCTTGTCGCACTCGCCGTCCATGGCCACGTACCCCAGCGTCAGGTACTCCTCCATGCAGCTGCGGTGACCGGGCATGTCCCAGCCGGTCGCGTGGGCGATCATCTCGTCGAGCATCGCCTCGACGTCGTAGCCGCGAATCCCCTTGAGATAAGACCCCGCGATCACCTGATCGACCGGTGTACCGATCATCGATCCGGTGTCGCCGGTGTGCAGGGCCCACTTGGGCAACCCGCCGCCCTGCTCGAGCATGTGCTCCAGGGAGATCAGGATGTCCTTCTGTCGGTCCGGGGCGATCAGGATCAGCAGCGGGTGTTCGGTGCGGAAGGTGTCCCACAGGGACAGCTCCGTGTAGTAGGTGAAGTCGTCGGACTCGTGGACGGCCTGGTCGAAGCCCAGGTAGTCCCCGCCGGCCTCGGTGTACGTCGCCGGCATCATGAACGCGTGGTACAGCGCGGTGTAGAACATGATCCGCTCGTCCTCGGTCCCGCCGGTCACCTCGACCACGCCGAGCTCGTCGTTCCAGACGTCCCGGGCGGCCTCACGCACGGTGTCGAAGTCCTGGTCGCCGATCTCCGCGTCGAGGTTGGCCTGGGCGTGGTCGAGATCGATCACCGAGATCCCCGTCTTGACCGCGACCTGATCGCCGGCCGCCGTGTCGAAGCGGAACCACGCGCCGATCCGATCCCCTTCGGCATCCGTACCGCCGTCGCCCATCGTCACCACCCCGTCGGCGTCGATGGACCACGTCCCCCAGTCCGTCGGCAGGCGGTCGAAGCGTGAGACGAAGTGGAAGTGGGCGCCGCCGACGCGGCCGACGAACCCGTCGTTGTTGTACACGTGGCCCGTGATCTCGCCGGTGTCGGGGTCGAGCTGCACGTCGGCGATCTCGACCGCCCCGTCGAGGGTGTGCGCCAGGTCCACCAGGACCACCGACTCGTCGGACGCGGGGAAGGTGTAGCGCTGCATCGCCGCGTGGGTGGTCGCGGTCAGCTCGACGCGGATGTCGTGATCCTCGAGGGTCACCGCGTAGTAGCCGGCCTCCACCACCTCGTCGTCGTGGAAGAACTCGGACCGATAGCCGCTCGCGTCCGTCCTGGACTCGTCCATCCCGATCGTCGGCATGAACAGGATGTTGCCGAACTCGGCCGCACCGACGCCGTGCAGGTGGATGTGCGAGAAGCCCTTGATGTAGTCGTCCTCGTAGTAGTAGCCACCGCAATGCAGGATCGGCATCGCGCTGCTGGCGAGGGAGGTGTCGGGCCCGGGGCGTACCTGGCCGAACGGCACCGTCGGGCCGGGGAACGAGGCGCCGATGCCAAAACCGATGCCACCCGCTCCGATCAGAGGGTTGACGTAGTCCGCGGGGTCGTACTCCTCGGGCTCCGGGGGTTCGGGGGTCGGGTCCTCGATGGGGGGACCCGAGGTCTCGTCCGATGGGCAACCGAGGAACAACGCGATCACGGCGATCGCCGCTATCACGAACGAGCTTCGAGCCATGTGAGCCTCCCATCCCCCGCAGCATGGTATCTCAGGCTTCGGTCGATGGGGTGTGGCTGTCGTCGACCCGGGGCTGGAGGTTGAGGTCCTACCCCTCGGCCCTCCTACTGCACCCAGATCTCGAACTCCGACGACCCCGGGCACGTGCGGTGGTCGTACCACGTGCAGTACGGCTCGGGCAGGTTGCCGTAGTGGTAGGTTCCACCCGGGACCGGGCCGATGTGGGTGTTGAGCCATATGAAGCCGAAGTCCGCGTCCACGTACCACCGGGTCAGCGTGCCCTGGTGGCCGCTCTGGATGTAGTCGTTGGCGCCGGGGCCGGTGGTGGTGCTGGAGTTGCAGATGTCGGCGGCGGGTAGCGTCGTGCCGGTCTGCAGCGCGCAGGTGTTGGGGTGCCAGGACTGTCCCAGCAGGGCTCCCTCGTAGTAGATGACCACGGAGATGTCGTTGAGCACGGCGCCCGCCCGCATGTCGTTGATGACGTCGTCGTGGAGCTTGTGCTCGCCGGTGACCCAGGGCGTGATGGGCGTGGAGCCGTAGGCGTCGGGGGTGGTGGCGTCGACGTTCTCGATGATGCCGCTGTTGGTCGCGCGGTAGACGAGGGTCCAGCCACCCCCGGCCATGTCGCAATACACCTCGATGGCGTCGAGGCCGGGATCGCCGATCCAGTAGGTGTCGTCCGTGGCGGCGGGCTGGTCCTGGAGCACGTCGTAGCAGCTCAGCGCCGGGCAGTCGTACCCGCCACCGAGGGGGCTTACGTTCTCGTCGGCGTTGCCGTCGCAGTTGTTGTCCACCAGATCGCAGATCTCCAGGGCGTCGGGGTTGATCTGATCGTCGGCGTCGTCGCAGTCCCCCTCGCAGCCCATGAATCCGTCGAGGTCGAGGTCCTCCTCGTCCGCGGGTAGCTGGCCGGCGCAGTCGTTGACCAGGCCATCGCATAGCTCCGGCGCGCCGGTGT
>CAZLEO010000179.1:0-19838 GCA_964558555.1 uncultured Rickettsiales bacterium | reverse complement strand
GTCGTCGTCGTCCGCCGAGGTGGTGTCGTCGTCGTCGTCGGAGGTCGCGTCGTCGTCGTCGGCCGGATCGCCGCCCGTCCAGACGCCGATCCAGTCGTCGCCGGCGCGGTCCCCACAGCCGGCGAGGAGCAACAGCAACACGGCAGTCGCATGCAGGAGAGCTCTCATCGTGCACCTCCCAGGGGTCCGAGCTGGACGCCGAGGCAGATCCCGCCGCCCACGGTGGGTGCGACCACGTACCCGCCGCCGATCTGCGCGCCGAACACGAGGCGTCCGTCGCCCAGCAGTACACGCACGCCGACCTCACCCATCACTCCAGGGTCGAGGCGTAGCGCGCCGTCGATCTTGCTGGTCAACATGGGCACGGACACGCCCGCGACGAGGCGCGCGCGCTTGAACGGGATGCTGGCGCCGATCCCCACCACCACCGAGGGGACCTGCACGAGGCCCTCGTGGTCGGGGTAGGTGCCCAGGCCGAAGGCGCCGCCCACGGCGATCTCCAGGTACTTCATCGGAAGGACGCGCACGCCCACGGTGGGGCCCACGGAGACCAGCCCGATGCGGTTGGCGTAGCGATGGACCTGCGCACCCACTTCGGCTCGCACTGGGGTCCACTCCGCCGCGTCTGCAGGTGCCGCCCCGACGTCACCCTCGCCGCTCCCGCCGTCCCCGCTGTCCCCACCCTCGGTGTCCAGCGGCGGCGTGATCACGCTGTCCGGATCTCCACCGCATTCGGCGAGCAGGTCCCGCGCGCGCTGCTCCTCCATGCCCGGAAACGGCACCGTGAGGTAGGCGATCAGCTCGGCCATCGCCTCCTCGTCCAGGCCCAACGCGTGGTAACACTCGGCCATGTGCAGGCGCGCCTGGTACATCGCCGGGTCGCGGCCCAGGGCCAGCTGGAACCGGGCGACCGCACCCTCGCAGTCGCCGGCCTCCTTGAGGTCGAGCCCGGCGAAGAACGCGGCCTGGGCGTCCTGCCCCTCCACGTCGTCGGCCGCGGCCGGGAGGCTCCCCAGGATGAGGAGTCCCGCCACTACCGCGGTCCAAGAGGCGGTACGAAGCGTCGTGTTCGTCATGGGCCGGATTATATCGACGTGCGCCTTGCCGTGCGCGCGCGGGCGCCCGATCGAGGTCGCGTGGAGGCCAACTGCGTTAGACTGGCGGCCATGGACACCGAGGAGACCCAGGCGATCCAGCCCGGCCAGACCGACGAGCCGCTGCGCTTCGGCGACTACGAGATCCTCGGCACCATCGGCCATGGAGGGTTCGCCAGCGTCTACCGCGCCGCCTTCCACGGCAGCTTCGGCTTCCGCAAGCAGGTCGCGCTGAAGGTACTTCACCGCCGGTTCGACAGCGTCGAAGAGCAGGCGTCGGCCGAGTTCCTCAACGAGGCGCGGCTGGGCGCGAGCATCCGCCATCCCAACCTCGTGGAGTTCTACGAATGCGGCCGTGTGGGCGACCGGCTGTACATCGCCATGGAGCTGGTGGAGGGCCCCAACCTCGCCCAGGTGCTCCAGCTCGGGTCCGAGCTCACCGCACCCATCACCGACGACGTGATCGTGGCCATGGCCATGCAGATGGCCCGCGGCCTGGAGGGATTGCACGGGGCGATCGTCGACGACAGGGCCATGGGCGCGGTCCACCGGGACTTCAAGCCCGGCAACATCCTCATCTCCTCGCTGGGCCAGGCCAAGATCGCCGACTACGGCATCACCAGCTTTGCCGCGGACTTCTACCAGACCCTCGATCGGGCCGGCCCCCGCGGCTCGCCCCTGTACATGTCCCCCGAACAGGTGCGGGGTCGCGAGCTGACCCAGGCCTCGGACATCTTCGCGTTCGGCTCGACCGTGCTGGAGATGATCCTCGGCCGGCCCGTGTTCCTCGCCGGCACGGTGGACGACATCGTCCGCAAGGTGGGCGCCGCCGACGTCAGCGAGGCCCTCACCGAGGCGCGGTCGCGGTTCCCTACGCTGGTACCCGTGCTGGAGAACTGCATGCTGCCCAAGGCGGCCAGCCGCTACCAGAACGGCGCCGAGCTGGTCGAGGGCATGCACGGCGTCCGGCCGCCGCCCTTCGGCGACGACCTCATCGGCAAGGTGAGCCAGGCCACCATGGACATCATCGGCAAGCTGGAGGCCCGGCGGGCGCAGCGCCCCGTGGATCGCTTCTGGTGCCTCACCAGCGAGCTCCAGCGCGATCACGAGGGCAAGATCGAGGCCCTCGCGCCCCCCATGCCGGTCCCGCTCGACGCCACGCCCGACGAACCGCCCCCTTCCCCCTGGAGCGTGGACGGCGACGCCGAGCCGGCGTCCACCGAGGAGATGGCGATCGCTCCGTCCCCCACCGAGGAGGTCCCGGCACGACGCCGCGCGGGCCTGTACGTCGGTGTCTCCGCGGTCGCGCTGCTCCTGTTGCTGGCAGCCGTTGCGGCGCCCTGGATGCTCCGGTCACTCACCGCACAACAGGAGGCCTCGCCGACCCCGACCGAGGAGGTCGCTGCCGAGGTGCCCGTCGCGGCCGAGGAACCCCCGACCGAGGCCGAGGTGTCGTCCGAACCCACACCGCCGCCACCCGTCCTCGCCGAGGCGACCGGCACGGCGCCCGCCCCGGAGTCCGACGCAGAGGACACCGACGCCGGCGCCGAGGCGCCGACCGAGGCACAAGACCCCGCCGGCGCCGGCCCCCCGCGCCTGTTCCACGATCCCGTCTCCCGTGGCATCCGCGGCCAGGCCGTCTCCTTCCAGGTCCAGGTGGAACCCCCCGGCAGCTACCGCTCCACCGTCTGGTACCGCGCCGTACCCGACGGCGCCTGGCAGACCAGCAACGTGGACGGCGGCGCCGACGGCACCCTCACCGTGGTGATCCCCGCCGGCGTGTGGCTGAGCCAGGAGGCCACCGACGTGGAGTACTTCATCGAGGTCGCCGGCCCCGGCGGCCTGGCCCGTAGCGCCTCCGCCGTCCGGCCGTACAGCTTCCGGCTGTACTGAATTCACGCACCGTCACCGTACAGTTCATCGAACCCCTCACGCGTGCTTCAGAATGGTTCGAGGTGATTGTCGATGTCATCGGAGGGATCTGAAATGGCTCCCAGCGGCCCCTGTTACGTCCCAGAGTCCCTCGTCCCTTCCCTCCCCAACCTGCTCACGAAGCTCGCCATCGCCTCGGCACCCATCGTGCGAAGTCTGCTCTCCCGCCGCTGGCGAACCGCTTTTTCTGCTACACCCGGATCGGTTTCTCCATCCAGAACGGAGCCGGCCGCTCGTCATCCCCGTACCTGAGATCCATCAACGAATCCCCTGGTCCCCCTTGGGCCTCAGATGCTTCGCCTTCACCCCCGGCGCCAGGTAGCGCCGGAAGAAGCGAGTCACCGATGCGAAGTTGATGGCGCGGTTGAGCCAGGAAATTCGCATCATCCAGGACAGCACGGCGTAGCAGCCCACGGTGAACAGCAGGGTGACGGCGATCCAGCCGAGGAGGTAGAGGAGCATGGCCGGGGCGGCGGCGGCCGTGGGCAGGGCGACCACGTGCGGCCAGACCTGGGCGTGGACCCAGTCGACGAGGCCGAACCAGGGGGCGAGGAGGATCAGGGCGTAGAGGAGACAGGTCTGGACGCTGCGGTGGGGGCAGATGCTGTAGCAGCGCATGCAGGCCTCGCAGCGCAGCGTCCAGTGGGGGCGGCCGGCGCGCATCTCGATGGCCTGGGTGGGGCACATCTTGACGCAGAGCTGGCAGCCGTCGCAGTCGGTGGAGGCGACCTGGAGCTTGGCCAGGCCGAAGCGGCCAACGGTGAGGTAGCCAAAGGTGACGGGGATCAGGGCGAGGTCGATGGGGAGCGTGAACCAGCCGCGGCGGTGGGTGCGGCCGGAGAGGAGCGCGTCGGCGAGGGCGTCCACCTGCTGGTGACGACGGGCGAGGATGGCCCGGACCGAGGCGTCGCTGAGGGCGGGGTGGAGCTGGTGCCAGGACGACGGCATGTCGAGGGGACGCATGCCGACGACCCGGTAGCCCAGGACCATGAACCACAGCCAGGGCAACAGCAGGGCGATGCCGGACAGCCCGGGCAGGAGCAGGGGACCGGCCTTGAGGCCGCCTCGGGTGTTGAGGAGGAAGACGTCGGCAGGACGTCCGGCGCGGCGGGGTACTCGAGCCATGAGCTTGAGCATGGTCCAGGGCACGCAGAAGCCGTGGGTGGAGTAGAGGAAGCCGAGGAGTATCCGGCCGTCGTCATTTCCGAACGATGGAGGGCCGGTTTGATGATCCATCAGGGTGACATCGGCCTGGGCGCCAGCGGCCTCGGCTCGCTCGGCGAACCAGCGGGCGGCGGTCAGGGCGTTGCCCGTGCCGGAGTAGGCGGTCATCGTCACGCGGGAGTAGTGGGCGGTGGGCATGGTCATCCTCCCCGTGTCTCACAACGGCTCGACCGGGAGACACAGTCGGACGACGTACCGGCCGTCGGTGACATTGGAAGACCCATCGCCCCACAGCTCGATGCATGGGTGGGAGGCAGGCTGGTAGCCGCTGTCGAGCAGCCACCGGCCGAACAGGGCGTCCCACGCCTGCGCCACGCCATCGGGCGCGACCTCGGTGGTCCACACCGCGTAGCGACCCCCGTGGGTCTCGGTGATGCCCACCTCGCCCGCAGGACGCACCGTGGAGTCCGCTACAACGCAGGCGTCGTACCGGCAACGATCCCGCGGCGTGACCTCGGGATCGTCGTGGGGGATCCCCACGAACTCGGTCCCGGGGCCGACGAGGTCGTGCGCCGACGCCCAGCGCATCAACCGTTCCCAGACAGCCCACAGGTCGGGGGAGGCATAGTCCCCGAGGTGTCGGATGTAGGCCACGGTGTAGGCGGGCAGCGTGCGGATATCGGGCTGAGGTCGTTCCATCGTCTCCGTTCCGTCCGTCGTCATCCTGATCCCATCGTGGTCGGTGGACGGCGCGGTGGCTTTCCGGATCTTGCCTTTCGCTTGCTCGATCTTGCTCTCCCCCACCCGCCTGAACTCGGTGGCGCTGACGCCGAAGTGGGCCTTGAAGGCGCGGGCGAAGTGCGCCGAGGACCCGAACCCACAGTCCAGGGCGATGGATGTGATGGACTCGCGGGGGTGATACACCAGCAGCCCGGCGGCCTTCTCGAGGCGCAGGCGGTTGACGTAGCGCTGCAGGGTCTCGCCCACCAGCGAGCGGAAGACACGGTGGAAGTGGAACGGGGAGAACGCGGCCACGTGGGCCAGGTAGTCGAGCTTCAGCGTCTCGTCGATCTCTCGATCGATGGTGTCGATGACGCGGTTGACGCGGGCGATGTACTCGCTGCGCGAGGGGCCCGGGGCGGTGCTGGTCACTCGACCGCTGCCCCGGATTCGGCCTCGGGAAGGTCCGAGGGCCGCGGCCGCAGCGCAGGGATCAGGCCGGGGACCACCATCACGCCGAGCACCGCAGCGATCCGCCCGCTGTCGGCCAGTATCCGGAAGTGGCTCTTCGGACCGCCTTCACGGACCGCGGCAGGCGACACGGGCACCGTGACGACCGGGACGTCGGCCCAGAGGGCGCGGACCACGACCTCGGCGTCGAACTCATAGCGCGCGCCGCGCGTGCCCAGGCTACGTACGGGCGCCAGCGGGTAACTGCGGAAACCACAGAGCGGATCGAGCCCGCCCTTGCCCCCGGAGACGGCCACGATCATCCCACATGCCCACGAAGCCACGCGGCCGAACGCGCCGCGATGTTTCGCCGAACGCTGGCCCAGGACCAGCGCGTCCGGGTGCTCCGCGATGGCGTCGAGGAAGACCGGGAGGTCTCCGGGATCGTGACGACCGTCCGCGTCGAGGGTGACCGCGTGCGTGAATCCGAGCCGGTGGGCGTATCGCAGCCCGGTCTTGAGGGTCTGGCCCTTGCCCAGGTTGATGGGGTGGTCCACCACCTCGGCGCCGGCGGCGCGCGCCACGTCGCCGGTGCCGTCCCAGGACCCGTCGTTGACCACGAACACGTGGGGGACGTGGTGCAGCGCACCCTGGACGACGTCACCGACGGCGGCGGCGGCCTGGAGGGCGGGGATCAGCACGCAGACGCGGGACTCGGAGCTCACCCACTCACGCTACCGCGTTCTGCTCGGGCAGCGCCACTGGCCGGAGATCGCTCACGCGCAGGGAAGCCACGCCGTCGCGGGCGTCCACCCGGCCGTGGATGCGGCAGGGCACGCGCCGGGAAAGCAGCGCCGCCACCCGGTCGTAGACGTCCGGGAACACCGCGGCGTCCATCAAACCGGTCTCGTCCTCGAAGGTGACCAGCTCCATCGGGCGGCCGCCGCCGGTGGTCAAGGCCCTGGCGGCCACGGGCCAGCCAGCTGCAACGACGTCGCAGTCCACGAGGCGCAGGAGGTCCGTCGCCACGACCCGCTCCGGGGGCAGGAACGGGACCAGCAGGTCCATGGGATGGCCGCTGACACCCACGCCCAGCGTCTCGATCTCGTCCATCAACCGGGCCGGGCCCGGCCGCGGCTGGATGTCCGGGAGGGCGTCGAGGGCGCCGCAGAGATCCAGGGACCGCATCTCACGGTCGGAGATCCCGACGCGGGCGACGAGATCGGCCGGGGAACGAAACGGACCGTCGAGTTCCCGTTGCTCCACCAGACGCGCTGCGGTGTCGGCGGACAGCGCGCGCACCTGCATCAGGCCCACACGGACGGTACGGTCGTGCGCCGAATAGGGCACGGCCCCGTGCTGTACGCACGGGGGCAATACCTGCAAGCCTGCTCGCCTGCACTCGGACACGTACACGGACGGATGGTAGAAGCCGCCGCCGTTGCTGAGCACCGCGGCGAGGAAGGCGGCGGGGTCATGCGCCTTGGCGCGCGCGGCGAGCAGGCCCACGCGGGCGAAGCTGGCGGCGTGGGCGCGACAGAACGCGTAGCCCGCAAAGGAGGCGACCTGGTCCCACAGGGCACGGGCGCTGGCGCCGTCGAGGCCGCCGGAGACCGCTCCCCGCACGAAGCGATCGCGGAAGTCGCTCAGTCGGGCGCGTTCGCCCCGGCGGACGAGTGCGCGGCGGAGGGCGTCGGCGTCGGACAGGGAGAACCCGCACACCTGCTGGGCGACCCGCATCACGTCCTCCTGGAAGACCACCACCCCGTGGGTGGCCGGCAGGGCGCGGACCAGGTCGGGATGGACCTGCCCGGTGCCGCGCCCGGCGCGCCGTTCGAGGAACACGCGGAGCATGCCCGACGCCGCGACCCCCGGCCGGACCACGGCCGAGGCGGCGATCACGTCCCGCTCGCCAGCACAGTCCATGCGCCGCAACAGGTTCCGTACGGCCGGGGATTCGAGGTGGAAGCAGCCCACGGTGTCGCCGCGCCGCACCAGCTCCCGCGTGGGCGCGTCGACCTCGCCCGCCGGAGCCGCCCGCAGGTCGTGCAACACGCCCAGGGAGCGGTTGCCCAGCAGGTCGAGCTTGACCCACCCCGCCGCCTGGACCGCAGCCCCGTCCCACTGGGTGGCGACCACGCCGGAAGCCGAGCGGAACAGCGGGATCGACCGGGAGAGCGGGCGCGCGCCCACCACCACCCCGCTGGGGTGGAGGCCCATGTGGCGGGGCAGGTCGGCGACGGCGCGGGCGGCGGCCAGGAGCGAACGGTACGGCTCGCGCTGAACCGCCAGGCCGTGGCGGCGGCCGAACTCGGCCGCGGAGACCTCGTCCAGGGACCGCTGGTGGGCCAGGGCGCGGCTCAGGCGGTCCACGGCGGCCACGGGCACGCCCAGGGCCCTGCCCACCTCGCGGACGGCCCCGCGGGCTCCGTAGCGCACGTGGGTGGCCACGCCCGCGACGCGGTCTGCGCCGTGGGTCGCGACGAGGTGGTCGATCACGTCCCTGCGTCGGCGCCAGTCCAGGTCGAGGTCCACGTCGGGGAGATCGCCGCGGGCGCGGCTGAGGAACCGCTCGAAGAGCAGGTCGTGCTCGAGGGGATCCACCTGAGTCAGACCCAGCGACCACGCCACCACCGAGCCGGCCGCGGAGCCACGGCCGCAGTGCGCGATGTCCGCGCGCCGGCAGAAGTCGACGAGGTCGCCGAGCATGACGAAGTAGGGCGCGAAGCCCAGCTCGCCGATGACTGCGAGCTCACGTTCGAGCCGTCGGCCGTGGGCGCCATCCGTCGAATCCACGAGCCGCCCCAGCCCGGAACGACAGCGGGCGGCCAGGGTTCGGTGGGGGGCGTCCGTGCCGCCCACACGCGGGAAGCGTGGGTGCCCGAAGCCCAGGTCTCGCGACAGGTCGAAGGTGCAGTCCTGCACCAGCCGCGCAGCTCCGTGCAGGGCTGCGGGACACCGCGCGTAGCTCTCCCGAACCACGTCCTCGCCGGCGAGCCAGGCATGCACCGGCGCGAGCTTCGCGTCGGGCACGGCGTCGGCGGACAACCGCAGGGCGCGGGCCCGCAGCAGCCGGTGGACGCGGTGGTCGGCGGGCGACGCGAAGTGGGCGTCGCCCACGGCCGCGGGCTCGAGCCCCAGGTGGCGGGCGACGGCCGCGCCCCGCTCCACGGCCCACGGGAGCACGGCGACGCGCAGCGAACGGGCCGGGAGATAGGGTTGCAGCGCGCGCAGGACGGCCGGGTCGTCGGAAAGTGCCGCGATGCCCTGGGGGCTGCGCCGCACCTGGACCACCGGGTCGAAGTCCGGATCGAGCCGGGCTTGCGTCACCGCGGCGCAGACCGCGGCGTAGCCGCGCAGGTCCCGCGCGAACACCCAGCACCGTCGGCCGCGCGCGACCAGCTCGGCACCGAGGACCGGACGGATACCCGCCCGCACACAGGCGTTCCAGGCCGGCACGGCGCCGGCCAGGCTGTTGCGATCGGCGAAGGCGAGGGAGGACACTCCGCGCCGTTGTGCGGCTGCGCACAGGGCGTCCAGCCCGGACGCACCGCGGGTGATGGACCACGGGGTGCGCACGCCCAGGTGCGCGATGGTCACGACGCGGCGGCCTTGTGGGTCGGCAGGCGTACCGCCGCGTAGCCGATGGCCTCGCCCCCGTGACGTGCGCGGATGCTGTCGACGGCGCGCATGAGGTCGTGCTGCCGGTCGCGCGTGCGCTGGGGCTCCACCAGGGACAGCTGGTGGTGATGGTCGACGAGGTTGGAGAACCGCACGGCGATGCGGCCCACCGTGGCGCGCTCGCGGTGCATACGGCGCAGCAGGCGCTGGGCCACGGGCCAGGTCTCCGTGTCGATGTCGGTGGGATGGTCCAGGGTGGCGTGCAGGCTGCGCACGCGCATGTCGGGGTAACGCAGGGCCACCTCGACGGTGCGGCACGCGAGCCCCTCACCCCGCATGCGCCACATGCCCTCCTCGAGCAGGGCCCGCAGCCGCTCCTCGAGCTCGGTGAGGTCCGAGACGTCGCGGCC
Organism: uncultured Rickettsiales bacterium; assembly: GCA_964558555.1. GTDB lineage: Bacteria > Myxococcota_A > UBA796 > UBA9615 > CAYRNR01 > CAYRNR01. Next base: position 10,447 of record CAZLEO010000179.1, on the reverse strand, counting down.
CAGGGCGCGCTGGTGGCCGATGGATCGGCGCCCGCGCAGGCGACGGACCGGCGTGCGGTCGATGCCGTGGGCGCGGGCCTGGAACGCCGGTCCCATCCGCCCGAGATCGCGGCGCAGGTCGTCGGGAGAGGACCGCTGCACGTCGCCCAGGGTGAACAGGCCGACCTCGTGCAGGCGCCGTCGCGTCACCTTGCCCACACCCGGGAGCCGGCCCACGGCCAGGGGAGCAAAGAAGCTCGCCTCGCACCCCGGGGCGATGCGCAGCAGGCCCCGCGGCTTGATCAGGCCGGTGGCCACCTTGCTGACCACACGCGTGGTCGAGACCGCCGCGGTCACGTCGAGGCGCAGCCGCTGCTTGACCTCGCGCTGCAATGCGGCCGCCACGTCCAGGGGCGGGCCCGCGACGCGGTCCATGCCGGTGAGGTCGAGGTAGGCCTCGTCCACCGACACCTGCTGGACCACCGGCGTGAACTCGGTCATGAGCTTGAACACGGCGTGGCTGGCCCGCCCGTAGAGGCGGTGGCGGGGGCGCACCGACACCAGGTCGGGGCAGCGTCGACGGGCGTCGGCCAGGGGCATCCCGGACCGCACCCCCGCCAGCCGGGCCTCGTACGAAGCGGACAAGACCACGCCGCCGTTGCCCTCCCCTCCCCCACCCACGACGGCGGGCTTGCCGTGCAGCGAGGGATCCAGCACGCGCTCGACGCCCAGGTAGAAGGCGTCCAGGTCCACGTGCACGATGTGGCGCACGTTGTGGGGCACGTTGTGGAGAGCAACGCTCATACTGAACATTTGTACAGTGCCCCGGACAAGGGGTCAAGAGAGTATCCCGCGCGGCGGGCGATCAGGGCGCGGTGAGCTTGACGTTGAGCGCCACCATGCGCTCGGTCATGGTCCGCAGCAGGTTCGTCATCAGCTGCGGGCGCGCCACGATCAGGCGCTCGAACTCGTCGTGGGAGATCTTCTGCAGCAGGCAGGCGCCCCGGGCGACCACCGTGGCGGTGCGTCGCTGGTTGGTGAAGAAGCCCATCTCGCCGAAGACCTGATTCTCGAAGATCTCGCCCACCTCGACGCCGCCGACCTGGACGACGGCCTCGCCCGAGAGCAGCACGAAGATCTCCGCGGCCTCGTCCCCCTCGCGGAGGATGGCCTCCCCCGCGGCGACGCGGGTGAACTCGGAGGTGGGCTCCACGTGCTCGGCGACGTACTCGGCGCACAGCCCGCGCAGGATGCGCTGCTGGAGCCGGGCGTGGGTGCGCTGCGCGGTCGCGAGGTCCGGATCGGCGGCCACGGCCGCGTCGTAGGCCCCGCGGTCGGCGACGATCAGCCGGGTGGCGAAGTCACCGACGAGTTCCACACCGGCGTCGTCCGCGCGTTCGACCTCGACGATGTCCCCCTCTGCGTACAGGCGCACCAGCTTGCCACGCTCCACGCACTTGAGCGCGCCGTCGTCCACGAAGGCGACACCGTCGCCCACGACAGCCGCGGCGTCCGTGCCGGCCTCGAGGGTCACGGCCTCGCCGACCTGCTCGAATGCCGGCCTCAACGCACGCGACTCCCGCAGGGACTCGCGGTCCAGACGAGCGAGGTAGTCGGGAAGGTCGGTGAACGTGAGCATGGGCGGTCGGTCCTCGGGGTTGCTCAGAGACGGCGGCGCAGGCAGAGCAAGCCGACCAGCGCCAGCAAGAGGCCCGGCACGGCCCAGGGGACGCGGCCTCCGTCGGCACGGCAGGCGCAGTCCTCGGTGGGCGCGGTGCTGTCGTCGTCGTCGTCGCTGGGGTCGGCGCTGTCGTCGTCGCCGGCGCACGCGTCGTCCTCGTCGATCTCGTCGTCGCAGTCGTTGTCCAGACCGTCGCAGACCTCCTCCGCGCCCGGATAGACCGAGGCGTCGGCGTTGTCGCAGTCCCCCTCGCACAGCATCACACCGTCCCCGTCGGCGTCGTTCTCGCCCGACCCGGGCACGCCGTTGCAGTCGTTGTCCAGGCCGTCGCAGCTCTCCTCGGCGCCGGGGTTGACCGAGGCGTCGGAGTCGTCGCAGTCCTCCTCACAGCTGGACCAGCCGTCGCCGTCCTCGTCGGCGGGGTTGAGATCCGCGTCGTTGTCGTTGCAGTCCCCCTCGCAGATCATCCAGCCGTCCTCGTCGCCGTCGTACTCCAGCGGGCCGAGCTGGCCGTTGCAGTCGTTGTCGTACCCGTCGCAGCTCTCCTTGGCGCCGGGGTAGGTCATCGGGTCGGTGTCGTCGCAGTCGCCATCGCACTCGGTCCAGCCGTCGCCGTCGTCGTCGGTGTAGACGACCTCGTCGCGCTCCAGGTCGAAGTCGTTGACCATGCCGGCGCACACCTCCGGCGCGCAGGGGTAGGTCATGGCGTTGAAGTCGTCGCAGTCGTCCGCGCAGGCCATGTAGCCGTCCTCGTCCACGTCCGCCTCGACCCCTGGCATCACGCCGTCGCAGTCGTTGTCCAGGCCGTCGCAGGCCTCGGCGGCGCCGGGGTAGACCGTCGCGTCGGTGTCGTCGCAGTCCCCCTGGCATTCGGTCATCGTGTCGCCGTCGTCGTCGGTGTACTCGTCCGTGGCCGGATCGCAGTCGTTGTCCAGGCCGTCGCACAGCTCCAGGGCGCCGGGGTAGACGCTGTCGTCCTCGTCGTCGCAGTCGTCGTCGCACTCGGTGTAGCCGTCGAGGTCGTCGTCCACGTTCTCGTCGGTGGAGGCGTCGCAGTCGTTGTCCAGGCCGTCGCACTCCTCCAGCAGACCCGGCGCCAAGGAGGCGCTGGTGTCGTTGCAGTCGCCCGCGCACGTGGAGAACCCGTCGCCGTCGCTGTCCGAGGGGTCCAGGGCGGCGTCGCCGTCGTTGCAGTCGCCGGCGCAGGTGGAGTAGCCGTCCCCGTCGAGGTCGTGGGTGCTGAGGTTGGGATCGCCGTCGTCGCAGTCGCCGTCGCAGGAGCTGACCCCGTCGCCGTCGCCGTCGGTGGGGTTGAGGGCGGAGTCGGTGTCGTCGCAGTCGCCCGAGCACACGGTGTAGCCGTCGCCGTCGGAGTCGGAGTTCTCGTCCGTGGAGCCGTTGCAGTCGTCGTCCACGCCCCCGTTGCAGATCTCCAGCGCGCCGGGGTTGATCAGCGGGTCGCCGTCGTCGCAGTCGGTGTTGTCGGCCACGTAGCCCGGCGGGCCGGTGCAGTCCACCTGCGGGTCCAGGGTCGAGCCGTACCCGTCGCCGTCCTGGTCGGCGTAGTAGGTGGGCGCGTCGATGGCTTCCTCGTCCACGTCGCCGTCGCAGTCGTTGTCCGCGCCATCGCAGACCTCGGTGCCGGCGGGGTTGGACGTGGCGTCCCAGTCGTCGCAGTCCCCCTCGCAGGTCGTATACCCGTCCCCGTCCACGTCGAAGCCCTCGTCCACGGAGCTGTCGCAGTTGTTGTCGATGCCGTCGCAGACCTCGGCCGCGCCCGGGTTGGCCAGGGGCTCGGCGTCGTCGCAGTCGCCGTCGAGCACGGCCTCGTAGGGCGCGTCCGGCTGGCACAGGCAGGTGTCGGTGCCGGTGACGCCGTAACCGTCGACGTCCTCGTCCATGAAGAAGATGGTGCAGCCGTCGGCGTCCACGGCGAAGTTCTCGCCGTCGCAGTCGTGGTCGGTCCCGTCACACTGCTCGGTGGCGTCGGGGTTGATGGCGGCGTCGGCGTCGTCGCAGTCGCCGTCGCAGCTGGAGTACCCATCCCCGTCCACGTCGAAGCCCTCGTCCACGGCGCCGTCGCAGTTGTTGTCCAGGAGGTCGCAGACCTCGGTCGCGCCCGGGTTCACGGCGGGATCGTTGTCGTCGCAATCGTCGCCGGTGCAGGCGGAGTCGTAGTACCCGTCGCCGTCCGCGTCCTCGCAGCACACGGGGTTCTCCAGCGCGGGCGTACCCAGGTCACCGTCGCCGAAGGTGTGGCGGGAGGCGCACCAGTTCGCGCCGTCGTCGTTGAGGGAGATGTCGTAGGCGCCCAGGTCCAGGGACATGGACGCGCCGTCGGGATCGGGCCACGTCGCCCCGTCGTCGTATTCGATGCGGTCGAGCTCCACGCCGGCGTGGCTGAGGATGATCTGGTCGTCGTCGTTGGACAGCTGGAAGTTGGTGTAGACGAAGGCCGCGTCCACGCCGCCGTTGACGGCCGGATCGCCGTTGCGGGCGAGCACGGCGTAGCCGTACACGTCGACCCACACGTCCACGTCCACGCTGAACGAGTTGGTCCCGGCGTCCGACACCTCCAGGCCGATGATGTTCATCTCGTAGCCGGTGTTGTTGTAGATCTCGAACCACTCGCCCACGGTGTCGCCCACCACGCCGGGGTCCTTCATGACCTCGGTGACGATCAGGGCGTTGCCCGGCAGCACGCCCTCGTCGTAGAGGTCGTCGCAGTCGTTGTCCTTGCCGTCGTACCACTCGGTCTGCCCCGGGTTGACGTCGTAGTCGGCGTCGTTGCAGTCCGGGGTATCGCCCTGGGGGCAGCCGCTGGTGTCGGAGATCTCGTTGCCCCAGCCGTCGCCGTCTGCGTCGGTGCAGGTGTCGCAGTCGTCTCCCACGCCGTCACCGTCCAGGTCATCCTGGAACGGGTTGTAGTCCTCGGGGCAGTTGTCGTGGCAGTCGCCGAACCCGTCGGCGTCCTCGTCCGCCACGCCGTACCCCATCAGGAAGTCGATGGTGGCAGGGAGCAGCGAGGCGAAGTCCCACGAGTCGGCGTAGGCCGCCTCCATGGCCTGGGTGCTCACGACCACGATGCCCTGCCCGTCGCGCACCTCGTACAGGCTCGGCAGCCCGGAAGCCAGCTGATTGGTGATGGTGTGCGCCTCCCCCGGCAGGTAGGCGTAGTACCCCGACGACGTGAAGTAGTTGGGCCCGATGGGGTTGCTCAGGTCCGACGCCACGGGGTGGTCGGAGTCGACCAGGGAGTCGTGCGCGTCGTCCGCCGGGAAGAAGGTGCCCGCGAACGGCACGTCGAGGTACGGGGTCTCCGAGGCGTCCGTGCCCGCCGACATGATGAGGCGTCCGCCGTCGGTGACGTAGTCCTCCAGATCGGTCATGGCGTTGTTGATGTTCTGGTGGAACGTGCCGTCCTGGTCGCCGCTGACGATGACCAGGTCGTACTCGCCGATGTCGGTGTAGGCGATGTCCGAGGAGAAGATCTCGTCGTAGAACAGTCCCAGGGTGGTCAGCTCGTCCTGCCAGGCCTCGGAGCCCCAGGGCAGATCGTCCTGGATCAGCAGGACGCGGGCGTCGCAGTGGGGCAGGTAGGCCGGCGCCAGGTTGTCCTCCTGCGCCAGGGTCCAGCCCGCGGGGGTGTACCCGTCATCGCTGCCCACGTAGTGGGGCGGATACCCGGCCCCCGAAGTGTCGGCCCAGTACCAGGACACGTGCTCGGCACCGGACGCGGGGCCCGCGTCCACCGTGACGCAGTAGGTCGTCTCGCAGTGGTCGAGGTACCCGTGGTAGCGGGGGTGGTCGATGCGCACCTCCCACGGGTTGCCGTTGTGGAGCGACCAGCTGAAGCTGCCCCAGGTGGCCGACGGATCGGTACAGGACTGGGGACCCGACTCGTACGCGCTGGTCACCGTCCAGGTGTCGGGGAACTCCAGCCACAGGCTCTCGGCCTGCTCACCGTCGTCGGTGAACGAATGGGCCTCGAAGCACAGGGTCTGCGTCGCCCCCTCCACGTAGCAATCGCCACAGTCGTACTGCAGGTACGACCCGCTGAGGCTGGCGCTGGCGGGCGCCGAGACGGCGATGGCCGCGACCAGGACGACGAGGAGCGGTCCGGGTGTTCCACGAAGGGCTCTGATCTGCATCTGTTGGCTCCGTGGGTGTACGCCTCCTGGGGGCGGACACCGCTGCAAGCGGTCCTGGAGCCCATAGGGCTCCGAGCAGAGCCTACCATCTACGGCTGGCCGCGAACCACTTGGCGGCATAGGATCGGCCAAACTCGACGAGGACGAGACGCGATGAAAACCAACCTGTCTTCCCTGTGCATCGCCCTGATCGCCGCGATGGCGGCCCTCCCCGGCTGCGACGCTTCCAAGGCCGAGCTCGACGCCGCCGCTGCGCTGGAGGCGTCCGGCGATCTGTTCGGCGCGATCGCCGCCTACGACGCCATCGCCGACGCCGCGCCCGACAGCAAGGGCGGGATCGCCGCGGCCGAGGCCGCCGTGGCCGCCCGCCAGGCCGCTGCGGAGCAGCTCGTCGCCGACGGGGCGCCCCTGTTCGAGCTCCCCGAGGAGTGCAAGTTCGTGCAGATCACCGGCGTGTCGCGGGCGGACGTGGGCACCGTGGTCGAGCTGGAGCTGGACTGCGAGGGCCGCAAGACCGCCACGTCGGGGCGCGCCATCGACCCCGACAAGGTGTGGGACCTGGCGCCCATCACGGGCACGCTGACCACCGAGGGGGATTGTGTCTTCATGAGCCACGACAACCCGTTCGGCGACTGGGCCGTGGCCGTGGAGGCCGCCGAGTGCGAGAAGCAGCGCAGGATTCGCGTCGACGCGCTGGTCCAGGCGGTGGGTGAACAGGCGGCCGAGGCATTCACCTGCGACTGCCGCGTGGGTGAGGCGGTGTTCGAGATCCCCCGCGGCGAGCCCATGTGGCAGACCGGCCCGCCCCCCATCCCCACCGATTCCCTGCCCGAGGGCACTCAGAAGGCGCTGCAGGATCTGAAGGAACGGGCCGCCGAGTAGCCGAAGAGGTGTCAGGCACTGTCACTACGGCGCGCCGCGCCGCGTTCTACCCGCCTCACCCGCCGGGCGACGGGATGTACCACAGATCCGTCGCGTCGCCGGTGCCGGTCGCGGTCTCGAAGAGGATGAAGCCGTCGTCGGGGGTGTAGGCCGGGGCGCCCTCGAAGGTGTCGTTGCCCAGGATCTGCGAGACCTCGCAGCCCTCGATGGCCACCGAGTAGAGGTCGGGCTCGTCCTGGCCGTCGCGGTCGGAGACGAACACGACGCGGCTGCCGTCCCAGGACCACGACGGATCGGTGTCGTCGCCGGTGGCGTCGGTGAGCTCCTCGGGGGTGGTGGCGCCGGGCTGGATCATCTCGAGGTTCCACACGCCGTCCACGAGGCGCTGGTACGCGATGCGGTCGTCGATGGGGCTCGCGGTCGGGTTGGCGACCACGTCGCCGGGCTGGGTCAGGGCGGTCTCGCCGGAGCCGTCGGGGAGGACGACGGAGACGGTGCCGTCGCCCTCGACTCCGGAGTAGAAGGCGATCCAGGCGCCGTCGCCGGTCCAGGTGGCTCCGGTGGCGTCGAGATCGAGGCGGTCGGTGAGGCGCGAGGTCTCGGCCGTGTCCGGATCCAGCAGGTACAGCTCGAAGTGGTCCGTCTCCGCGTCGCTGGCGAACACCACGAGGTTGGACGCATTCCAGCACGAGCCCGGCTGGTTGACGTTGCGGGCGCCGTCGGCGACCAGGTCCTGCAGCTCGCCGGTCTCCAGGTCCACCAGGACCAGGTCGGCGGCGCCCTGGTCGAAGCCGTCGTGGTACGCCGTGGCCACGGCGCGCACGCCGTCGGGGGCGACGCAGGGGTTCTGCAGGCTGCGCGCATCCTCGGAGAGGATGTAGGCGCCGTCGTCGCGGTCGCCCGAGGAGTCGCACGCGGGCAGCATCAGCGCCGCGACGACGATGGCCGCGGGAACGAGCCGGGGGTTCATGGGATCTCCCTCCTGCGTCGGTACAGTAGGACCGCCGCCAGCAGTGCGCCAGCGAGGGGACCCGCGGCCGGTTGGGGTTTCGCCGCCGCGCACTCGCAGCCGTCGCCCTCGCCGTCGCCCCCCCCGCCGCCGCTCACCACGTCGATGGTGACCGTGTCCTGGCCGGAGTTGCCCAGATCGTCGGTGACCGTCAGGGTGACGACGTGCGTCCCCGTGGACGCCGGGGCCCACTCGACGATCTCTCCGTCCAGGGCCCCGTCGGGGGTGTCCCAGGACCAGCTCAGGATGGTGCCCGTGGTCCCGTAGGAGTGGCTGCCGTCCAGGGTGACCACGCTGCCCAGGGGCAAGGTCCGATCCGGACCGGCGTCGGCGATGGGATCGTGGGCCGCCTCGGGCGGCAGGACGGTGATCTCGAAGAACACGTCGGTGGGGCCGAACCAGGTGACGCCCTCCTCCACGAGCTGCCAGTACTCCTCGTACTGCTCCTGCCCCTCGACGTACGGAGCGTGCAGCGTGAGCGTGAACCGCCCCACCTCGCCCGGTGCGGTCGTTGCGTCCACGGTCGCCGGACGGTTCGATTCGTACCAGGTGTGATCGTCCTCGAAGTCCGAGGGGCGATCCTGGGGGCCGGCGGTGCCCAGGAAGGTCCCGCCGTGCACCCAGTCGGCCGTGCCCTCGTTGAGGAACTCGATCCAGGCGTCCTCCCGCTCCCCCGACACCATGACGTCCGGGTACTCCTGGCCCACCCAGGAGGCGTCGTACTCGGGATCGGGGGGCTCGAGCGGCCCCTGCGCGCCGAAGATCTGCGCCACGGTGAAGTCGGTGAGGTTGCCGTTGTTGTAGCCGGGCCAGTCGTAGACGGCGCCCTCGCCGTCGTAGTTGCCCCAGTCGCCGCTGCCGGCGTCGCCGTAGGGATCGTTGACCACCACCGAGTGGTCGTTGTCGTACCCCTTGATCACGATGATGTGGCCGTAGCCGATCACCGACGCCGACGCGTACATGGGGTAGCCGGCGTCCAGCTCCACCGTGAGGGTCCCGAACGAGGTGCCCGCCTGCCACGACGTGACGTCGTGCTGGTTGCAGAAGTCCACCATGTAGGCCCAGTAGGCCGCGCCGAGCTCGCGGCAGATGAAGCCGTGGGCGCCCGGTACCCACGCGTCGCCGGCGGCCAGGCCCACCGTGTCGTAGGTGTAGCCGTTGTGCGTGTACTCGTTGGGGATGTACCAGCCCCAGGGGCTGGTGTGGGAGTAGGGCCAGGAGCAGGTGATGTCGTGGTCGGGCAGCTTGGCGTACTTCTGCACCGTCTGCACGCACGACGTGGGGCCGCACGACCAGCCGCCGTTGAAGTCGTCGGGGGTGTCCCAGAGCTGGTGCATGTAGGGCATCTCGACGACCACGGATCGATTCGAGGGGGGCGGAGGCGGGGCTGCGGAGGCCAGCGCACCCGCTCCCGCGGCGACTTCGGCCTGGCCGAGGGTGCCGTCCGGGAGCATGGGGGCGACGAGGAGATCGCCGGTGATCGTGTCCACGAAGGCGATCGTGTCGCCAGCCGGTGAGACCGCAGGGTAGCGTTCGTGGCGTCCACCCCGGGTGAGCCGGGCCAGGCGATCCGAGGCCGTGTCGAGGGCCCACAGGTCCGACGCGAGCACCTCGAAGGCCGCGGCGTCGATCCGCTCGAAGAACACGGTGCGGCCGTCCGGCGCCCACACCGGGTGCGTACCCTGGATCCGGGCCAGCCATTCGCCGCTGCGGGGATCCACCACGAGGAACTCGTCCAGGGGAGCCCGGATCAACAGCCGCTCGCCGTCGGCCGACCACGTCGGGTGGTGGTAGGCCCCCGGGCCGGTGAGCCAGTTCACCTCGGCGGTGACGAGGTCCATCACGCCGATGCTGCCGTCGGGGTGGTTGAAGGCGAGGCGATCCGCCGCGGGATCGAGGGTGACGAGGTTGGCATAGCCGTACAGCTCGACGCGCTCGTCGCCGATCGTGAGGGAGTCTTCCTCGGTCCACGCCACGACGCCGGCCGGGGATGCGTCCGGCTGGCCGATCCGCGGACCTGCCGCCAGGGTCTGCAGGGCGCCCGTGGATCGGTCGAGGCGGCGAACGCGTTGCTCACGCTCGGCGGTGACGTCCTTGAACCACAGGGCATCGTCCGACCACGAGGGCGCGAACCCGGCGCCGCGTTCGCGGGTCACGACGTCGACCACGCCCGTGTGCAGGTCCACCAGCGCCAGCCCGGCGTGGTCCCAGCGCGTCGCCGTCAGGAGGCGTCCGTCGGGAGACCAGACCGCAGGGCCCAGCCCCCGCTGGCCCTCCACGGCCTCGGGGAGGTGATCGGCTGCGCCCCCCAGCCCCACCGTCGGGACCACCAGGCAGGCGACAGCAATGGTGATCGAGGTCCATCTCATCGGACCGCTCCTTCCCCCGAAGGTGTCAGGCACTGTCTTTTTCGGGAATTTACAGCGTTTTTCGATTGGGCTTTTAAACTTTGATGACACGATTTTGACAGCTAACTTAGCAGCCTCGGGACGGGAGCGGGCGGCACACGGTGCCGTTAGCCAGGACCGAGCACGATGCGGCGTGTGAAGTCCTCAAGAGGCTGCAGATGCCCGTCCATCGCCGGCTCCTCATCACCTCCACCTTGCTGATCTCCTTCTGCGCGTCCGGTGCGCACGCGAGGCTCTCCGCGGAGCTGAAGCGGGTCGCACCGCTGAGCCCCCCTCCGGGCGGAGTCCAGACCTCCTGACATGGGTCGGTCGTCAAATGACACAGTTGCCCCCGCGG
>CAZLEO010000178.1:0-19853 GCA_964558555.1 uncultured Rickettsiales bacterium | reverse complement strand
GGGGGAAGACGGTGGCGTCGGTGTCGTCGCAGTCCTCGCAGGCCGGGAAGCCGTCGCCGTCCTCGTCCTCGGCGCCGGGCTCGAGCTCGGCCTCGGCGGTCAGCGCCACGGTCTGCGTCACCACCTCGCCGCACAGGGTGGACCCGCCACAATCGTGGGCCTCGATCTCCACCTCGCTGGCGTAGGTGTCCACGGACGGCGACATGAACAGCACGTGGATCTCCATGGACTCGTCCGCGTCCAGGGTGACCGGCAGCGCTGCGAGGTCGTCTGCGTCCAGGTCGAAGTGGTTGCTCCCGTTGTCGGTGAACGTCACCGAGCGGATCTCGAGCATGCCCGGCCCCGTGTTGGACAGGGTCAGCGCCTCGGACGCCTCGGCGTTGGTGAACACCACGCCGAAGTCCAGGGGATCGGGGCTGACCTCGAGCTGGCCGAGGTCGTAGCTGGTGCCGCCCTCGTCCGGACAGCCGGTCGTTCCGAGGATCATCAGCAGTGTCAGGCACAGGACCGAGATGCGCGTCATGAAACCAACCTCCACGCGGCGGGGCCGGCCGCCTCGGGCCGCCGCTGCCGCGGTGCTATCATCCCCCCGTCCGCCCATGGTTTCACCGCTGGCCGCGGGAGGCAACCTTGCCCGAAGGGCAACACCCGACCTGGATCGCCGCGCTGGCCCTCGCGCTGTGCCTCGGCTGCGCCAGCGAGCCCGAGGACGGCTTCGATCTGGTCGCCGACGTCAGCGAGGTCGTCTCCACCGTCGTGAGCATCGAGTGGACCGCCGAGGGGGACGGCAGCGCCACGGTGGAGGTGGGTGAAGACGAGGGCTACGGGCGGACTTTTGCCGCGACCCTGGAGGACGGGCGGTACGCCGCGACGTTGCTGGGGCTCCGGCCGGCCACCGGGTATCACTACCGCGTCGTCGAGGAGCTCACCGACGGATCGCGCACCAGCGAGGACCGCACCTTCGCCACCGGCTCGCCTCCTCTGGGCCTCGCCTGGACCGAGACGGCCGGCACGCCGCAGGACGGCTACGCCGTGACGTCGCTGGTCCACGTGCCCTCCATCGTCGCCATCCTCGACGGCGACGGCGAGTACGTCTGGTGGCTCGAGGTGGACTACGGCCTGCTCCCCGGCAACAACGCCATGGTCACCCGCAACGCCCTGAGTCGCGACGGCCGCTCCATGCTCTTCCTCGCCTGGACCCCCCAGTTCCCCGGCCTCGACTGCACCACCGACCGCGACCTCGTGCGGATCTCTCTCGACGGCCGCGACATGGACAACGTGCTCGTCGAGGGTGCGCACCACGACTTCGTCGAGCTGCCCGACGGCACCGTCGCGCTGCTCGCCTACGAGCGCCTCAACTTCCAGTCCCAGATGATCATCGGCGACCGGATCGTCGAGGTGGACCCGGACGGCACGCAGCGCACCGTCTGGTCCGTGTGGGACCACGTCGAGCCCGACCCCGACGTCGACTACGACGACGGCACCGACTACACCCACGCCAACGCCCTGCGGTACGACGAGGCCGACGACGCCTACTACGTGTCGCTGCGCCTGCTGCACTCCATCTTCAAGATCGACCGCGCTACCAGTGAGGTGATCTGGCGCCTCGGGGGCGAGGACAGCGACTTCACGCTGCCCGGTGGCGGCACCGACCTGTTCTCCCACCAGCACCACTTCCAGATCCTCGACGACGGCCTGATCCTCTTCGACAACGGTGAGGAGGGGGCGGGTGAGTCGCGCGTGGTGCAGTACCGGCTGGACGAGACGACCTGGACCGCCACCGAGGTCTGGTCCTACGACCCCGACCCCGCCCGTGCGGTGTACAGCCTCGGCGACGTGTCGAGGTTCGACGACGACAGGACGCTGGTGACCTGGGCCACGGCTGGGGAGCTGGAGCTGCTGGGGGCGGATGGGGAGCGGGAGTGGATGATGAGCCTGGGGATCGGGACGGGGTTCGGGTACACGACGTGGGTGGAGAGGTTGCCGGGGGAGATCTAGGGCGGGGGACGCAGTATCATCGGCGGCGTGAAGATCCTCGTCACCGTCCTCGTCGTCGTGATCTGGGGTGGATTCCTGTGTGCGGCGAAGGTGATGACCGGAAGGGTCGAGAAGCGGCCGACGGAGCACCAGGACCGCAAGGGTGGGTGGCTGATCATCGCGCAGTACTCGGCGTTCTTCACGATCCTGACGCGGTCGTACCTGTTCCCGGCGGAGCCGTTCTCTTTGCCGCTGCAGATCGCGGGCGCGGTCGTGGGCTTGGCCGCGTTCGGCATCTACCTGGCGATGTTGCGCGTGTTCGGTGAGAACTACAGCCCCATGGTCCGGTTCCACGAAGGCCACGAGCTGTGCGACCAGGGGCTCTTCCGCCTGGTGCGGCATCCGCTGTACCTGATGCAGATGGTGATGATGGTCGGGACGGGGATGATGATCCAGCACCCGGTCTTCCTGGCGCTGCCGATCCCGTTCGCGATCATGTTCTTCACCGCGCGACGGGAGGAGCGGATGTTGAAGGAGCGGCTGGAAGGGTACGGGGCGTACATGCGGCGGACGGGGATGTTCTTGCCGAGGTTATTCAGAAAGGGGGGGTGAACCGTGCCCGAGACCACACAAAGTGAGGACCGCGCCCTCTTTGCGGTCGACTACCCATTCCACGACAAGGACCTGGGCCGGATCGTCCGTTTCATGACGGGCTACTTCGCGTTGATGAAGTCGCGGAGTCCGGCCCTGCTGGTCCTGCCGTGCGCGGCGGGGTACGTGCTGTTCCATCTGTTGCACTGGACGTTCGGAGACACCGCGGATCCCGGGCCCAAGATGCCCCTGTTCGTCGCGCTGTTCGTGTGCATCTTCATGGTGTACTTCGTCCTACGGATCTACATGAGCCAGAAGACGGTCCTGCGCAAGATGATGCCCATGCAGATGCGGTTCGAGCTGTTCGCCGACCGGTTCGTGGTGCGTGACGAGGCGGACGAGAACCGGTGGACGGTGCGCGATGGGGAGATGCGCGCGATCTTCGAGAGCGACGCCATGATCTACCTGCTGTACGAGCGCGGCCAGGATGTGCTGATCGCGATCCCGCGGTCCGCGTTCACGGCGCCGCAGGTCGAGGTCCTGCTCGAGCGGTTTCCGTCCGCGGACAAGAAGCTGGCCAACCTGAAATCCAACCTGTTGATGCTGGTGTTCATCTCGGTGGTGTCCGTGCTCGCGGCATTGTTCGTGGCCCGGATGCCTTGAGGCGGTGGGGGGGGAGGCGTGACCAGGATGCGATCCCTGACGCGGTTCGGTGCCGTGCTCGTCCTCTGGGTCCTGGGCGGATGCTCGGATCCCGGCACGCAGACCGAGCAACCTCAGCCGTACGCCGGTGTCTGGTCCGGCACCGTGACCTACGAGGACTACACGGTGTACGTCAACGCGTGGCTCGAACAGAGCGGGACGCGGGTCGCGGGGGTGCTCGATGCGACGACGGGCTGGCAGCCGGAGCCGACCCCGGTCGCCCGGGACCGCGAGTGCGACATCCAGGCCGAGGTGAACGACGACGGCACGCTGGACGTGCGGTGGACCACCGAGTCCGACGACGAGATCGGCCTGGACGTGACGTACGTGCCCGCGACCGAGTCCCTGGTGGGCTCGTGGAGCACCACGGTCGGTGACCAGGTCGTCGAGGTCACCGGCGAGCTCGAGCGGGTGTCCTGGCTGGCGACGAGGCAAGACGCGGACATTCCGCTCGACGGCGTCGACATGTCCTCGCCGGTCGTGCCCTCCGAGCGTGGGCTCCGGTGTATCGCGAAGGTGGCGCCAGCCTGCGCCGATGGCCTGGACAACGACTCCGACGGCCGTGTGGACGCCGCCGACCCCGCCTGCTGGGGGCTGGACACCTGGTGGGACGGGAGCTGGTCCGGGTTGCTGATCGCGCTGGACGACGAGAGCGGGGATCCCCCCTGCTTCGACCTCATCGACAACGACGGCGACGGCCTCGTCGACGGCGACGATCCCGAATGCAAGGGCTCGCTGTACAACGTGGAGTCGGGCGACGAGCCCGACTGCTGGGACGGATGGGACAACGACGGCGATGGGCGGATCGACCTCGACGATCCGGACTGTGAAGGTGATCGCGGCGGCCGTGACGAGGTCCCGGACGCGTGCGCCGACGGCGTGGACAACGACCGCGACCGGACCGTGGATGGCGCGGACGAGGACTGTACGTACGCGAACGCGGAGATCGGCGGGCTTCCCCCCTGCGCCAACCAGTACGACGACGACGGCAACGGCCTGATCGACCTGGAAGATCCGACCTGTCGCGGAGATCCCGACCATATCTGGGAGGGGCCCTTTTCGGATTGTGATGATCACATCGACAACGACGGCGACGGGCTCGTCGATCTGGAGGAGGCGACCTGCGAGGAGAACCTGCCGTACTTCGAGGACGGCTACCCCACGATCATCGTCGATTCCGACTGCGAGGACGGAGTGGACAACGACGGCGACGGGTACACGGACATGGACGATCCCCAGTGCGTGATCGTCGGGTCGGGCGTCGAGGACGGCGAGTGGAACTGGATGATCTGGACCCTGGGGCCGTGCAACAACAGCGTCGACGACGACGCGGACGGTCTCGTGGACGACGAGGACCCCGCGTGTGCCGTCCACCCGGTGACCGGTCTGGGCGGCACGTTGCCCAATTCCCTTTTCAAGTTCGAGTCCGTCCCTCCGTGCCTGGACGGCCTCGACAACGATGGCGACCTCCTCGTCGACGACTTCGATCCCCAGTGCCTGCACCCACTCACGGCTTCAGAGGCGGTCACCTGTGCCGATGGATACGACAACGACGGCGACGGTTTCATCGACGGCGACGATCCCAGCTGTGGCCCCGGCTCGTTCGGCCGCGAGAATGCGGGCGAGTGTGCAGATGGCGTGGACAACGACGCCGATGGGTTGGTGGATCGCGACGATCCCAGCTGTCATTCAGCGCACGACCCACGCGAGAGGCCCGCGTGCGCGGACGGGCTGGACAACGATGGGGACAGGCTCTACGACCTGGCCGATCCCGGGTGTGGGAGTGCGATGGACGACGATGAGGTGGAGTAGGCCGTCTCCGGGTCAGCGCGGCTGACCGAAGAAGATGAACGTCTCGCCTTCCGACGTTCCCAGCGGGTGGAGCGGCGACGAGGCCACGAAGTCGTCGATTCCGTCACCGTTCAGATCCGTGACCAGGCTCCGCGAGTACTGGCCCATGCTCTGCCCGAGTTCGGTGCCGGCAAAGGTCACGTCGGCGTCCTCGAGGGTCAGCAGGGAGGGCCAGCTCGTCCTCCCGGCGAACACCATCACGAGGCCCGTGTCCTCGACGCCGTCCACGTATGCGTAGTCGTTGAGGAGGAACAGGTCGTCCAGCCCGTCGCCGTCGAAGTCACCGAGGTAGAACTGGGTCGACAGGTCGGAGGACATGCCGTCGTTGTTCGAGTTGTACAGGGTCATGTCGACCGACTCTGCCGGGACCGAGCAACTCCAGCCGCTCGTCCGACCCAGCAGGACGTACTGACCGCCCGGCGGGTTCGTGATGCTACATCCCGTCCCGATGGCCAGATCGGCGAGACCATCGCCGTTGACATCCCCCAGTGGGTTGGTCTGTGACACCTGCATGTCCTGTTGCTCACCCACCACGGAGCGTCTACAACATGGACAAGTCCCGGCCACCCGGCGATGGACTGGCCGATCTGGTGCCTGTACTCGGGCAGAACTGCCTGGCGTCGTGCGATCCCGGTGTGTGGCAGATCACCTGGGGTGTAACCAACCAGGGCCTGGTCAACGTCCGCGAACCCGTGTCCGTCGCGGTGTACCGGCTGGACGACGGTGTGTCTTCACTGGTCACCGTCGAGACCATCGACGCTCTTCAGTATGGGTATCAGCGTCCGGGTGCGGTCCTGACGCTTTCGGGCGGTGACTGGGGCGATGGGATACGCGTCGTGGTCGATGAGTGTGACGAGGGGAACAACGGCGTGGAGCTTCCGCGTCCGGCTTGTCCGTAGCAACTATTGGGCTAGCTAACACCTGTGTTTCTGCTGCAGCGGCCGGCAGTGGGAGGGCGTTTCCCCTCGCTTCGCACGCCGCGGATCGCACCCAAGCTCAGCCTACCACGAGCCTGGCCGCTGACAGCAGCACGCGATGTTCGACGACGTGCCCTTCAGCAACCCGCACCTGGGAGTACATCCGGATCGAGGTCGTCGCAGTCCCATCCACCTCCAGGATAGTTGGCGTGGTCGTAGGGTCCAGGCTGCCACCAGGCAGGGTATCCATCCCAATCGAGGTCCCAGAGCCCAGCTTCTGGACCACCGTATGCCCCAATGTCCGAGGTGGTGCCATCAGGATCTACTATCGTCGTGTCACCAGCATCGATCAGGACCGAAGCCGCTTGGAGATGAAGGTCCCATCCCCAGGGATCCTGATTGTCGTGATCCAAGAAGAAAGGCTCCACGGAAACATTGCCGTCGGAACCTGTCGGATCCGAAAACCCATACACTTCGTCTGGGAAGTTGCCAAATATGTTGCAATGCAAGAAGGACGGCGCTCCGCCTTTGAAGTATTCCAAGACACCACCGCCATCCTGGGCTGCTGTGTTTGCGTAAACGATAGTATTAGAGACTGCTAGAACTCCGCTCGATCCGACCGCGATACCCCCACCGCCATACCATCCATCCGAATTGTTCCCTACGATAGCCACATTGGTCAGCGTGAGATAGGTCGATCCATGCCCGTAGATACTGCCGAAACGTATCCCACCGCCCTCATCCCCCGCCGAGTTGCCCAAAATAATACTATTGGACAGGTGCGCGTCTGAACCAGCGCTAACATCAAGTCCGCCGCCATCGTAAGTTGATGAATTTCCGATAATCAACAGGTTGGACATTTCAAGGGAGTAAGAGTAGTTCGTCCCCATTCCACCGCCACCTACTTGGCCACTTTCAACGGCAGCTACGCCATTTCCTGAAATCACGCCGTTCGTCACAATGCAAGGGCTCGAATAAATTTCGCGGACCAACAATCCACTCACAACGTTGTCCGAAACCACGAAGTCAGATACCTCCAACCCTGATAACTGTTCGATTACCACGCCGTAGTAGGTGTTCTCCGTGCTGGTGAACCTGTGCATCGAAACGGGTCCACCATAGCGTACGTGTATGCCGGTGCCCGAGTTTGCCACAGCAGAGACATCCGATAGGGATACCCAGCAGTTCTCCAGGTGGATACCGCCATTTTCGTTGGCCACGTTGTCCCGGACCTCGATGTTGGAAAGAAGGAGTTCAGATGAGTCACAGTCACAGCCGTAAAGGCCGCCACCGTACATGCCTGCAGTATTATCTTGTATGACGATATCTGCGAGATTTGGCGCGGCTTCTTCGAAATAGAGACCTCCACCACGCCAAGTCGCTTCGCTTTGGGAGATGATCAGGTTCTGCAAGGTAGGAGAGGATTCTTGGACGAACAGACCACCGCCGTATCCAGAATTTCCATTAGTCAACGTGAGACCAGACAACAGGGTCGGATCGCCGGAGTCTGGACCGATCAACGTGATTACCGAGCCGGCACCCATGCCGTCGATGATTGTCTCTTCGGCTCCCTGGGTTCCTGTCATTCGGATGCCGATGGGCGGTATTGTCAGGTTCTCCTGGTATGTGCCTGGTCCCACACAAATTTCGCCACCATCCGTCGATGCATTGAGTGCGTCCTGGATCACTGCATAGTCGTCAGGCACCACGAACTCGGTCGCGCCGTCGCAATCGCTATCAATGCCGTCACAAGAGAATTCAAGCGCGCCTGTGTGTTTTTCGGGATCATTGTCGTCGCAATCTCCCTCACACGGTAGTTCGCCGTCACCGTCAGCATCGACCAGTTCGCCGTCAGCGGAGCCGTCGCAATCATTGTCCAGCCCATCGCACTCCTCGGGAAAACCGAGACCTGTCACGGGATCGAAGTCGTCGCAATCGCCCTCGCAGGCCCTCTGTCCATCCTGATCTACGTCGATCTCATCAATGGGAACCGATCCATCGCAATCCGTGTCCAGCCCATCACAGAGTTCCTCTGCGCCAGGGTGGATAGTGTCGTCCAGGTCGGCACAGTCGTCCCCTCCTGCATTTACCGAGTCGTAGCCGTCACCGTCGAGATCTGTCGGATCCTCGCCATCGCAGTTCTGATCGATGCCGTCGTAAGGTATGTCACCGGCGCCTGGATGGACGTAGAAGTCGTCATCGTTACAGTCATCCCCCCCGGCGAAGTCGGCGTCGTAGCCATCTCCGTCCCCGTCCAGCAAGTCGTCACCGTCGCAGTCCTGGTCGATTCCGTCGTGGGCTATCTCTGCTGATTCGGGGTAGATGGATTCGTCTTGGTCATCGCAGTCACCGTCCTCGATGCTCCAGCCATCCTCGTCCTCGTCCGAGTCGGGAGCGGACGTTGTGCTGTCGTCGTCCCCCGAAATGCCATCCGATTCCTCGACCGAGCAGCCATGTAGCACCACCGCGATAGCCAGCACCCAGAAACGCCTTGGCATACCTTCCCCTTTCCGGTGGCAGCCACCTACCCGAGTGTAACCAGTGACTTGTGCTCTGGGGGAGAATTCAGATCGCTAAGCCGCTTGCTGCAGTCCGTCGATGCCCACGCAGCGAAGCGCATACAGCATCTCCGCACGTTCGTCGAACACCGGGGATATCATGCGACAAAAGGGGGAGTCTGGGGGGGACGAGCCTTCGGAGATCGTGTATCTCTACGATGCGAGCCGCCTCGCCGGCCGAAGCGGCCGCAGGATACCCCCCGAAGGGCGATGAGGGAGCGAGCACCCCGAAGCCTGCGTCATGAACCAGGCCCCGGCGAGCGGACGGGGAGCCCAAATCTCCTGCAACATGGATGTGGGGCGACTCGACCTGAGGGGGGTATCCGAGGACCGCGATCAGGCCGGCCCCCCGGGATACAGCCTATACCCCCGATCCACGCTCCCGCTTCGCCAGCGCCTCGGCCACCTCCTCCCGGTGGGCGCTGATCCCCACGCAGTCGAGTTCGTTGGCCAGGTGGAACTGGCCGGGGATGGACAGCGTGGGGTTGCTCGCGAGGGTGATCAGGACGTCGCGCTGGTGGGCGCTGATGCCGTCGTCGCAGGTGACGTTGACGAGGAAGAGCTGATCGGTGGTGGTGAGGTCGTCGCGGGCGGCGATGGCCTCGAGGACGTCGGCGCGGTGGGCGGAGATGGAGACGTGGCGGGCGGCCTCGATGGCGGCGGTGTTGGGGCCGGGGGTGCCGTCGGGGAGGAGGCCGCCGCCGAACTGGGCGGTGGTTTCGGGTCGGGTCTCGGGTTCGGGTTCGTCGGATCTTCCGCAGCGGCGGAGGGGCAGGGCTGCCACGACGATGAGGATCACGAGTACCCAGGTCGGAACGGTCGTCTGGTGCATGTTCTTGTGTCTCCCTGGGGTGGGTACGCGGGGACGGGGGGGAATATTGCCGGGATTTTTCGAGGTCAGAGGCGTGGAGCGAAGGTGAACTCCTGGTAGGTCGCGACGGCTTCGAATCCGAGGCTTCGGTAGAGGTGTCGGGCGGAGTTCTGTGGATTCGGTCCGGTCTGGTCTGCGTCTGTCTGCGTCCGTCTGCGGTTCATCTTCTCTGGGGGGAGATGGACCAGGACGCGGGATACGGTCTTGATTCCGGAGAAGGCCGCTGGAGCGGCCTGGGGAACGTTCCCACGGAGGACCGTGGGAACGAGGAATGGGGGACCGTGGGAACGAGGAACGGGGGGCTACACGTCCAGCTCGTCCACGTCCGCGGCGCGGTCCATGATGAAGTGGAAGCGGGCGGAGGCGTCCTTGCCCATCAGATCGGTGACGACCTGCTCGGTCTGGACGCGGGTGCCGTCGGGGATGGTGATCTTGAGGAGGCGACGGTTCTCGGAGTCGAGGGTGGTGTCGCGCAGGGTGTCGGGCATCATCTCGCCGAGGCCCTTGAAGCGCTGGATGATGGGCTTGGCGCGCTTGCTCTGGGCCTTGAGGATGCGGTCGCGGTGGGCGTCGTCGACGGCCCAGTAGGTCTTCTTGCCCACGTCGACGCGGTACAGCGGGGGCTGGGCGAGGTAGACGTGGCCGGCGTCGATGAGGGGGCGCATGTGGCGGTAGAAGAAGGTCAGCAGCAGGGTGGAGATGTGGTGGCCGTCGGAGTCGGCGTCCATCAGCAGGATGACCTTGTGGTAGCGCAGGTTGGTCAGGTCCATGTTGGGACCGGCGCCGCAGCCGAGGGCCTTCTCGATGTCGCCGAGCTCGCGGTGCTTGAGCGCCTTGTTCAGCGAGACCTGCTCGGAGTTGAGGACCTTGCCGCGTAGCGGCAGGATGGCCTGGGTGCGGCGGTCGCGGCCCTGCTTGGCCGAGCCGCCGGCGCTGTCGCCCTCGACGATGAACAGCTCGCATTCGCTGGGATCGCTGCTGGCGCAGTCGGCGAGCTTGCCGGGCAGGTTGAGCCGGCGGCTGATGGCGGTCTTGCGGCGCACGGTCTGGGCGGCCTTGCGGCTGGCGGCGCGGGCCTTGGCCGACTGGATGGCGCGCGCGACCACGGCCTCACCCCAGGTGGTGTTGGCGTGGATGTACTGCTCCAGGGCCGTGCGCACGGCGTTGGACATGTTCGTCTTGGCTTCGGGGTTGTTCAGCTTTTCCTTGGTCTGGCCCTGGAACTGGGGCTCGAGCATGAACACGGAGACGACGCTGACGAGGCCCTCGCGCAGGTCCTCGGCGGTGAGCGTGACGCCCTTGGGGGCGAGGTTGTGCATCTCGATGAAGCCGCGCAGGGCCTTGACCACGCCGTCGCGGAAGCCGATCTCGTGGGTGCCGCCGTCCCGGGTGGGGATGCCGTTGACGAAGCTGCGGACGCGCTCGCGCGTGGACTCGGTCCAGCGCAGCGCCATCTCGATGCGCATGCCGTTGTCGCGCTCGAGGACGAAGGGCGGGTCGACCACCGGGCGGCTGCCGTGCTTGTTCTCGATGTGGGCGAGGAAGTCCACGACGCCGCCGTCGTGCTGGAACTCCTCGGACTTGCCGGTCTCCTCGTCCTTGAAGACGATCTTGAGGCCCTTGGTCAGGAAGGCCTTGGTCTCGAGCTGCTCGTAGACCCTGTCCACGTCGAAGATGGCGCGCTCGAAGATGGTCTCGTCGGGGACGAAGTGGATGGTCGTGCCGCTGCCGCGGGCGGGGCGGAAGGCCTTGACCGGGGCGGTGGGCCGACCGCGGCGGTAGCTCTGGCGGTACTCGTAGCCGTCGCGCTTGACCGTGACGGTCATGCGCTGTGAGAGGGCGTTGACCACGGACGAGCCCACCCCGTGCAGGCCGCCGGACTTGATGTAGCTGGACTGGTCGAACTTGCCGCCCGCGTGCAGCGTGGTCATGACGATTTCCAGCGCGCTGCGCTTGTGCACCGGGTGCTCGTCCACGGGGATGCCGCGGCCGTTGTCGCTGACGGTCACCGAGGTGTGCCCGTCGTGCAGCGTGACGGTGAGGCTCGTGGCGTAGCCGTTGATGGCCTCGTCCACCCCGTTGTCCACCAGCTCCCACAGCAGGTGGTGCAGGCCCGCCTTGCCCACTCCGCCGATGTACATGCCCGGCCGCTTGCGGACCGGATCCAGCCCCTCGAGGACGGTGATGTCCTTGGCTGTATAGGCTCCCTTGGCCATGTCTACTCCTGCGTGTCTGCTTCTTCTTCTTCCGCGTACTCTTCCATCTCTTCGCTGTCTTCACCCCAGCTCACCGGCTGGACCGGGCCCTGGACCCACCGCGTACAGGTGCCTCGCTTGAGCATCTGCCGACCCCGCCCGCCGCGTTTGGTCACCTCGTACTTGGTGGTGCGCACGATGATGGATGCGCCGCGGTTGGTCTCCACCTCGCAGCCCTGCCGCGCTGCCGAGGCCAGGGTGTACCCCAGCACGTGGTCGTTGCCGGCGAGCTTGATGGCCTGGACCCCCTTGCCCGCGCCGGCGAGCACGTTGACCTCGTCCACCGGGAAGATCAGGCAGCGGGTCTTGTGGGTGGCCAGGCAGACGTTCTCGTGGCCCACGGTGACCACCACGGCCACGACCCCGTCCCCCTTGCCGGACAGCCGCACGTAGCGCCGCCCGCCCTTGGTGCTCGGGGTGGCGTGGGGGGTCAGGGGGAAGCGCAGGCACTTGCCCTTGCGGGTCACCGCCAGCATCAGCGGCCAGCCGTGGTCCGCGGCGCCCGCCCGGGGCGCGGGGGGGGGCCCGGCGGGGGGGGCCGCCCCGCCCCGCAACATCACGCCCGCGGGGAACGTGAAGAACCGCTGGACCGGCTCGCCGTACCCGGTGGTGGCCGGGACGTCGGCGATGCGCATGACGTAGCAGGCGCCCATGTCGGTGAACAGGGCCACGCATTCGCGCGTGGAGCCGCGCATCAGCCAGCGCACCTCGTCGTCCTCGCGGGCGCGGATGGCGGATACGTCCTTCCAGCCCCGCTGGCGCTTGATCCAGCCGTCGCGGGTGACGATGACCCAGGCGTTCTCGCGGACGATGTACGCCTCGGGGTCGAACGCCTCGACCGTGGCGGCCCGCTCCAGCTTGCTGCGCCGGTCGTCGGCGTAGCGGGAGCGGATCGACTCCAGCTCGGAGCGGATCACCTCCCAGCGCATGCCCTCGCTGGACAGGATCATGCGGATGCGGTCGGCCTCGGCTTGCTTGGCCTCGAGCTCGTCGAGGATGGCCTGGATCTCCATCCGGGCCAGCTTGTAGAGCTTGGTCTCCAGCACGGCTTCGGCCTGGATCTCGTCGAGATCGAAGCGCTCCTGCAGCCTCATCGACGCGTCTCGCTTGTCCTCGGACTCACGGATGATGCGGATGGCCACGTCGAGGGCATCGAAGACCTTGGCGAACCCCTCGAGGATGTGGATGCGTCGCTCGAGCTCGGCCAGCTCGAACTCGAAGCGGCGGGTGACCACCTCCATGCGGAAGGTCAGGAACGCCGTGAGGACGGTCTTGAGGTCCACCTTGGCCGGACCGGCCACCTGGGGGTTGTCGGTGGGCACCAGGCAGGTGAGGTTGACGTGGAAGTTGCTGCGCAGCGGCGTGTGCTTGTACAGGTACGCCATGGCCACCTCGGGGTTGGCCCGCCCCTTGAGCTCGAGCACGATCCGGACGTCGTCGGTGGACTCGTCGCGGATGTCGACGATCTGCGGCACCTTCTTGCGCACGATCAGCTCGGCGATCTTGCCGATCAGGTCGGCCTTCTTCAGGCCGTAGGGGATGGACGTGATCACCGCGTACTTGCGCCGGTCGATCACCTCCACCTCGTACTCGCCGGCCATGATCACCGGGCCGCCGCCCGTCTCGTACATGCTCCGCATCGCCTTGGAGCCGGTCTCGATCCGGCATCCCGTGGGGAAGTCCGGGCCGGGGACGATCTCCATGATCTCGTCGAGCTCGAGGTCGGGATCGTCGATGAGGGCGACCAGGGCCTCGACGACCTCGCCGAGGTTGTGGGGCGGGATGTTGGTGGCCATGCCCACGGCGATGCCCGTGGAGCCGTTGATGAGCAGCTGCGGGACCTGGGCCGGGAGCACCACGGGCTCCTCGGTGGACCCGTCGTAGGTGTCGCGGACGTCCACGACCTTCTTCTTGAGCTCGGACAGCAGGTCCAGGGAGAGCCGCTGCAGCTTGGCCTCGGTGTAGCGCATGGCGGCGGGAGGGTCGCCGTCCAGCGAGCCGAAGTTGCCGTGGCCGTCCACCAGCGGGTAGCGCAGGGAGAAGCTCTGGGCCATGCGCACCATGGCGTCGTAGATGGCCTGGTCGCCGTGGGGGTGGTACTTGGCCATCACCTCGCCCACCACGGCGGCGCTCTTGCGGAAGCGCCCGTCAGGGGCCAGGTGCAGGTTGTGGAACATGGCGTAGAGGATGCGGCGCTGGACCGGCTTGAGGCCGTCGCGGATGTCGGGCAGCGCGCGCGACGTGATCACCGACAGCGCGTAGTTGAGGTACCGCTGCCGGGTGGTCTCGTGCAGCGCCACCTCGTCGGTGCCCAGTTCGGGCGGATCAGGGGGATCGGGCGGATCGGCGGGTGGCGCCTGGCGCGAACCGAGCAGCGACAGCTGGGAGTCGGGATTGTCAGCCATGCCGGCGGGCCTTTCTGGGGGAGCTGGCAGCGTTGAGCATCACGGTGTTGGGGCGGGTGTCGCCGTCGATGGTGACCCGCCCGCACTGCTGCAGGATCGGCAAGAGGTAGTGCAGGCAGCGGACCCCGCCGTTGCCGCGCCGGGTGAACCGGGCGAGGGGGCCGGGGTTGTTCTGGGACGCCTGGATGGCCACGGCCTCGCCCGCGGGCACCTGCTGCTCGAGGAACGTCAGGCAGCGGTTGACCGCGTCGGAGCGGATCCACATGGGGTGGGCCGCGAGGTTCTCCAGCGGCGACACGAGCAGCCCGGGCCGCTCCAGGTCCACCGCGTCGCCGCGGAAGGGCCGGCTGCGCCGGTTGTCGGGGGTGGAGAGCACCTGGCCCCCCAGCGCCGCGAGGGGACCCCCCGCCCCCGCGCGCTGCGTGAAGTGGTCCGTGTGCTCTTCGGCGTACGCGACCTCGGCCCGCTCGGCCAGGTCGCGCGGTGAGGGCGCTGCACTCGCCTCCCTCGATCGTTTCTCGGCCCAGTCGAAGAAGGCGGGCTCGGTGCAGCGCAGCACGCCGGGGCTCATCTCGAACCCCGGCACCTCGCCGCGCCGGAACGCGGCGATCAGATCCTGGACGTCCACCCGCAGCAGGCGGGCCATGTCCGTCTCGGTGAGGATACGTCGGTTGGCCATGTAGTTACTCGGTAGATACTGATCAAGGATACAGTAATTCGTAGGTATATACCAAGTACTTGATGGAGAGTAGGTAGAGACGGGGAGGGCAGCGGGGAGGAGACGTCAGCCGATCAGGCCACGTCCACCTTGAAGACGTTGGCCATGGCGGAGTCGCCGGCCGCGCAGCCCGCGAACAGGCCGTAGCCGCCGCCCTTCATGACCAGCTCCTCGATGAGCTCCATCATCAGGCGCATGCCCGTGGGGCCCTGGGGGTGGCCGTAGACCATGGACGAGCCGTAGTTGTTCATGGCGTCGGGCGCCACGCCCGTCTCGCGGCAGAAGAACGCGTCGTTGAGCGCGAAGGGGTTGTGGGTCTTGATGGCGCAGTCCTTGACGTCCACGCCGGCGCGGTCGCACGCCTGCAGGGCCGCGGGCACCACGGCGGCGGCCATGAAGCCCTTCTTGGTGCGGGTCTGGCCCGTGGAGATCACCTGGATGGTCACGCCGCTGTCCGCGGACAGCTCGGCGGCCCTGCCCCTGGTGGTGACGATCATGCCGGTGTTGCCGTCGGCCGGGTGGGTCTGGGAGCCGAAGGTGATGGTGCCCTCCTTGGCCACGGGGCGCAGCTTGGCCAGGCCCTCACGGGTGGTGGGGAACACGCCCTCGTCGCCGGAGACGACGCCGAGGACCTTGCGGCCGGAGGGGTTGACCTCCACGTCCACCATGTAGCGCTTCTGGAAGGCGCGGTCGTCGGCCAGGGAGTCGGCGTACTGCTGGGCGCGCAGGAAGGCGATGTCGTCCTGCTCCTCGCGGCCGATGTCGTTCTCCCGGGCCACGTTCTCGCCGGTGAGGAACATGGGGTTGCGGGCCCACGGGTCGTGGCCGAAGTTGTCCATGACCCAGTCGTCCTTGGTGGGCTGCCCGCCCGGACCCATGGGGTTGGGGTAGACCAGGTGGGGGCCGTTGGAGCACTTGTCCGCGGCCACGTTGAGCACGCAGTCCAGGGTGCCGGTCTCGATCTCCATGGCCGACGACGTGATCATGCGCGCCGACGTGGCGCAGGCCTGGCTGAAGATGGGGCCGGAGACGTGGTCGGCGCCCATCAGGGCCGCGACCCACGGGCCGCCGTAGAAGCACGACACCGACGGGATGGTCCAGCCAAGGAAGACCGAGTCGAAGCCCTTGGGGTCGATGTTGCGGTCGGCAAGCGCCTTGGCGCCGACCTGCCCGGCCAGCTTCAGGGGGTGCAGGTTGGCGAACTGGCCCTGCCACTTGCAAAACGGGGTGCTCCAGTATCCCTTGTACGGAACAAAAGCCTTCGCGAAAGACATGTCACGCTCCATGTAGAGGTGGGTTATTCAATTTTAGGCGCCCGAAAGCGCGCGCCATTATCGTCCCTGCGTGCGCGCGTGGCAATGCCTGCGGCACACCCGGCGCGGTTCGCTGTGCCACAGGTGTGTCACACCGGGTGGGCCATGTGTGTAAGTGGTTGATATCCTGAGTGAAAAATTACTGGCATGTGTCTTGCTTGGTACGCGGGTTGGAGGAAGTACTCATGTCCCGCGCTCGAAGCCTCATCGCCGCCCTGCTCACGCTGTCGCTCTCCGGCCTGGCCGGTTGCCCGCCGCCACCGCCGGAGGACTACGGCATCGTCGAACCGCTGCAGACCAGCGGCGAGGTCCTCAGCTCCCAGGGCGTGGGGCCCTCCGGCCCGTCCGTCGCCGACTACTCCCAGACCCGGGTGTGGGACGTCAAGAACGCCTGGTCCGACACGGACACGTCGGCTGCCAAGGTGGCCGGCCTGGCCTGGCGCGAGGACTCCGGGCTGAACTGGGACCAGAAGTACTCCCTGTGGGTGGACGTGCTGGCGGCCACGCAGACCTACTCTGGCTCCTCCACCACCTTCGAGATCGAGACCCCCACCGGCAAGGTGATCCAGGCCCCGTACCTCGAGTGCGCCGAGACCGCGTACTTCCTCCGGGCCCTGTTCGCCAGCTGGTACCAGCTGCCGTTCTACGTCGAGGCGGTGGACGGCAACGGCGACCGCATCTTCCTGGGGCACTTCGGCTTCATCCACACCGACGGTTCGCGCTACGGCTCGACCCCCAACTTCGCCAACTACGCCGACTACTCGCACATGACCGCCGAGGACATCGCGTCGCAGGGCTGGCCCAGTGACTCCACGCTGCGCGCCCGTCAGCTCTGGGGCTCCGACAACGCCCAGCCCTTCCTGGGCAGCGACGCCCACTTCGGCGCGTACTTCGACGAGCTGCTGCTGAACAAGCGCGTGGGCTACTTCATGATGCTGTTGATGCCCTACTGGGGCTCCATCCACTTCGCCGACGACGGCATCTCGTGGCACGTCAAGGCCGACAAGCTGGTCCCCGGCGACGTGCTGATCAAGCGCTGGCAGGCCACCGGCACGGGCCACGTGATGGTGGTCAAGGAGGTCCAGTGGCTGGGCTCGGACAGCGCCGCCGCCGAGATCGTCAGCGGTTCCATGCCCCGCCGGCAGCCCAAGTGGGAGAGCCCCACGGCCGCGAAGATGTACTTCACCAGCGAGTACACCGGCGGTGAGGGCTCCAACTACGACGGCGACGCCTACGTGGACCTGGGCGGCGGCCTCAAGAGCTTCCTGTCCTCGGTGGAGGTCAGCGGCAAGTGGCACAACGCCGTGCCCGAGTCCCGCATCGACCACTGGATCCCGTCCTCGGACAAGGACGCCCGCAAGGCCCGCCCCGACATCTTCGAGGATCTCCTCGCCGAGGCCGACGCCGACGAACTGCTCGACGAGATGCTGTCGCTGGTCGAGGAGAAGCGCGAGCACCTGCGTAACTACCCCGCGTCGTGCTCCGCCCGCGAGGCCCGCGAGATGTACTTCGAGCAGGTGTACGACCTGACCCAGCGCGAGTGGGGCTGGGACCGCCAGCGCACCGACGAGGAGTACCGCACGCTCGAGGACTACGTGTTCGCCGAGCTGGTCTACAACGAGTCCAAGACCTGCTGCTGGAACTCCACCACCCCCGAGATGTTCGCCATCGTCATGGAGTACAACACCGACCTGGTCGAGGCCGACCCCGACACCTGCGTGGACCCGGTCGTGTTCAAGGCCGAGGACGGCGGCTACAGCCTGTTCCAGGACTACGCCGTCTCCACCGGCCGCGGCGACCAGTGGGTCGAGTGGTCCGCCGACGAGTCCTGCCCCCAGGCCGGCGTCTCCGACGACACCGAGGTCGAGCACACCTGGGCCGACTACTGCGACATCGAGGACGCCATCCTCGGCAACGAGGGCGGCGACGGCGGCAGCGGCGACGACGACGACGACGACACGACCACCACCGACGGCGACGTGTACGAGCCCAACGACACCTCGTCCGAGGCTGCGGCGCTGGGTGAGGGCGGCTTCTCCGGCCTGAACATCGGCTCCGCTGACGAGGACTGGTTCGTGGTGGAGGCCAACGGCGCCACCGTCACCGCGCGCATCGACTTCTCCCACTCCACGGGGGACCTGGACATGCAGCTGCTCGACGAGAACGGCAGCCAGATCGACTCGTCCGCCGGCACCTCGGACTCCGAGGAGGTGGACGGGGCCGACGACAAGGTCTACGTGCGAGTCTACGGGTACAACAGCGCGACCGGCGACTACGACCTGACGATCACCGTGGACTGAGCCGGGGCGTCACTTCTTCTTGCTGCTCTTCTTGGACGAACGCGAGCCGGACCGGCTGCGCGTACTGCTCCCGCTGGAAGCCGAACCGCTCGACGAGGCTCCGCCG
This sequence comes from uncultured Rickettsiales bacterium, assembly GCA_964558555.1. GTDB lineage: Bacteria > Myxococcota_A > UBA796 > UBA9615 > CAYRNR01 > CAYRNR01. Next base: position 1,289 of record CAZLEO010000178.1, on the reverse strand, counting down.
CTGGAGCCGCGATCCCACGTCGCCTCGCGGGATGGCGAGCCCCCGCCGGAGCCGCCGCCGCCGAACTCGCCGTAGGAGCTGGTGTTGGGGGTGGAGGAGCCGGACTGGTGGGAGCTGTGGCCGGAGCGGGGGGTGTAGGCGTCGCTGTCGACGTAGGTGGAGCCGTTGCCGTCGGGGGAGTAGAAACGAGGAGGGGTGCTGTCCTCACGGGCGACCACGGAGGTGAACCCGGCGGCCGAGCGTCCGCGCCACGAGACGATGTTTCCTTCCCGGTCCATTCCCAGGAAGAGCGCCCCGTCCACGATGCCGGACGTGTCCACGTCCGTGCTCGGGAGATCGGCCGGCTCCTCGGGTACGTCCTTGTCCTCGTCCGGGCCGGAGGAGCTCGGGGTGGACACGGCGGTCACGGCCCCGGGTTGCGGGTTGCCCCAGTCGGCGCCGTAACGTTCGTACTCGTCGTAGTAGAACCAGTTCAGGCCCCGGGTGTCGTAGCACGCGCATCCCCATCCCGTGAGTCGACACTCGATCCAGGGGTACAGGTGCCACGACGCGTCGCACAGGGGGGTCGGCTCGTAGATGTCTCCGTCGTCCAGCGGCGGCTGATTGGCCAGCAACGGGATCACGTCCTCGGGCCGGGACGTGCCCCCCGGGAAGGCACCCCTGCGGCGCAGCTCCGGGCGTGTCAGGGTGCGTCGTGCCCACCCCAGCCCACCGAGCAGCGGCCACGCACGCATGTCTTCGGTCAGGGCTACCGTCCCCGCGTTCCAGCCGACGTGCGCCTCGCCTTTCAGCAGGTCCACACGCCTGGATTTGTCGGTGTCGGTCGTTACGAGGACTGCGGATCCAGGAAGCAACTCCACGACACCGTCGACCAGTGTTACCAGCACCGGCGTCTCGACCGATTCGACCAGTGCCTCGCCGTACGCGACCGAGATCTCGCGACGTTCCTCGACCTCGCCAATCCATACCAACATGCCGGCGGTCGTGAGCAGACGGGTGCCTTCCTCGAGTTCGACGCCCCCGATCGCTCCCTCCGCGAATCCGACGGTGTCTCCCGCCTCGACGGGATCTCCCTGGGTCAGCAGGCGTGGTTGGTGGGTGCCATATGCGTTGGCGACAGCGGTTCCACTGACGACGACAGCGTGGCCTTCGCTGGCCAGGGCGGGCGTGGTGATGGCGAGTGTCGTCGCGAGGACGATGACGGATGTGCGGATGATCATGGCGCTACCCCCTCGGGTTCTGATTGGAAGTGTATGACGGAAGGGGGGGTGGGCAAAGGAAAATGGGGA
>CAZLEO010000177.1:17829-19926 GCA_964558555.1 uncultured Rickettsiales bacterium | reverse complement strand
TCGTCACTCCAGGCCGATAGCGGGGGGCTTGATGAGAATCCCAAGCCCCGAGCAGGCGTCAACGCTGGTCAACGTCTGGATCTTGCCGACTTTCTTCCGTTTCTCAGTGGGCCATGGCCACGGTTCGCGCCTCCCGGTGGCGAGGGGATGGGTTCCGCAACCGAAAGTCGCAAGTCCAGACTTGACCAGGCGACGTATCCCACGGTTGCCCCCCCCACCCCCGGACCGCGACTTGCCCCCATTGGGTTTCCTCGTTCCCACGGTCCCCGTGGGAACGTTCTCTGAGGGCGCTTTGCGCCCTTCCCCCATCGGGGATACGGTTCTTGGCGGCTGATCCCCTTTGGGCGTCGCGATCGGGGGGGTGGTGAGGGCAACCGTGGGATACGTCGCCTGGTCAGGTCTGGTTTTGCATCTTTCCCGACCGGCTTGGTTCCGGATGCAGACGAAGGTGCCGGGAAAGATGGCAAAAGCCAGACCTGACCAGCGTTGACGCCTGATCGAGGCTTGGAATGCCCCTCGGGCAGGCTGGCGGCGAGTCCGCTACGCTGCGGTTCGCCGTCAAACAGAACACCCCTCGATCGTCACTCCAGGCCGATAGCGGGGGGCTTGATGAGAATCCCAAGCCCCGAGCAGCCGTCAACGCTGGTCAGGCGACGTATCCCACGGCTTCCCCCCCCACCCCCGGATCGCGACGCCCCCGACACCTGCAACCTGTACCGGTGACAGGGCCCGATATCACCCCAGCACCACCAACACACTCCCGCTCACCCCACACACCACCCCCGCCACCTTCGTCGCGGTGAGCTTCTCCTTGAGGAAGATCGCCGCGAGGATCACCGTGTAGATCACATGCAGCTGGTTGAGCGTCGAGGCCACGCTCACCGGCGCGAACTTGTTGCCCCCGAACCACATCATGTACGCCAGATACGTCCCGGTCACCGACGCCGGCACGATGACCTTCCAGCTGGCCGCGGGCAGGAACGGCCTGAACAGCTCCCTGCGGTTGGGCAACAGCACACACACCGGCAACATGGCCAGCACCCCGCCGCCGAGCCTCAAGAACGACGCCCATACCAGCGGCGTGCGGTCCAGCGCCGGCTTGGCCATCACCAGCCCGGCGGCCATCACGGCCATGGCGGCGAATCCCATGAGGAGTCCGTAGCCGAACCGCTTCGTGCGCTGGTCCCCCTTGTCGGGGATGGAGGCGAGCATGACGGCCACGACCACCAGCCCGGCGCCGGCCCACTGTCCCGCCCCGAAGCCCTCGCCGAGGAACGCGAACGACAGGGTGATGACCATCAGGGGGTAGCAGGCGCCGAGCACGGCGAGCCGCGAGGCACCCAGCGTGTTCAACGCCACGAAGAAGACGGTATCGGCCACGGCGATGCCGACCACGCCGCTGGCGGCGAGCACGACCGCGTCGGACACGGTCGTGTGTTCCCACGGTACGCCGCCCACCACGGCAACGGTGATGGCGATCAGCACCAGCCCCAGCACGGACTTGAACAGGTTCAGCGCCAGGGGCGGGACCTGCTCGCCGCCCTTGCGGAAGAGGATCACCGCCACGGCCCACGCAATGGGCGCAGTCGCGGCCAGGATCTCGCCGAGGTAGGGCATCAGCAGCGCAGCAGTGCGATCAGGCGCGGCGGCGGCGTAGGGCCAGGACGATCAGGAAGGCGAGGCCGGCCACGGTGGCACCGACCGGCGAGCGGGAGGTGGAGCAGCCGGCGCAGCCGTCGGACTCGACCACCTCGAGGCCGTTGAGCAGGCAGTCGTCGGAGCCGTCGATGTTCTCCACGCAGACGTTGTACACGCCCACGTCGAGGTCCGACGGGAAGACACCCTCGATGTTGCCCTCGTCGATCACGTCGATGGGCATGATGCGGAGGTTGCCGAAGAACAGCTCGGCGTCGTCGAGGAATCCCGTGCCGCTGATGGTGAAGGTGGAGGCGTCGCCCATATTGATGGCGGCCGGCTCGATGGCCTCGACCAGGATGTCGGTGGGCTGGACGTCGTCGTCGTCGTCCGCCCCGGCGTCGTCTGGCGCGGGGTCGGGCTCGGCCCCCCCGGCGGCGGCGGGCGCGGCGGCCTAGGGGG
>CAZLEO010000177.1:0-17819 GCA_964558555.1 uncultured Rickettsiales bacterium | reverse complement strand
CCGCCGCGTCGTCGTCTGCCGCGTCGTCGTCATCGTCCGCCGCGTCGTCGTCTGCCGCGTCGTCGTCGTCGTCTGCCGCGTCGTCGTCGTCGTCGTCCGTGGGATCACCGGGCGCCCACTGGTAGTCCGAGGCGCGGATGATCCAGTTGCGGTCCGTCCACGAGGACAGGCGCGCCCAGGAGCGGTCGCCGCCGCCGCCGATGCAGGCGCCGCCGATACAGCCCTCGAGCGGATCCACCCAGATCATGCCGCCGTCGGGGATCACGGCGGGGCCGTCGTCCGCGCCGAGGCCCCAGGTGTTGCACGGGTTGTTGGTCTCGACCATGCAGAACGCCACGCCGAAGCGGCCGCTGGTGATGGTGGCGGGGGTGCCCAGCTGGGTCAGGTCCACCTCGAACCAGTCGCCGTTCTGCTGGTTGCCGATGGTGATCTCCACGCCGTCCGCGCCGCCGAGGACCGCCTCGACGTCCGGGTACAGCTCGGTGCCCGCGTCGAGGATCAGCACGTCGAAGCTCAACTGGGCTCCGGCGGGTCCGCCGATGGCGTACACGTAGTTGACCGTGTACGGGTAGGAGTCGGGGGTGAACACGACGGCGTTGCACTCGCCGGGGCAGTTGCCCAGCTGCAGCGCCACCTGGGCGCCGTCGTACCAGGTGTCGTGGTAGTACACCGTGGCCGAGGCCTGGACCGGGACGAGCAGCAGCGACAACAACAGGGCGATTCTGGCGACCATGGGGGATCTCCTAGGGCTGCGCGGATTCTACCACCGATGCCGGATCGATCACCCGTCCCAGCCGGGGTGGGGGCGGGCCTGCTTCACCCAGAGGCTGGGCTCGTCCCCGGTGTCGAGGTCGTCGAACTTGAACTCCACGTCCATGGCGTAGAAGTCCACGCCGTTGAAGTAATAGGTCGCGAAGTGCTGGTGGATGGCGTCCAGGGCCACGCCGAGGTCGTAGGTCTCCGCCGCGGTCAGCACGTGCTCGCCTTCGTCCACGAGGCTCGAGTTGGAGAAGAAGGTCATCGGCTGGCCGGGGTAGTAGTAGTAATACAGGAACGAGTCCACGGTGACGCCGGGATCGGGGTCCACCACCGACTCCTCGCCCAGCTGGACGTTGATGTAGAAGCCGGGCTGGGTCTCGTCGAACATGTTGTTGGTCAGGGCCACGCCGTTGGCCTCCTCGTCGGGGAACGAGTGGTGGCTGAGGATGGCCATGGCCACGGCCGTGTGGTCGATGCCGTTGTAGGTCCGCTCCTCGAAGGCGCGGAAGTTCCACAGGCTGCCCCACACCTCGCGCACCGCGTCGAGCACGGGGCTGGACGGATCGTCGATCTCCCCGCTCGCCGACGTGTACAGGCCCGCGCCGGTGAAGTCCGCGAGGTCCTCGGCGTTGGTGGACGAGCGGAACCGCATGCGCGTGTCGGGGTAGTCGGTCTCGAGCTTGTCGATGAGCAGGGCCTCGAAGTCGGCGTTGACCGGCGCGACCAGCATCGCGTCGCGCAGCGCCTCCAGCTCGTTGTCCCGGGTCTCGGGGTTGTTGATGAAGTCCTCGTCCTCGAGCAGCTCCGCGATGGTCACGTCGAACCCGTTCTCGGTCTCGAACTGCTTGTAGTAGAACACCGGGATCGCGAAGGCCTTGGGGCACGGCACGGCATCGCCGATCTGGCTCATCACGCCGTAGTGGGAGGCCTTGCCGCCGAAGGCGGGGATGTCGTCCACGGTCAGCAGCTCGATGTCCCGCAGATCGGTCACGGTGAGGTCGAGATCGGGCACCTGCACGGCGTCGGGCTTGTGCTTCTCCCACCAGGCGTCCGCCTCCTCCTGGGTCACCTCCTCGAGGGTGTAGTCGAAGGCCTCCACCACCAGCCGCACCCAGGCGAGGTCCAGCGCGCGGATCTCCTCGTTGTCGAAGGCGCCCCGCAGCGCCATGTTCGGCGTGCCGCGGTTCTGGCTGAGCACGTTGATGTGGGACAGGGGGGTCTGCAGCTCCGAGGTGATCAGCCCCGCCACCACGGAGATGTCGTTGGGCACGCCGTCGAGCACCACGATGTCCCGCGGGCTGACGTACACGTCGCCGAGCTCCTCGGCGGACACGAACCGGAGCTGCCCGATGCCCTCGCCCAGGTTCAGCGGCTGGTACTGGATGTCCGCGAACAGCTCGTCGGTGGTGATTATGGGCACCCAGTCCGGCAGGTCCTCGGCCATGATCTCGACGTTGCTGGACGTGGGGTGGAAGTACAGCATCTCGCCGAAGAACGCGGAGTCGCGGATCAGCGCGAAGGAGTCTGCGACCATGTCCGCGGAGGAGGTGTCGTACGGGGCGATCTCGTACACCCACTTGTCCGGCTCCTCGTACCAGGTCACGGCGCCGAGCAGGAAGCGGCGCGACGGGCTGTAGTACTCGATCTGGTTGAACAGGGAGATGTCCCCCACCGGCGGCAGGCCGTCGCCGTTGAGGTGCTCCAGCGCGAACTCGTAGTGGATCGGGTAGCGGTTGGAGTTGGTGTAGTACAGGGCGTTCTCGTCGGCCTGATCGATGACCGTCTTGGCGGAACGGGCGCCGGGGATGCTGGCGTCGAGGGGGCGCGACGCCAGCGTGATGAAGTCGTCCTCGCACCCCACGATCTGGGTGTAGTCCGGCTCCTCGCCGGCCTCGATGACACATTCCCAGGGGGTGCCGGTGGTGTCGTCGTCGTCGGCCGGCTCCTCCTCGTCGTCACAGGCGACGAGTCCGAACGTCGTGGCGAAGCACAGCACGCCCAGCAGTCGCAGCCATCTCGCGGGTTCCATCGTCATCCACGTCATCGTCGAACCACCTTTCGTCCCCACCAACGTCATAGCACCTCGCGCTCACGCGCACCAAGGGAATCACCCTGCACGGTTTCTAACGGACGAGGGGGTCCGAGGGGCAGACAAAGACCTGCAGGTCGCCGACGATCCGGGGCGTCTGATCGGGACAGATCCCGCGGTCGAAGGGGTCGCCCAGCGGCAGCGCCACGTGGCGCGGGCCGACCGCCTGGGGCACGTAGTGCCGGTACCTCGCGCGCTCGCCGAACGACCCCCAGGGCAGGGGCGGGTCCGGCGCGTCCAGCGCCTGCAGCGCGGCCACCTCCCGGTCCAGGGCGCGCCGCAGGCGGTCCTGGTGCGACGTGGCCTCGCCGATCTGGAACGCGAGCACCACGGCCGCGCCAACGAACACCGCCCGCTGCCGGCCTGCCCCGCCCCGGGAGAGCACCTCCACGCCGACCGGCGCGGCCAGGGCCAGCAGGTACAGCGCGGGCAGGTAGGCGGGGACGTCCCTGTACCAGTCGGTGAGCACGGCCGCGGCGATGCCCGCGGTCAGGGGGAGGAGCAGCCGCCGCCGGGTCCGGCCGTCCAGCAGTCCCAGGATCGGCAGCGCCGCGATCACCGAGGCGCCCCACACCAGCGCCCGCCAGGCCCGCTGGCTCGCGCGCCACGGCTGGGGCCACTCCAGGCTGGCCAGGACGCCCCGACCGCCCAGCACGTAGTCCCCGAAGAACACCACGGCCAGCGCAGCGGGGAACAGCGACGCGATCGCTGCATATCGCAGGCGGCGCGGGCCCATCAGCGCCAGCGCCGGGAGCCAGGCGAGGGAGCCCGGATGGATGGCGGCCGCCAGACCCACGGCCGCCGCCGACCCGAGGTCCCTGCCGCGCAGCCGCAGCGCCGCCGCCCACAGCAGCGCTGCAGCGGCCGGTCCGTACACCTCGGCGAACAGCGCGTGCTCCCAGAACGGGATCAGCGCCGCGAGGAACGCCGGGGCGGCCAGGGCCAGCAGCCGGCGACGGGTCGGATCCGCGTCGCCCAACAGGGCGCCCGCGCCCCACCACGCCGCGATCCACGCCGCCACGGCCCACAGGGCCGACAGCAGTGGCGCCGCTGTGTCGCCAAACAGGGCCGCGAGGGCGGCCAGCTGGAACAGATACCCCAGGTGGAGGGTCCTCTCGCGGAGGTTGCCCCCGAGCACCTGATCGAGGTAGACCACGCCATCCCCTGCGGGGATGCTCCCCGTGGCCAGGTAGGCCAACAGCCCGCAGAGAGCGAGGAAAAACGCTGTAATCACGCCTACTTGGATAGCGTTCGGGAGGGCCCTGGAGGTGGTTGACAGGGTAGGCATTGTGTGCTAGCGTTCGGCGCTTCGTAAATATGCAAAATGTTTAAGAAAATACAAGTCTTCAGTCCCATCTTACTGCTGACCGGCGCCGTCCTCTCCGGCTGCGTCGTGTCCGCACCTCTGCCCTACCTCGGCGAATGCGCCGACACGCAGGGCCTCGACATCTACGAGTACGGACAGGTGGGCATCGGTACCTGCCTGGCCGGACCCACCGATCTCCACGTGCTCGAAGACGGCGACGGCGGCTACCACCTGCTGGTTGTGAACTCGAACTTCGAGGTCAACTTCGCCGACGGCTCGCTGCTGGCGATCCCCGCCGACGGCATCGACCGCGAGCTCGAGACCAACTACCTGCACGAGCTGGGCGCCACGTCCCTGCCGCTGCCCACGTTCCCCGCGGGCATGGACGTCAGCCGCGACGGCCGCTACGCCCTGGTCAGCGACCGCACCGCGGACAAGCTGATGGGCGAGACCATCGACCGCGTGTACACCGTGGACCTCGAGGGGCTGGGCGACGGCACCCTCGCCTTCGCGGACCGCGGCACCGAGACCGACGACGCCGGCAACAGCTACGTGCCGGTCCCCACCGATCCGTTCAGCGTGGTGACCCACCCGCAGACCGGGCTGGTGTACGTGCTGGGCCTGCACACCCACCAGGTCAGCGTGCTCGACGAGTCCGTCTCCCCCATCGAGGTCCTGGACGTGGTGGGCAACGGCGACGTGTCCGAGCCGGTGTTCGAGGACCTGGACGGCAGCGGCAGCAACGCCGACTGGCACCTCGACGCCTTTGCCGCCAGCCTGGCCCAGGACGAGACCTGGGAGATCCGGTTCCGCGAGGGGGTCTACAGCCTGTACGTCCCCGGCCCCGCCGACGAGACCCTGCGCCGCCTCGACGCCACCAACGCCCGCGACTTCACCGAGGCCGTCCTCGCCGAGCTGGGCGAGGACCAGCAGTACGCCTGGTCCGAGGGGGGCTTCGGCCGCGCGGCCGTGGTGATCGTCAACTCCGGCGACGAGGGCTACCGCCGCATGTGGGTCGAGGGCCTGTCCGAGGACGGCGTCAGCTCCATCGGCGCCGCCGAGACGGTCAGCGGCTGGGCCACGGACTGGGACCTGTCGGACCTGTTCGAGCCGGTGCTCGAGGCCCGCGGCAGCGGCTACGAGAGCGAGGGGGTCGGCGAGCCGTCGGTCATCGTCGACGGCGACTCCCACACCCTGTTCTACACGGCCCGGGGCCCCGACGGCCGCAGCATCGGCGCGGTGGTGGGGGACGGCCGCAGCTTCGACCGGGTCGATGATCCGGCCCTGACGGCGTCGGACGGCGGCTGGGACGGCGACGAGGTCTTCGGGCCCTCCGCGCTGCGCTGGAGCCTCACCGGCGACGACCTGCTCTACTACACCGGCACCGACGGCTCCACGTCGGCCATCGGCCTGGCCGTGGGCGAGTCGGGCGAGGACTTCGAGCGCCTCGCCCTCGACGGCGACGACGGCCTGGTCTTCGGACCGGGGGAGGCCGGCGCCTGGGACGGCGTCTCCGTGGCCTACCCGGCCGTGATCCACGACGCGGGTATCTTCCACATGTTCTACCTGGGGTCGGACGGCGACACCTGGGACCTGGGCCACGCCACGAGCTTCGACGGCATCGAGTGGGAGCGCGATCCCCTCAACCCGCTGGGCTCCCCCTTCGACGGCGAGCTCGCCGCCCTGGGCGCGGTCAAGACCGCCGAGGGCGAGTACTTCCGCGTCGAGGGCACCCTCTCGGGCTCCATGTCCGAGGCCGGCGCCAGCGGCGACACCGTCGCCGTGCCGGGCCAGATCTTCGCCAGCGGCGCCTGCCCGATGATGTTCACCATCGTCGATCGCCACGTGCTGGGGCGGGGCGAGGACGGCGAGGAGTGGGAGGACGGCTCGGCCTCGCCCGCGGTCGTGGTCGAGACCGACGGCAGCTTCACCATGGTCTACGTGACCGTGGAGGACAGCCGCCACCTGCTGGGCGTGGCCACAGGCCCGGACGGCTTCTCGTTCGAACGGCAGGGGCCCGTGTCCTTCACCGACTCCGTGGCGTCCGGCGACCTCGAGGGGGTCGGCGGCCCGGCGCTGCTGGATCGCGACGGCGAGCGCTTCCTGGCGTTCCACGGCTGGCGCGGCACCGACCTGGCGATCTACGCGGCCACCGCCGACGCGGATCCCGACGCGGCGTTCACCCCCCTCGCCGGCGGCGCGCCCGTGCTGGAGGCCTCGGCGGACGGCTGGGACGGCACCTCGGTGACGTCGCCGTCGCTGGTGGAGTTCGGCGGCGAGCTGTGGATGTTCTACGAGGGCACCGACGGCGCGCACACCTGGATCGGCGCCGCGGTGTTCGACGAGGCCAGCGAGACCTTCGAGCGGGTCGGCACCGATGGGCTGGTGTTCGGCACGGGCGGCCCGGGAGACTGGGACGACGGCTGGGTGGGCTACCCCCACGTGCGGGTCATCGAGGGCGGCGACGAGGACGGCCTGCTCGAGCTCACCTACTCGGGCTACGACGGCCTCACGGTGCGCCTGGGGCGCGCGACCTCGCCCGACGGCGAGGAGTGGACGCGCCACCTGGACGACAACGGCGTCCCCTCCGAGATCCTCGGACCGGACTTCGTCGGCTTCGACGAGGACGGCTGCTACGAGCCCTTCGTGCTCGACATCGGCGGGCGCCCCACCCTGTGGTACGAGGGCCGCCTGGGCACCGATCCCGGCGTGCCCCGCGTGGGCATGGCCGTGGAGCGCGGCGACCACGTCTGGGTCAAGGCGTACGAGCGGTTGCAGCGCGACGACGGCTACGTGGTCACCACGACCCACGGGGACGGTGACCTGAGCTCGTCCATCGATCTCGGCGACGGCACCGACCTGATCATCGACGGCCACATCATCAACGGCTCGGGCGTGTCGGACATGGCCCTGACGCCGGACGGCCGCTTCCTGGTCGTGACCAACAAGCTGCACGACAACATCTACGTCATCGACGTGCTCGACGACACCGACGGCGCCGACGTGGACGGCAACTACCACCAGATCGAGGCCGTCATCCAGGTGCCCAACCACTACGACGTCACCGGCACCCGCGGCCTGGCCTTCACCGCGGACAGCCAGACCCTGTACCTGCTGCTGGCGCCGCTGGTCCAGCGGGAGAACCCCAGCCGGCTGTACGGCCCCGAGGCGGTGCTGGTGCTGGACTTCTCCCGCGTCGAGGACGACTCCGAGCCCCAGGTCTACGACGACCTCGTCGTGGGCGTCGCCGCCACGGCGCGGGGTGTGGAGGAGGACGTCGGCAACCCCACCATCATCAGCGGCGGCCCCACCAACGTGGTGCTGTCGCCGGACGAGACCCTGGCCTACGTGGCCCACTACAACGACAACTCGGTGCACGTGTACCGCCTGGACGCGGGCCGCGACCCCGTGCTCATCGACGTGATCGAGGGCATGGGGGACGAGCCGTTCGACGTGGCCCTGTCGCCCGACGGAACCACCCTGTACGTGGCCAACTACGTCGGCGAGCTCGAGGGCCCCAAGCAGAGCGTGGTGCACTCCACCATCACGGTGGTGGACGTGGATCCCACCAGCCCGACGTACCACCAGGTCGTCACCACCCTGAGGAACCGGGACGCATGGTAGCCCTGTCGAGAACCTCCCTTCTTCTGGCGGCGCTGCTGTGCCTGAGCGGCCTGGGCTGCGAGGGGGAGGAGGAGTACTTCTACCGCCTCCACGGCCCCACCGACGTGTTCGTCCTCGAACCCGGCGGCGTCTTCGAGGTGCCCGTCGCCTACGCGCCCAACTTCCGCACCGGACAGGTGGTCAAGCTCGACCTCAAGCGGTTCGACATGCTCGTGGAGGACTCGGTCGCGCCGTTCATCTCCTCGCCGTACCTGCCGTGCGGCCGGGACCGGGTGCTGGACCAGATCACCGTCACCACGGACGGCTCCAGCCAGGTGGACGTGTTCGTCAGCGACAACCAGCGCGATCAGGTGCTGCGCGTGCCCCACGTCATCCCGGACGGCCAGGGCGGCTTCGAGTTCGCCTCCGTCGGTGGGCCGTACCCCACCGCCACCCCCGCCCCCCGCGCGGACGGCCTGCCCCAGGCGGACGGCCCGCTCCTCGACGGCCTGGACCTCCGCGACGGCTACGCCACCACCGAGGAGTGGAGCATCGTCTACCGCGGCGCGTCGTGGGAGGTCACCGGCACCCGCAGCGGCCGTCAGCTCCGCGAGGCCGTGCCCGGCGTGCCCTACGAGAGCGACGACGGGGAGCTGGCCTTCACGGTGCTGCACCGCGGCGCCGACGTGGTCGACGGCACGAACTTCACGTTCTACGTGGACACCGGCATCGTGGAGTTCGACGTGCCGGGCATCGTGGCGGACCTGCAGCCCACGCCCGAGGGCACGATGGTCGTGGCCAGCGTCATCGGCTACGCCGGCGCGAGCGGGCTGTGGATCCACCGCGGCGACGACGACCTCGGCTGGGTGGACCTGCCCGCGGGCGCCGTGCCCGAGAACATGAGCTTCTCCGCCGCGGGCGACGTGCTGTACGTGGCCGACTCGTCCGACGCCAACCGGGTCTTCAGCGTCGCGTTCGTCGAGGACGACCCCGCCTCCTTCGTCGTGGGCGAGATCCCGGTGAACTCCCCCAGCATCGACGTCGTCGAGGGGCGCGACCCCGACCACCCCTACCTCTTCGTTGCCGAGGCCTACGGCGAGTCGGTGGACATCTTCGACCTGACCACGGGCGATCCCGTGGACGTCAATCCCTGGACCGCCGAGGTGGACTCCGTGTGGGTCGGCTCGCTGATCACCGGCCTCGCCGCCAGCGAGCAGACCGTCGACATGAACACGCTGACGCCCATCGACGAGTTCGAGAAGCGCCACGCCGTGGTGGCCACCACCTACGCGGGCTACCTGCACCTCATCGAGGCCGACAGCGGCTGCCAGGCCGTGGAGACGGCGTTCGGCCCGTACCTCGAGTCGCTGAGCACCGGCTCCAACGTGGCCTTCGAGGACGTGGGCCCCACCAGCGACACGGCCATGCTGCAGGACCCCGTCACCTCCGAGTCCGTCACGGTCAACCCGTGCGGCGGCATCGCCCAGAACCAGGGGTGGACCGTGCGGTACCACGAGGCCACCCTGGACTGGGAAGTGGAGGGCAGCGCCAGCGGCGTCCAGGAGCTCCGCGCCATCGAGGACACCCGCTACGTCAGCGACGACGGGGAGGTCTCCTTCGTCATCACGTCGGGCGCTCAGGCCAGCACGGACGGCGACTACTTCCAGTTCTGGGTCAACGACGGCGTCAGCCCCATCCAGGTGATGGAGCTGCCCGCGGACCCGGTGATCTACACCGACGTCTACGGCGCCCGGTCCAGTTCGTGGTGGTCGCACAACGAGCGCGAGATCGCCGTGGTCGCCAACCCGGGCGACGACGTCGTCATGTGGATCCACATGGAGGGGTACGGCGAGGGGGGCCTCAAGTACATACGGTAGTTCGGGACCCGCGCGGTCCCTTGGAAGGAAACGCTTCGGGAAAGGCAACACCATGCAGGACGTCGTCATCGTATCGGGAGCCAGGACTCCCATCGGTTCGTTCAACGGCTCTCTGGCCAGCATCCCAGCCACCCAGCTCGGCGCCCTCGCGATCCAGTCGGCGGTGGAGCGCGCGGGCATGGACGCGAACCTCATCGAGCAGGTGCTCATGGGCTGCGTGCTGCCCGCCGGGCTCGGCCAGGCCCCCGCCCGCCAGGCCGTGCGCTACGCCGGCCTGCCGGACCACGTCCCCGCCACCACCATCAACAAGGTGTGCGGATCGGGCCTGCGCACGGTCATGCTGGGTGCGGCCGAGATCATGAGCGGCATGGCCGACGTGGTCGTCGCCGGCGGCCTCGAGAGCATGAGCAACACCCCGTTCGCCCTGCCCAAGGCCCGCTGGGGTTACCGCATGGGCACCGGCGCCGTGGACGATCTCATGGTCAAGGACGGGCTGTGGGACCCCTACGGCGACAAGCACATGGGCATGTACGCGGACATGTGCGCCGAGACCGAGGGTATCTCCCGCGAGCGGCAGGACGACTTCGCCGCCGAGTCCTACAAGCGCTCCCTCGCCGCCACCGCCGACGGCCTCTTCACCGAGGAGATCGCCCCGGTGGAGGTCCCCCAGCGCAAGAAGGATCCCATCCTCGTGGACATCGACGAGGAGCCCCAGCGCTTCAACGAGGCCAAGATGCGCTCCCTGCGCGCCGCGTTCAACCGTGACGGCACGGTCACCGCGGGCAACGCCTCGTCCATCAACGACGGCGCCGCCGCGATGGTGCTGATGAGCGGCGCCAAGGCCGCCGAGCTCGGCCTGAAGCCCCTGGCGAAGATCACCGCCGTGGCCAGCCACTCCGAGGCCCCCGAGTGGTTCACCAAGGCCCCGGCCTACTGCTGCGACAAGGTGCTGGCCAGGGCCGGCCTCAAGGCCTCCGACATCGACCTGTGGGAGGTCAACGAGGCCTTCTCGGTCGTCGCCCTGTTCACCCAGGACCACGTGGGCTACTCCGCCGACCAGTGCAACGTCAACGGCGGCGCCGTGGCCATCGGCCACCCCATCGGCGCCTCCGGCAACCGCATCTTCGTGACCCTGCTGCACGCCATGGAGGCCCGGGATGCGAAGCGCGGCCTGGCCACCCTGTGCATCGGCGGCGGCGAGGCCGTGGCCGTCATCATCGAGAGGTGATCCCATGACCATCGACACCATCAACACCATCGGCGTGGTCGGCGCCGGCCAGATGGGCGGCGGCATCGCCCACGTCTCGGCCGCCATCGCCGGCCGCAACGTCATCCTCACCGACATCAGCCAGGAGCTCGCCGACAAGGGCAAGGCGCTCATCGGCAAGTTCCTGTCCAAGGCCGTGGCCAAGGGCAAGATGGAGCAGGCCGCCGCGGACGCCGCCCTGGCCCGCATCCAGGCCCACGGCAGCATGGAGCCCCTCGCGGGTTGCGACTTCGTCATCGAGGCCGCCACCGAGAACGAGCCCCTCAAGCTCAAGATCTTCGGGGCCATCGACGAGATCGTGCCCGCCGGCGCCATCCTCGCCACCAACACCTCCTCGATCCCGATCACGCGCATCGCCGCGGCCACGTCGCGCCCCGACAAGGTCATCGGCATGCACTTCATGAACCCCGTTCCGATCATGAAGCTCATCGAGATCATCAGCGCCATGCAGACCTCGGACGAGACCCTGGCCACCACCGTCGCGCTGGGCGAGGCCATGGGCAAGACCTGCATCGGGGCCAGGGACTACCCCGGCTTCATCGCCAACCGCATCCTCATGCCCTACATCAACGAGGCCTTCTTCGCCCTGTTCGAGGGGATCGGCGACGCGGCCGGCATCGACGGCGTCATGAAGCTCGGCACCAACGTGCCCATGGGCCCGCTGACGCTGGCCGACTTCATCGGCCTCGACACCGTCCTGGCCATCCTCCAGGTCCTCCACGACGGCCTCGGCGATCCCAAGTACCGCCCTTGCCCGTTGCTGGTGAAGCACGTGGAGGCCGGATACCTCGGCCGCAAGGTCGGCCGCGGCGTGTACGAGTACTAGGAGGCGAACCATGTCGGACCACGAGAGGGTCGTCCTGCGTGAGATGGACGGCAAGATCGCGCTGATCACCATCAACCGGCCCAAGGCGCTCAACGCCCTGAGCACGGAGGTGATCACGCAGCTGGGTGAGGAGATCGACGGAGCCGAGAGAGACGGCGCCGGCGCCATCATCGTGACCGGGGCGGGCGAGAAGGCCTTCATCGCCGGCGCGGACATCAAGGGCTTCGACGACGTGCCGCGCACGCAGCTGCCCGAGTTCGCCAAGTTCGGCCAGCGTAACTTCGGCAAGCTCGCCGAGTTCCCGGGGCTGACCATCGCCGCGGTGAACGGCTTCTGCCTCGGCGGCGGCTGCGAGGTCGCCATGTGCTGCGACCTGATCATCGCCGCGGAGAACGCCATGTTCGGCCAGCCCGAGGTCAACCTCGGCCTGATCCCCGGCTACGGCGGCACCCAGCGCCTGACCCGCCGCATCGGCATGCAGCGCACGCTGGAGCTGTGCCTCACCGCGCGAATGGTCAAGGCGGACGAGGCCGTCCGCATCGGCCTGGCGCTGGAGAAGGTGGCGGCCGGCGAGGCCGTGAACCGCGCCCGCGAGATCTGCAACCTGGCCCTGTCCAAGGGCCCGGTCGCGGTCAAGCTGGCCAAGCGGGCCGTCCACCACGGCGCCGAGCTGGATCTGCAGCGCGGGCTGGAGCTGGAGGCCGACCTCTTCGGCATGTCGTTCCACACCGAGGACGCCGTCGAGGGCGTGGCCGCGTTCATCGGCAAGCGCAAGGCCGAGTTCAAGGGAAGGTAGGGACCATGGACTTCTCTCTCAACGAAACACAGCAGATGCTCCAGGAGATGGTGCGCTCGTTCGCCGACGACAAGCTCAAGGCGCGCGCGGAGCACCTCGACCGCAGCGGCGAGTTCCCCTGGGACTCGTGGCGCGAGATGGGTGAGCTGGGGCTGCTCGGCATGCTCGTGCCCGAGGAGTTCGGCGGCCCGGCCATGGGCAACCTCGACTACGTCACCGCCCTGGAGGAGGTCTCGGTGGGCTGCGCGTCCACGGCCACGGCCATGAGCGTGCAGAACTCCCTGGCCATCTTCCCCATCAACACCTTCGGCAACGAGGCCCAGAAGGCCAGGTACCTGCCCCCCATGGCCATGGGCGAGTGGGTCGGCTGCTACGGCCTCACCGAGCCCGGCGCGGGCTCCGACGCCGCGTCGCTCAAGTGCACCTGCGTCAAGAAGGGGGACCGCTGGATCCTCAACGGGACCAAGCAGTTCATCACCAACTCCCCCGAGGCCCAGGTCGCCGTGGTCTACGCCACCACCGACCCGTCGATGCGCCACAAGGCCATCAACGCATTCATCCTGGAGAAGGACTTCCCCGGCTACACCATCGGCAAGCACGAGGACAAGATGGGCATCCGCGGCTCGTCCACGGCGCCGATCATCCTCGAGGACTGCGAGGTCCCCGAGGAGAACCTGCTGCACGACGAGGGCCGCGGCTTCACCGTGGCCATGGCCACCCTGGACGGCGGCCGCATCGGCATCGCCACCCAGGCCCTGGGCATCGCCCGCGCCGCCCTGGAGGCCGCCGTGGCCTACGCCCAGGAGCGCGAGCAGTTCGGCGCGCCCATCGCCAGCTTGCAGGCCATCCAGTGGAAGCTCGCGGACATGGCCCAGCGCATCGACGCCGCGCGCCTGCTGATCCGCCGCGCCGCGTGGCTCAAGGACCAGGGCAGCAAGCACACCCTCGAGGCCTCCATGGCCAAGCTGGCCGCCTCCGAGACCGCGGTCCACTGCACCAACGAGGCGGTCCAGATCCATGGCGGCTACGGCTACACCAAGGAGTACGTGGTCGAGCGCCTGTACCGCGACGCCAAGATCACCGACCTGTACGAGGGCACCACCGAGATCCAGCGCCTCGTCGTGGCCATGAACCTGCTCAAGGGCGGGTATCGCGGCGCGGACACCCCGTGACCACCCGCATCCTGCTCGCCAAGCCCGGCCTGGACGGGCACGATCGCGGCGCCAAGGTCGTCGCCCGCGCCCTGCGCGACGCCGGGTACGAGGTCGTCTACACCGGCCTGCACCAGACCCCGGAGATGGTCGTGCGCACCGCCCTGCAGGAGGACGTCGCCGCCATCGGCCTGTCCATCCTCTCCGGCGCCCACTCGACCCTGGTGCCCCGCGTGCAGCAGCTCCTCGCCGACGAGGGGCTCGACGTCCCCCTGGTCGTCGGCGGCATCATCCCCGACGAGGACGCCCAGGCCCTGCTCGACGCTGGCGTCAACGCCGTCTTCGGCCCCGGCACGGCCCTGGCCGACATCATCCGCTTCTTCGACGACGCCACCGGCCGCACCCCTTGATGCCCGACCTGATCGTCTTCGACCTCGACGGCACCCTCATCGACTCCCACGCCGACATCTACCGCTGCGTGGTCCTCGCCATGGCCGCCTGCGGCCGCCCCGACGTCGACTTCGAGACCGCCGAGGCCCTCGGCGGCGTCCCGCTGCACGTCTTCTACGAGCACTTCCGCCCCGACGGCACGCTGGACCACTTCGTCGCCACCTACCGCGCCTTCCAGGACACCCACGGCCTCGAGACCACCACGGTGTACGACGGCGTGCTCGACCTGCTGCACGAGCTGCACCCGATCCCGCTGGCCGTGGCGTCCACCAAGCCCACGCATCGGGTCGTGGAGCACACGCGGGCGATGGGGATCGCGGAGTTCTTCGATCTCCTGCAGGGGACCGACGGGCCGCCGTACAAGCCGGACCCGGCGGTGTTGATGAAGGTGCTGGGTCACTTCGGCGTGGACCCGGCGCGATCGTGGATGGTGGGCGATCAGATCTCGGACGTGCTGGCCGGGCGGGCCGCAGGAATGTGGACCGTGGGCGTGACGTGGTCGGCAGCGACGGAAGAGGAGCTGGGGGAGGCGGGCGCCGATGGGATCGTGGGCTCCGTCGAGGAGCTCGGCGCCGTCCTCAGATCTCCACCCCGTAGGCCAGCCACGTGAACTGACTCACACCTTCACCCTCGTCCATCACCACCCGCCCCGCGTCGCAGTCGTGGTACCCCGACGCCACCGGGATCAGGTTGTGGTACGCGCTGCGCTCGTCCCCGTGCTTGTCCATCGCGTACACCACCACGGGCTGGTCGCAGCCCAGCTTGCCGCGCACCGGGAAGCTCACCGCCACCGGCTCGTGGGCGCTGTTGCCCCAGAAGTGGAAGCCCCACGCCGCGAGGAACTCCACGCCCTCCGCCTGCACGAACGTCATGGTCTGCTGCGGGATCTCCACCGACCCGAAGCACGGCTCCCGCGCCGCCCAGTCCACCACGTCCGCGTCGATCTCGATGTGCAGGTCGTCGCCCGTGTCCAGCTCCGCGATCCCGGGCCCCAGCTCCAGCAGGGCGTCCACCTTCGGCAGGTGGATGTCCGGCGCCTCCAGCGACGCCTCCGGCGTCTCGAACCACGCCACCAGCGACGTGTAGGCCCCACCATCCGTGTTGATGTGGCCCACCACGAACACGTACCCCAGGCCGTCCTCGAGGTCGTCGAACCAGTACCGCCCGTCGGCGTCCGTGTACGAGATGAAGCACGACACATCCAGGCAGCACGTCACCTTGATCCCCGCCACGGGCTCCTTGCCCCGCGCGTCCAGGATACGGCCGTGGACATACGGTTCGATGGGGTCCAGGTTCGGGTCGAAGACCATGCCGGTGAACTCCGGCTCGCACGGCCTCTCGTCGGCGTCGTCGTCGTCATCGTCGTCGTCGCCGACGTCATCGACGGTGTCGTCGTCCGCCGGATCTTCTCCGACGTCCTCCACGCACCCCATCGCGAACAGCGCCGCGATCCACAGCAGAACGCTCCACCTTGCGTCCGACCACCCCATGATCCGTCACCTCCTTCATGTCGCTCCGCGCCCGGATGACATGCAGTGTTTCCGGTAGATCGAAGTGTCGGGAGGACAGGTTTGTCTTCAATGACAAGGGGGTGTGAGGAGAGATGGCGGCCCCGTGCGGATGGTATCGTGGCGTCAGCAGGGGAGGAGCCGGTATGGCGAGGAGGCGCCCCGCACGGTTCGCGTATCCACTGGCGTGGATCGTCGCCGTCTGGACCGCCTTGCCCGCATGCGCGCCCGCTCCCATCTGCGAGTCCTTCGGGCCCGAGGAGGGCCGCGCCAACCACATCCAGCCCTTCGAGGTCGCCGTGGATCCATGGGCTCGACGCGCTTTCAGCACATCCCTGTCCACGCTCACCCTCGGCATCCACGACCTCGACGCTCAGGAGATGATCGCCGCGGCCCCCCTGGCCGAGCGTCCCCTGGTCTTCCCGGACGTGGCCGTGGACGACCTCGGTGTCGTCTGGGTCGTCAGTTACGGCAACCCGCCGGTGATCCGGCTGCACGGCCACCCCTCCATGCGCCTGTACCCACAGACGTCGATCATGCTCGCCCGGCGGGTCGTCCCGGTCCCGGGCGGCGGCGCGGTGATCCTGGGCGTGGACACGTCCGGAGAGGACCTGCTGGCGCTCGTCGACGCTGCCGGACAGGAGATCCTCACCCGTTCCCCCGAACGGACCGCCCTCGGCCTCATCCCCCTGGGCCCCGACGGCCTGGGCCTGCTCCTGGGCGGCAGCACCGAGGGGGCCCTCGCCGTCCTGTCGTGGGATTCCCTGGCCGACGTCGCCGGGCATGATCTGCCGTTCATCGCTCAGCGCGGCGCGCGCCTGGACGACGGCAGCGTGGTGGTGAGCTCCCTGGAGCAGATCGGCCTGGTCGCGGCGGACGGGGCGGAACCGGTCGGATGGACGGCCGGTATCGAGAACTACGACGCGATATCGCTCGGAGACCGCGCCCTCGTCCTCGACCGCATCGGCCCGGACGATCCCAACCTCGGCGTCGCCCGGATCGTCGGTCCCGACGGCGTGGACGACGCGCACACCTTCACCACGGCCAAGAACACCGGCTTCGGCGCCCTCGATCCGACCACCGGGCTCGTCTGGGCCAACAGCGAGGGCACCGCCGAGCTCGTGGCCCTCTCCCCCGACGCCGGCACCGTCGAGGCCGCCATCCTCACGGGGACCCACCTCGACGGCATCGCCTTCGACCGCTCCGCCGACGGCGTGCTCTACGTCACCGGGCGGCTCTCCGACAGCGTGCTGGGGCTGAACGAGTTCGCCGTCGCCGCAGAGTCCTCTGCCGTCCCCTGGCCCTTCTCACCCATGACCGACTTCGAGCGCGGCATCGTCTGGGTCCTCTCCCAGACCGACGCCGCCGTCCACGGCCTCGACAAGGACACCCTCGAGGTCGTCGTCACCCACGACCTCGAGCCGGAGTACAACGCCCTGCTCACCTTCGGCTCCATGGTCCTGCACCCCGAGACCATGAACCTCCTCGTGGCCGAGAGCTCCCTCGACCGCGTCGTCGAGCTCGATCCCGACGAAGGTACCCTCCTGAACACCTGGGACCTCGGCGGCCCCGCCCTCACCGATCCCGACCTCGTCGGCCACCTCCAGGTCTTCTTCGACTCCGAGACCGACGCGCTGATCCTCTGCCGCTCCACCGACGCCCGGGTCCAGCGCCTCGACCCTGCGACGGGACAGCTGGAAACGGTGTGGCTCGAGGGGCTGGAGGACGTGGTAGGGGTCGGCAACGCCGTGGACTTCGCCACGCTGTTGCGGAAGGAGCGGCTGCTGTACATCGGCGGTGTCGCCGTGGATGCGGATACCTTGGAGCGCCTGCCCGACGAGGACCGGGACGTGTTTCGGGTGATCGGACCTCATCCGAGCGAGGAGGATGAGATCCTCGCCGTGGATCCGGCGCGGCGGACGCTGCTGCGGCTGGGCAGGGAAGGGGAGCAGCTGGGGACGCTGACGTTCACGGACGCCGACGCCAATGCAGGGTTGTTCAGGGTGGATCCGTGGCGGGAGCAGGTCTTGATGGTGCGGTCGGCGGACGCGCGGGTGTGTTCGTTTCCGGTGGGGGAGATCGAGTAGGGGGGTGATGCTGGTGGCGACCCGACCGCCCGTCGCTGGGTGAGCGTGCCATGGTGCTCGCCCGCGTCAAGGGCGAGTTCGCAAGGGGGCGGCCACCCGC
>CAZLEO010000176.1:0-19997 GCA_964558555.1 uncultured Rickettsiales bacterium | reverse complement strand
TTCCCTCTTCTTGGCGCCTTGGCTTCTTGGCGCCTTGGCGTGATCTCCCCTTTCCGTCGTGGCGTCGTGGCGTCGTGGCGTCGTGGCGTGATCTCCCCAACCCGAACCTCGCTCAATCCCTCTTCATCCGCACCCAGCATCCCCCTGCCGGCGACCCCCCCTCCCCTTCCAGCTGGAGCCCCGGACAACCGCCATCGGCACGAAGTCGAACCGCATCATCCTGACTCGCCGCGAGGACCCAGACACCACCGGATTCCAGATGCCGAGGCACCTCGTCGGCAATGTTTCCGACGGCGCGAGAGGTGATTGCAGGGACGACGAGGTCGGTTTGCTCGAGGCGCTGCTGGAGGACGCGGACGTGGTCGAGGGAGAGCTGACGGGCGGCCTCGTTCAGGAAGGAGGCGCGCTTGCGGCGGGGCTCGAGCAGCGTCCAGGGGCGGTGGGGCTGGGCGGCGGCGAGGATGAGGCCGGGGAAGCCGGCGCCGCTGCCGACGTCGAGGCAAGGGCCGTCGGCGGGGAGCAGGGAGAGGGGGACGAGGGAATCGACGAGGCCGTGGAGGATCAGATCGTCGAGGGTGTTGAAGCCGGTGAGGTTGGTGCGGCGATTCCACTTCTGGAGCAGCTCGACGTAGGTGACGAGGCGATCGACGAGGGCCGGCTCGGGGACGAGGAGGCGTTCGAGGGCCATCGCGATCGGGGTCTTCAGGTCAGTCATGGGTCGGCCTTCCGGCGCGGATATGGCCGAGCAGGGCGGTGATGGCGGCGGGGGTGACGCCGGGGATGCGGGAGGCCTGGCCGAGGGTCTCGGGGCGGACGCGGTGCAGCTTCTCGCGGGCCTCGTGGGACAGGCCGGCGACGGTGTCGAGGTCGAGGTCGGGCGGGATGGGTAGGGCCTCGGTACGGGCGAGGCGGTCGACCTGGTCGCGCTGGCGGTCTATGTAGCCAGCGTACTTGACGCGGGCGAGGAGCTCGTCGCGGACGGCGGGGGGCCAGTTCTCGACCTCGGGGAGCCACGGGGCGAGGGTTTCGAGTTCGACGCCGGGGCGGGCGAGGAGTTCGCGCAGGCGCAGGGCGCGGCGCGGTGGATCGATGCCGCGCTGGTGAAGCCTGTCCACGTCGTCGTCCGTGGTCTGGACCCTCCGTTCTTCGATCAGGTGCTGGGCGATCTCGACCTGATTGCGGCGGCGCTGGAAGGCACGGTGCTCTTCGGCGGAGAGCAGGCCGATCTCGGCGCCGAGATCACTCAGCCGGTACTCGGCGTTGCCCTCGCGCAGCAGCAGCCGGTACTCGGCACGCGACGTGAACATGCGGTAGGGCTCGTCGGTGCCCTTGGTGACCAGGTCGTCGACGAGCACGCCGAGGTAGGCCTGGTCGCGGCGCAGGGTGACCGGCTCTCGCCCCTTCACGGCGTGCGCGGCGTTGATGCCGGCGAGGAGCCCCTGGGCGGCGGCCTCCTCGTAGCCGGTGGTGCCGTTGACCTGACCGGCGAGGTAGAGGCCCGGGACGGTCCGGACCTGCAGCGTGCGGGAGAGCTGGCAAGGATCGGCGAAGTCGTACTCGATGGCGTAGCCGGGGCGGACGATGACGGCCTTTTCCAGCCCCTCGATGGTGTGGACCATCTCGACCTGCACGTCCACCGGCAGGGAGGTGGACAGGCCGTTGGGGTAGATCTCGCGGCTGTGCAGGCCCTCGGGTTCCAGGAAGAGCTGGTGCCGGGGCCGCTCGGCGAAGCGCACGATCTTGTCCTCGATGGAGGGACAGTAGCGGGGTCCGACGCCGTCGATGGTGCCGTCGTACAGCGGCGCCCGATCGAGGTTGCGGCGGATGACCTCGTGGGTGCGCTCGTTGGTGTGGGTGATGCGGCACTGGATGCGGGGCAGGGTAGGGGGGCTGCCGTGCATGGAGAAGCGCGATCCCGGGTCGTCTTCCTCCTGCACCGGCAGGTCGTCCCATCGGAGGGAGGACCGCAGGAGGCGAGGAGGTGTCCCCGTCTTCAAGCGGTCCAGGCTCAGCCCCAGGGCGGCGAGGCTCGCGGACAGGCCGTGGGTGGCGGCCTCGCCGCTGCGGCCCGCAGGGTAGTGGGTGGTGCCGACGATGACCCTGCCGTCCATGAAGGTACCCGCGGCGATGATCACGGCGCCGACGGGCAGGACGCCGTGGTCGCGGGTGCGCAGGCCGGTCACGCGGCCGCCCTCGGTGACGATGCCCACGACGCTGTCGAGCACGATGTCGAGGTCGGCCTGCGCATCGAGCAGCTTCTGCGCCTCATGGGCGTACCGGAAACGATCCACCTGGGCTCTGGACCCCCGGACAGCGAGGCCCTTGCGGGTGTTGAGCTGCTTGAACTGCAGGGTGGCCCGGTCGGTGATGCGGGCCATCACGCCGCCCAGCGCGTCGATCTCACGAACCAGGTGCCCCTTGGCGAGCCCGCCGATGGCGGGATTGCAGGGCATGCGGCCGATCCACTCGCGGGACACGGTCACCAGGGTGGTGGGGACTCCCAGCCGCGCCGCGGCGGCGGCCGCCTCGATGCCTGCGTGCCCGCCGCCGACCACCACGACCCGTTGTTCCACGTGGAACATCTCACTTCCCCACGCAGAAGCGGGCGAACAGCTCGTCGAGGACCGACTCGGTGGGATCCAGGCCCAGCAGGTCGTCCACGCAGCGCAGCGCCAGCCCCACCTCCAGGGCGGCGGGGCCGTACTCCTCGACCTGCAGCTGCGCCCCGGCGCGCTCGAGGTGCTCGGCGGCCTCCGAGGCGGCCGCTCCCTGGCGGGTAGTCCAGAGGACCAGGCCGGGATCGCGGTCCGTGCCGATGAGCTCGCGCAAACGCGTCAACAGCGCATCGACGCCCGAACCGGTGAGCGCGCTGATGGGAAAATCCGCCGTGGGAGTTTCGTCGAGCAAGTCGATCTTGTTCAGGACGAGGATATCCGGGGCCAGGGGGGGAAGGGCGCGGGGAGCCGTGGCATCCGCCACCGCCACGACGACGTCGGCATCGGACTGCACCTTGCGAGCGCGCCGCATGCCCTCGTCCTCCACGGCCTCGCCGCCAGCGCGGAAGCCGGCCGTGTCGTGGAGCCGTATGCGCACACCGCCCAACATTCGCTCGCCCGTGACCACGTCGCGGGTGGTGCCGGGTCGGGGGTGAACGATGGCTCGATCGTCGCCGAGGATGCGGTTGAACAGGGTGGACTTGCCCGAGTTGGCCGGGCCGACGATGGCCACGTCCACGCCGTCGATCAACGGACCGGCCTCGCGCACCGATCCCGCCAAGGAGCCCAGCATCGCTGCGATGGTGCCCACGCGCGCGGCGAGATCGGCCGTGGGCTCCACGTCGTCGGGGTAGTCCAGGTTGGCCTCGAGCAGGGCCGCTATCTCCAGCAGATCCCCCCGCATCGCGCCGAGCCTCTCCCCCAGCTCCCCGCGCATCACCCGCGCTGCGGCCCGAACTCCGGCCAGCGACGTGGCCTCGATGGCCGCGAGGACGGCCTCGGACTCCGCCAGGTCCATGCGCCCCTCGAGCAGCGCACGCCGCGTGAACTCGCCGGGCTCGGCGTGCCGCGCTCCGAGTTCGACGCAGGCCGCCACGATCGCGTCGAGGATCACCGGGTTTCCGTGGGCGTGGATCTCCGCCATCTCCTCGCCCGTGAACGTGCCTGGCCCCGGAGCCCACCACACCATGGCGCGGTCCAGCGGCTCCGAAGATTCCGGCTGCAGCACGGTCCGCACGACCATCCGACGAGGGGAGGGGAGGGGGGTGCCGGTCAGCTCGCGCAGCGTCTCCCCCGAACCCGGTCCGGACAGGCGCACGACGCCGATGGCGGCGGTGCCGGCGGCCGAGGAGATGGCGACGATGCGGTCGGCGGGTCCGCCCATCGGGGCTACTTCCGGTGGATCTCCAGCGAGCGGATCTTGCCCTTGCCGAGGCTGCGCGACGCGAGCTTGTCGTCGAACTGGTCCTTGACGACGAGGTGGATGATGCGTCGCTCGTAGGAATTGAAGGGGCCGAGCTTGATGGGCTCCGGGGCGTTGAGGGCGTCGCGGCAGGCCTCGACGGCGAACTCGCGGATGCGGCCCTCGCGGCGGGAGCGGTAGTCCTCGACGTCCACGACGATCTTGTGCTCGAGGCCCTGGTGCATCATGGCGTTGGTGAGCACGTGTTGCAGGGCGTCGAGGTTCTTGCCGTCCTGGCCGATGAGGATGTTGGCCTCGTCGCCGGCGGAGATGCTCAGGTTGGTCTTCCCGTCGCTCTCCTGGGTGTAGATGGCGGGATCCTCGACACCAAATCGGTCGAGGAAACCCTTGACGAAGTCCACGGCGGACTTGACGGCCTCGAGCTGCTGCGGGTCCTTCTGCCAGACGTGGATCAAGACCGTGTCCGCGCCGTTGCGGAAGTGTTCCTTGTCGAACTCGTACTCGAGCTCGTGACGGTTCCCCAGACCGAGCTGCTCGCACGCCTGCTCGAGGGCGTTGGCCAGGTCCGAACCTTCCACCGAGATGCGTTGCTGTTCCATACGATACTCCTGCACTTCACCTTGTATTCATGAATACAAGACAGCGCATGCTAACCATTCGATTTTTCAGAGTATTTCCGCTATTTCGCTGCAGCAACCGCTTTGGGCTCGTCGTCTCCGCTTCTGTTGACCAACCACTGCTGACCGAGCCTCAACAAAGAGCTGACCAGGATGTATAGCACAAGACCCGAAGGCAGGGCGAACATGATGAATGCGAAGAAGAACGGCATCATCTGCATCATCATCTTCTGGTTGGGATCCGTGGGCGGCGGCGACATCTTCTGCTGCACGTACATCACCCCGGACAGGGCCAGCGGGAAGATGCACAGCGGGTCGCGGGCGGTGAGATCGCAGAAGTACAGGAACGGCACCTGGTAGAGCTCGATGCTGCTCCACAGCACCCGGTACAGGGCGAACCAGATGGGCATCTGCACGAGCATGGGGAGGCAGCCGCTGAACGGGTTGGCGCCCGCCTCCTTGTACATGTTCATGATCTCCTGCTGCTGCCGCTGGGGATCACTCTTGAACTGGTCGCGGATCTCCTGCATGCGGGGCGCGAGCACCCGCATCTTCTTCATGGATTTGTACGAGGCCTGGTCCAGGGGGAACACCAGCAGCTTGACCACCACGGTGAGCAAGATGATGGCGATGCCCCAGCTGCCGACGAGGCCGTACAGGAAGTTGAGCAGCCACAGCATCGGCCGGGCGATGATGGCGAACAGGCCGAACTTCACCGTGGAGTCGAGGCCGACGCCGAGCTCCTTGAGATCGCCCATCACCTTGGGACCCATGTACAGGTCGAAGTCGTAGGTGGTGGACTCGCCCGGCTCCAGCGAACGCTCGTTGAACAGCAGCGTGGAGCGGTAGACGCGGGGCGCCTCGTTGCCCTCGGCGTCGATCTGCGCGGCGTTGACCAGGGTCAGGCCGTCCTCGCTGAGCCAGCCCATCGGGCCGGCCTCGTAGCCGGACGGCGTCTCGGCGGGGACAAGGGCGGTCATGAAGTAGCGTTCCATCACGCCCGCGAATGCGATCTGCTTGCCCGTGACCTGCTTCAGCCCCTTCTTGTCGAGGGACTTGACCGTGTACTCCTTGACCTTGCCGTCGAGGGAGGCGAAGGGCTGGTTGGCACTGGAGTAGCGATTCTTGGCCGGCTTCATGGGCTCGAAGACCGAGACCTTGGGCCGCAGGGACCGGCGCTGCGAGCTCGTGTTGCGCACACTGACCTGGTAGCCCATGAGGTAGCTGGTCGGATCGAGGGTGTAGGTGGCCACCAGCTCCAGATCGCCCTGCTGCGAGCGGTACGACAGGTGGGTGTCGCTCTGCTCGAGCACCTCCCACCGCCGGCCGCCGAACTCCGGCACGCCGTCGTCGAAGGACGGCACCACGTGATACCCGTGCTCGCCGCCGACCAGATCCGCGGGGATGCCCTCGGGGCACTTGAGGGTGAACTTGTCGAAGTCGAAGCCGTTCTTGATGCCGCCCCACACCCACGTGGGGATCCACGGCAGATCCAGCTCCTCGTAGTACTCCTTGAGCACCCAGCTGGAGGGGCCCGCGCCCTGGTTGGAGAACGTCGCGGTGTACGTCTCGCCCTCGATGGATCGCGTGCTCAGGGCGGGCTCGGGCTTGACGCGCACCACCTTCTTCGCTGCCGCGGTCCCGTCGCCGCCGGCCGCGGAGTCGTCGTCCCCGGCCGAGTCGTCATCGGTCGCCGCGACGGCATCGGCCGGCGTGGTCTCCTCGACCGGAGCCGGAGTGATCTCCTCCACCGGAGGCTGCTGTTGAGGCTTGGGCGCGAGGAAGGTGGTGTAGAGCCACACCACGCCCAGGCTCAGCGCGATGACGGTGAACAGCCGCCGCCCCTCGCCGCCGCGGTCGTTGCTGGGACCGCTCGAGTACAGGGGTTCGCCAGGACGCATGGTCAGGCCCCTCCTGAGTCGCCGATCTGGCGCGGAGGTACGGGGTCGTGGCCTCCGGGACAGAATGGATTACAGCGCAGCAGCCGCAGGCCGGCCATCCACGAACCGCGGAACGGCCCGTACACGGCCACGGCCTCCATGGCGTACTCGCTGCAGGTTGGAGTGAATCGACAGGCGGGCGGGAGGAAGGGCGAGATGAAGCGCTTGTAGAACCGAAGCACCAGGACCAGCACCCGCCTCATGTCTACGCCTCTCTCGTCCCGGACGGGACGAGATGGTCGACGGTCGACGGTCGACGGTCGACGGTTCTGGTCGACGGTTTGGGGGTCGACGGTTTGGGGGTCGACGGTTCTGGGTGGCAGGTCGTGAGGTTTCCGGAGAAACCGTCGACTAGACAACTGTCGACCCAACTGCCGACTGTCGACTGTCGACTGTCGACCCCAATCACACCTGCCTCCCATGCAGGTAGCCGAAGAGCTCGTTCAGCTCCCCGTCCACCGTGTCGTGGTCCGTTGAGGACGCACGCGGGCGCGCGATCACCACGATATCCCACGCCCCGGGCAACGAACCCATGTGGCGCCTCGCGAATTCCCGTACCCAGCGCTTGATGCGGTTGCGCACCACGGCGTTGCCCACGCGCCGGCTGACGGTGATCCCCACCCGACTGGACCCCGTCTTCCCCCGTCGATAGAGGAACACGAAGCTTCGCGTGTGAAACCGCCGAGCAACGCGCGTCAGAGCCCTGTAGTCGGCCCCATTGCGGATGCGCGCTTCCGGTGGGAAACGCTGCTCGGTCACGGTCATGCCCACCGCGTCGGCGTAAGGCGCCCTAACGGCGCTTGCTGGACACGGACACGGCGAGCCGCTTCCGTCCCTTGCGCCTGCGGCGAGAGATGATGGTCCGCCCGCTCTGGGTTCTCATGCGCAACCGGAACCCGTGGGTCCGCTTGCGCGAAACATTGCTCGGCTGGAAGGTGCGTTTCATCTTCCCATCTCCAGCGTTCGGTCTGATCGTCTTCCCGAGTTCGCGCGGCCCCGGTTCACCATGTCGCCGCAGTCGCCCGGCCGGGAGAAAAAGCGGCGAATTCTAGGCTCCCCATGTCGGCGCTGTCAACGCTTGTTTTCGGGGGATTGGGGCTTGAACGAGATGGCCCGGCCGGGTAGCATCGGTCCGCTGCCCAACACCGCCGACCTTTGAACACCGCTGTGCACGCACGGCGTCGTGCGTGTTCAAGGATACAGGCGTGCCTTCAGAAAGCATGAGAAACACCTGGGAGAACACCGTCGAGGAGATGCGCCTCGAGATGGACGAGCCGGTCTGGGAGACCTGGTTCCCGATGCTGCGCTACCTCGGCACCCAGGGCGACACCCTCGAGATCGAGGTGCCCAACCGATACTTCGGAGACTACTTCGAGGAGAACTACAAGGCCGCGGTCTGCCGCAAGATGAAGAAGCTGACCGGCCGCAACCTCGATCTGAGCTTCGTCCTGGGCAATGGCCGTCGCCCCGCCGCCGCCGGCGAGGAGCACGTCCACAACCTCAACCGCAAGCAGACGTTCCGCACCTTCGTGGTGGGCGACTCCAATCAGTTCGCCCAGGCCGCCGCCGAGAACGTCGCGCGCAAGCCCGGGGAGAACTACAACCCCCTGTTCATCTTCGGCGGCGTGGGCGTGGGCAAGACCCACCTGCTCAACGCCATCGGTAACCGCATCCTCGACGAGGATCCGACCGCGCGCGTGCTGTACATCTCCGCCGAGCAGTTCTGCAACGAGATGATCAACTGCCTGCGCCACCAGCGCATGGAGCGGTTCCACACCCGCTATCGGCAGAGCTGCGACGTGCTGCTGGTGGACGACATCCACTTCCTCAGCGGGCGCAAGTCCACGCAGGAGGAGTTCTTCCACACCTTCAACGCCCTGCACGCGGCCGGCCGCCAGATCGCGGTGACGTCGGACCGCTACCCGCGGGAGATGGACGGGGTGGAGGAGCGCCTGCGAACCCGCTTCGAGTGGGGCCTGGTGGCCGACATCCAGCCGCCCGAGCTGGAGACGCGCATCGCCATCCTCCAGAAGAAGGCCGAGCTGGAGAACATCACCCTGCCCGACGACGTGGCGTTCTTCATCGCCAACCGCGTCCAGGCCAACGTGCGCGAGCTCGAGGGTGTGCTCACGCGGCTGCAGGCGTTCTCGTCCTTCTATGGCCGCCCCATCACCCTGGACTTTGCCAAGTCGTCCCTGCGGGACTTCACCGAGTCCCCCCAGGCGAGGCTGACCATCGAGCGCATCCAGGAGGCGGTGGCCAAGTTCTTCAACATCCAGGTCAAGGACCTGAAGTCCCCGCGCCGCAACAAGGTGGTGGCCCGGCCGCGTCAGATCGCCATGTACATCTGCCGCGAGCACACCAGCCACTCCTTCCCGGAGATCGGCGCGGCGTTCGGCAAGCGGCACCACACCACCGTGATGCACGCCTGCGGTAGAATCACCGCGCAGCTGGAAGAGGACACCGACCTGCGCGACAAGGTGGCCGCCATCGAGCGCAACCTCCGCCTGTGAAGGCGGCCGGTGGAAAGGCCTGAGGAAGCTTTGAGGAGAACCTGTGGATAGCCTGTCGAAGGGTTGAGGAAGGACACAGAGAGGGTCGATCGGACGCGGGTCCGAAGGTGGATAACTCGCAGGGTTTTCAAGGATCCATGCACGGGTTGTCCACCGTTCATCGACAGGCAAGAACTCACGGATTCCGGTACATTGAGGCGGTTTTCAACAGGTTGAGGCCCCCTCTACTAGAACGACGAAATTAAGATCCTTTTGTAAGGATCGTCTCAGTCATAGGGAGTGGACACAGATGGACTTCCACATCGCCCGGGAGGAACTGGTCAGGGCACTGTTCCGCGTGCAGGGGATCGTCGAGCGACGTTCGACCAACCCCATCATCGCCAACGTGCTCCTCACCGCGGACGAGACGCGGGGCCTGGTGGTCTCCGCCACCGACACCGAGATTTCGTTCATCGGCAACTACGAGGCCACGGTCGAGGAACCGGGCGAGATCACGGTGGAAGCCAAGCACCTGTTCGACATCGCCAAGTCCCTTCCCACCGATCAGGTGAGCGTGACCTCGGCGGCCGACGCTCCCCTGGAGCTGGAGATCCGCAGCGGCAAGGCGTTCTTCCGGGTCAAGGGCATGACCTCGGACAACTTCCCGCCCATCCCCAAGATGGGGGGCGAGGCCAACTTGCAGATCCGCTCCGCCGAACTGCGCCGCCTCATCGAGCGCACGTCGTTCTCCATCAGCACCGACGACACCCGCACCGGGCTCAACGGCGCGTGTGTGGAGGACCGCGGCGACGGCAAGCTCCGCCTCGTGGCCACCGACGGCCACCGCCTCAGCCTGGCCGAGGGGGCCTTCGAGGGCAGCATCGACGTGTCCGGCTCCGTGCTGCTGCCGCGCAAGGGCCTGGGCGAGCTGCGCAAGCTGTGCGACGACGCGTCCGCCGTGTTCGAGGTGTCCCTGGTCCAGAACCAGGTCATCTTCCGCCGCGCGGGCATGAGCATCACCATGCGCCTGCTCGAGGGCACCTTCCCCGACTACAACCAGGTGATCCCGGCCCAGCCCGAGCGTGAGGCCGTGGTGTCTCGCCGCGCCCTGGCCGACGGCCTCAAGCGCGTGAGCATCCTGGCGGCGGAGCGGTCCAACGCGGTGCGCTTCACCCTGGGTGACGGCATCCTGGGCCTGCGGTCGAGCCACAGCGAGTTCGGGTCCGCCAGCGAGGAGCTCGAGGTGGACACCGACGGCGATCCCGTGGAGATAGGCTTCAACGCCCAGTACTTCCTGCAGGTGCTCGGCGTGCTCGAGGACGACCAGGTCAAGCTGCAGTTCAGCGACGCCCTGGGCCCCTGCCTGGTGCGCCCCGCGTCCACGGACGACGCCCTGTTCGTGATCATGCCCATGCGCCTCGAGTAGGCTCCTCCGAGCCCCCCTCTCGCCTCCATGCGCGTCCAGCAGCTGCGGATCACGGACTTTCGCAACCTCGAGGCCGTCGATCTCGAGCTGGACGCGGACGTGGCGGTCCTGTTCGGCGACAACGGCCAGGGCAAGACCAACCTGCTCGAGGCGATCTACCTGCTGGCCAACCTCAAGAGCTTCCGCAACGCCCGCCGCACCGATCTGGTGCGCTGGGGCTGCAAGCACGCCTCGGTCACGGCCGAGGTGGCGGCGCGGGAGATAGTGCGCCACTTCGAGGTCCGCCTCGAGGGCAGCACACGGCGCGTGCGGGTGGACGGCAAGGACCCGCGGTCCCTGGTGAGCTACTTCCGCGGCATCCGCGCCATCGCCTTCACCCCCGAGGACCCGTCCATGGTCCGCGGCGGCCCGGCCGGCCGCCGGGCTTTCCTCGACCGGGGCGTGTTCCTGGTGCGCACCGATCACCTGGACCTGGTGCGGCAGTACGCTCGCCTGCTCGACCAGAAGAGCGCCCTGCTGAGGGCTCCTGGGGCCGACAGGGCGCAGATCGAGCTGTGGAACGAGCAGCTGGCCCAGGTGGGCGCCGAGATCGTCGCCAGGCGAGCGTCGTTCGTCCAGGGCCTCCAACCCCACCTCGACGGCGTCCACGCGGCTCTCGTGCCCGGAGATTCGGCCCTGAGCGTGTCCTACCGGGCCTGCTGTGACCCCGGCGACGTCGAGGGGCTGGCGGCCAAGCTCGATCAGAAGCTCGACCAGGAGCTGGACCGGGGCCAGACCCTGGTGGGCCCCCACCGCGAGGATCTGCTGGTGCGCCTCGACGACCGCGATCTGCGCGCCTTCGGCAGCCAGGGCCAGGTCCGATCCGCCGCCCTGAGCCTCAAGCTGGCCCTGCTGGGGCTGGCGACCCAGGAGACGGACGATCCGCCGCTGTTCCTCCTCGACGACCTGGGCAGCGAGCTGGATCCGGGCCGCAACGCCCGCCTGCTGGATCTGCTCGCCGGTCACGGCAGCCAGCTGCTGGTGGCCACCACCACCCTGGATCACGTGCCCCTCCCCCGCGACAGCTACCCCGCCCACCGCGTCGAGGCGGGAGCCGTCACGTCCTGACCCCGACGAACACGCGCGTGTGGTGCGCGCGTTCTATTGATACGTTGTGGATCCGGGTCAGCTGTGCTACCCTCACCTGCCTTTCTGGCCTGATCAAGGAGCCTTTCGAGCCGCCGTACTGCGGAAGCCGACAGAGGAGAGTGGACGTTGAGCGAAGACACTGGCATGCCCGTCGACCCGGGCAAGTACGACGCCGACAGCATCAAGGTGCTCGAGGGTCTGGACGCGGTGCGCAAGCGTCCGGGCATGTACATCGGCGACACGGCGTCGCGCGGCTTCCACCACCTGGTCTACGAGGTGGTGGACAACGCCATCGACGAGGCGCTGGGCGGCTACTGCGACCACGTCAGCGTGAAGCTGCACGCCGACGGTTCGGTCACGGTGGAGGACAACGGCCGCGGCATCCCCACCGACATCCACCCCTCCGAGGGCGTGTCCGCCGCCGAGGTGGTGATGACCCGCCTGCACGCGGGTGGCAAGTTCGACAACAAGGCCTACAAGGTCTCCGGCGGCCTGCACGGCGTGGGTGTGAGCGTGGTCAACGCGCTCAGCGCCAAGCTGACCATGACCATCAACCGCGATGGCAAGGTCTGGCACCAGGAGTACCTGCGCGGCGAGCCCCAGGGCCCCCTGGATGTGGTGGGCGAGACCAGCCGCCACGGCACCCGCGTCAACTTCAAGCCCGACGCCGAGGTGTTCGAGCTCGACACCTTCGATTTCGACCTGCTGGCCGGCCGGCTGCGGGAGCTGGCGTTCCTCAACCCCAACCTGCTGATCATCATCGAAGAGGAGCTGTCCAACCGCCGCAAGGAGTTCCACTACGAGGGCGGCATCGCCAGCTTCGTCGAGCACCTGGCCCAGAAGAAGACGCCGCTGCACGACATCCCCATCGTCATCGCCGGCGAGGCCGACGGCATCCAGCTCGAGATCGCCATGCAGTGGACGTCGGCCTACCGCGAGTCGGTGCTGACGTTCGCCAACAACATCAACACCATCGAGGGCGGCACCCACCTGTCGGGCTTCAAGGCCGCCCTGACGCGCACCTTCAACGCCTACGGCCAGTCCAGCGGCCTGTTCAAGAAGCTCAAGGAGAACCTCGCCGGCGAGGACATTCGCGAGGGCATGGTCGGCATCGTCAGCGTCAAGATCCCCGAGCCCCAGTTCGAGGGCCAGACCAAGACCAAGCTGGGCAACTCCGAGGTCAAGGGGCTGGTGGAGTCGCTGGTCAACGAGCGCCTCGCCGAGCACCTCGAGGAGAACCCGGTGGTGGCCAAGTCCATCATCAGCAAGGCCGTGGAGGCCTCCCGGGCCCGCGACGCCGCACGCAAGGCCCGCGACCTGGCCCGGCGCAAGAGCGCCCTGGACTCCGGCGACCTGCCCGGCAAGCTCGCCGATTGCCAGGAGAAGGACCCCTCCCAGTGCGAGATCTACCTGGTGGAGGGTGAGTCCGCCGGCGGCTCGGCCAAGGCCTGCCGCGACCGCAAGTTCCAGGCGATCCTGCCGCTGCGCGGCAAGATCCTCAACGTGGAGAAGGCCCGCTTCGACCGCATGCTGGGCAGTCAGGAGCTGCGCATCCTGATCAGCGCCCTGGGCACCGGGATCGGCCAGGAGGAGTTCGATCCCAACAAGCTGCGCTACCACCGCGTCATCATCATGACGGACGCCGACGTGGACGGCAGCCACATCCGCACCCTGCTGCTGACGTTCTTCTACCGGCAGATGAAGGAGCTGATCGAGCGCGGTCACCTGTTCATCGCCCAGCCGCCGCTGTTCAAGGTCAAGAAGGGCCGCAAGATCGTGTACGTCAAGGACGAGCGCAGCCTCAGCCAGTACGTGCTCGAGCAGGGCGCGGGCGGCCTGCACGTGCGCGGCGCCGGCGAGGAGCAGCTGTACACCGGCGCGTCCCTGCTGGAGCTGCTCGATCGCATCGAGGCGTACAAGCAGCAGCTGCACCGCCTGGACCGGCGGGTGGCCGCCGAGGTGTTCGAGGGCATGCTGCTTGCGGCGCCCGAGGACCTGTCCTTCCGCGATCCTGCCGAGCTCGAGGAGCTGATCGCCGCGGTGTCCGAGGGGATGGCCGCGGCCTACCCCGACGTCAAGCTGACCATCGCCAAGGTCTCCGACCGCGAGGGGGAAGAGCTCGAGGACGCCCCGCGGTCCCTGGAGTTCGTCACCGAGGTGGCCGGCCATCGCCGCTGTTCGGTCATCGACGCGGCGATGTTCCACTCCAAGCGGGTGCGGGAGCTGCGCCGGCTGCAACAGGCCGTGGTGGAGCTGGGCGGGCCCACGTTCACCCTGGTGGACGAGGACGCAACCGTGCCCTTCGACCACCCGCGCGCCCTGCTGGACCACATCCGTGTGGCCAGCCAGAAGGGCTACGACATCCAGCGCTACAAGGGCCTGGGCGAGATGAACCCCGAGCAGCTGTGGGAGACCACCATGGATCCCGAGACCCGCACGCTGCTGCAGGTGCGCATCGCCGACGCCATGGGCGCCGACGGGATCTTCACCGTGCTGATGGGCGACGAGGTGGACCCGCGTCGCGAGTTCATCCAGGAGAATGCCCTGGACGTCCGAAATCTCGATATCTAGGCTGGAGCCATGACGTACCGCACTCTGGTGGCCCTCTTGATGTCCCTGGCCCTGCTGTGCTGGGGGGGATGCGACGGCGACGACGACGACTCCTCCGGTGACGACGACGTGACCGGTGATGACGACGACGACGACGTGACCGGTGATGACGACGACGACGACGACGACACCACCGGCCCGCCCCAGGAGCCCTACCTGACCGGCACGGTGTACGACGTCACCTGCACGACCCCGCTCGACGGCGTGCGCGTGACCTGGTGCCAGGAGAGCTGCATCTTCAAGAACACCAACGCCGACGGGGTGTTCGTCTTCGACGGCCTGCCCGAGGGGGAGGGTCTGTTCGACGTGGTCGGGCACATCAACCCCGAGGAGCGCGCCTACACCGGGCTGCTCGAGACCTTCGAGATCCACGCCACGGGCGTGGTCACCGCCCCCGACGTCTGCCTGCCCGAGATCCCGGCGGTACAGGAACTCGGCGCCGGGCAGCAGACCGTGGCGGCGGGCGACGGCCTCGACGTAACCTTCGACGCCGACGCCGTGGAGTGGGTGCTGGGCATCCCGCAGCTGGGCGCGGTGGAGGTGCCGGACAACGCGTGGCAGTACGTGGACATCCCGGACGTGGAGGTCACCGGCGTGTGGGCGTTCTACGTCTGGGGCTCCGAGACCAAGGAGGGTATCGAGGCCACCGTGCCGTTCCGCGGCGACGTGCAGTGCCCCGACTTCATCGACAACGATTGCGACGGCCAGGTGGACGAGGGCTGCGGCCCCGACCTGGACGGGGACGGCTACTCCGAGGCGGACGGGGACTGTGACGACGCCGACGCGACCGTGTTCCCGGGCGCTCCCGAGCTGTGCGACGGTCTGGACAACGACTGCGACGGCACCCTGAACGAGAGCCCCGACGACCTGGACCTCGACGGATTCAGCGAGTGCGCGGGCGACTGCGACGACGAGGATCCCACCATCAACCCCGACGCCCCCGAGACCTGCGGCGACGGCGTGGACAACAACTGCGACGGCCACCGCGAGGAGGGGTGCGGCGGCGACCTCGACGGGGACGGCTACACCACCGAGGACGGGGACTGCGACGACACCGACGGGTCCATGCACCCCAACGCGCCGGACACCTGCGGCGACGAGGTTTCGGTGTACTGGATGTCCAAGGAGGCCGAGGCGTGGGAGCTCCTCGGGCCCGCCCAGATGGACTGCGCCCTGCAGACCCTGGCGACCCCCACCGGCGACAGCCTGCCCGAGTTCACCTGGATCGCCACCGGGCTCCCCCTGTAGCCCTCCCTCCGGGGGATCCATGTTCCGCGAGCTCACCCAACGCCGACTGATCTTCGTGTCCGGCAAGGGCGGCGTGGGCAAGACCACCGTGGTCACCGCCCTGGGCCTGTACCTGGCCGGCCTGGGCCGCAAGGTGCTGCTGGCCGAGGTGGACAACGCCCGGCCCACCATCGGCGGCTACTTCGATCGGCCCATCGGCTTCTCCCCGGTGCGCGTGGGCGTGAACCTCGACGCGGTCAACATCGACTTCATGAGCGCGCTGCGCGCCTTCTTGCACGACGTGGTGCCCGTGGAGCGGCTCGTGCGGCTGATCCTGCGCAACCGCATCGTGCGCACCTTCCTCGTGGCCACCCCCGGCGCCCGCGAGATGGTGGTGCTGGGGCGGCTGCTGCAGCTGGCCCGGGACTCGGGCGTGGGCCACGACATCGAGGGCTGGGACGGCGACGGCGGCGACGAGCCGGTGCGGCGCTCGAAGACCGAGAAGGGCTGGGATCACATGATCATCGACATGCCCGCGTCGGGTCACGCCGCGAGCATGTTCGGGACGCCGCTGACGGTGCGCAAGCTGTTCAAGGTGGGCCCCATCCGCCGGTCGGCCGAGGAGATCCTGGAGACCTTCGAGGACGACAGCTCCGTGTGCCTGGTCATGGTCAGCATCTCCGAGGAGATGAGCATCAACGAGACCATCGAGACCATGGCCCGGGTGCGGGCCTTCGGCTGGCCGCCCCTGGCCGGCGTGGTGCTCAACCGTTACCCCCGCGTGGCGTTCCAGCCCCGCGACGAGGAGCTGATCCGGCTGGTGGAGGAGCTGGACGACGGCCCGGGCAACATCTCGCCCGTGCTCGAGTCGGCCAAGGCGCTGCTCAACGAGCAGGCCCGCTCGAACCAGGCGCTGGAGCGCCTCGTCCAGGAGGCCGACGGCATGGTCACCCACCTGCCCTTCGTCAAGGGTGGCAGCGTGGAGGTGGCGCGACAGCTCGCCGAGATCATGCGCGGCGAGACCCCCACGTTCCACTCCGAGGACGACGGTTGACCCCCATGGATCTGCGCGAGGAGCTGCTGCGCCGCCGCCTGGTGGTCTGCGTCGGCTCCGGCGGCGTGGGCAAGACCACCGTGTCGGCGGCGCTGGCCGTGGAGGCGGCCCGGCGGGGCCTCAAGGTGCTGGTCATCACCATCGATCCGGCGCGTCGGCTGGCCAACTCCCTGGGGCTCGAGTCCCTGGGCAACGCCGAGACCCGCATCCCCGACGACAAGTGGGCCGCCGCCGGCGTCGAACCGCTGGGCTCGCTGCACGCGATGATGCTGGACACGCGGTCCACCTTCGACGATCTCATCGAGCGGGTCAGCCCCGATCCCCAGTCCAAGGCGCGCATCCTCAAGAACCGCGCCTACCGGCACATCAACAACACCCTGGTGAACACCCGCGACTACATGGCCGCCGAGAAGCTGTACGACGTGTACACCCGGGACGACTACGACCTGATCGTGCTGGACACGCCGCCGATGAAGAACGCCATCGACTTCCTCGAGTCGGGCAGCCGGCTGGTGCGCTTCCTCGACGAGAAGATCATGCGCTGGTTCCTCACCCCGTACGACGAGTCCCGCGTGTTCGGCCGGCGCATGTTCATCGGCACCGGCGCCATCGCCTTTCGGCTGCTGGGGTCGATCTTCGGCCGGGAGTTCCTCGACGAGCTGTCCGAGTTCTTCCTGGCGTTCAAGGACCTGTACAAGGGCTTCCGCGAGCGCTCCGAGCGGGTGGCCGAGCTGTTCGCCGACGGCTCCCAGACCGTGTTCGTGATCATCTGCAGCCCCCGCCCCACCAGCATCGACGAGGCCCGCTTCTTCCACGAGCAGCTGTCCACCCGCGGCCGCGCCGCGGGCATCTTCATCGTCAACCAGGCCGGCCGCTACGACGACCGCTTCCCCCACGACGACCGCCGCTTCGTCAGCACCCACGAACGCCAGTGGCTCGTCGACGAACTGCGCGATCGGGACCCCGATCTCACCGACGCAGAGGTCGAAGAGCTGGTCCAGCGCCTCGAGGCCAACTTCCGCGAGATGTACCAGGCCAGCCTCGCCGACCAGGATTCGGTGGAGACGTTGCGCACCTGGGTGGGCCGGAGCCTCACGTTCCGCAAGGTGCCCAAGTTCATCGACGAGGTCATGGAGTTGGAAGGGTTGATGGCGGTGGCGGGGCACGTGTTCAGGCCCGACGGACCGCCGGTGCCGCGGGAGGGTCGACGGTCGACAGTCGACGGTTGACGGTTCTGGTCGACGGTTGGATCTGCCCTGTTCGTCGCTTTCGGAGACCGGGTACTACACTGCCTGGCTTCCGCCTGTTCCAACTTGATACACTTGCTCAAGCAGGAGAGCCAGCAACACAAAAAAATCACCATGGGGGGACCATGCGCGCCAGCCGAACTCGTAACCTCGTCGCCTTCGGGATCCTGTTCATCGCCTCGACCACTCTGCTGGGCCGGTATGTCCGTGCCAGCGGCAGCGGGGAGGGGGGGGGGATACGCTCGAATTTCGCCTGAGCTGCTCCTGCTCAAGCGGCTGATTGTCACCTGCGACAACAGCGAGGCAGCAGAGACGTGCCTGGGTGAGATTCCACAGTACTTCGAGGAGTTCGAGGCGTATTCCACACACAACAAAGGTGAGGCCAGCTGGGTTACGATCGACGCCGCCAAGCTGGAGGCCACCGAGGGACTGCAGGCCATGCGCGATCCCCACGGACAGCTCTACGACTACGAGCCCTACATGGATGGATTCAACCCCATCGAAGCGACCCGGCTCGGCGAGTTCTTCAAGACCCTGCTGCAGAACCTCGAGGACGTCGTCTTCCCGGACATCCACCGGGACTACTGCGAGATCCGCTGGGACGATCGAAGGTATTTTGCGTCTGCGGACAACCCCACCGACATGGACGACTGTGGGGACCACTCGGAGTGCCTCGACTTCTGCGTCGAGCACGTCGCTGACCAGGGGTACGTGAACCACTGGCCCGAATGTGTGGATGGCTGCGGGGAGTACTTCGACGACGTCCAGTCGGCATGGTTCGGGGTCTGCAGACAGCCAGACTACCTGTTCGTCTCCGAGCCGGCCAACACCCACATCTGTGGCGAGTACGTCGATCTCGAACTCGACGGCGCTTCAGTCGAGGTGGATCTGTACCGGGATGTCCACTGGGAAACGGAAGGGGCCCTGATGGGAGGTTGCCTCTGCGAGGATCCGGTTCCCCTAGCGGAGCCTACCGTCACCGAAACCATCGCGTACTCGCCTCCTGCGTACCTCACCCAGACCAACAGCGGTCAGGTCTCGCTCCACGTCCCGGTACCTTTCGAGGTGCGTTTCGAAGATGCCGTGCTGCACGCGAACCTAAACGCAAGCCTGGATGGTTGTCCTGCGATTCCCGTGGACATGGACACGTTCCTGGGTTGGCTCGAGGCTCGGGAGGTGGCCGAGGCTGCCAACGACGACGACCGGGGCGACAACCTCAACGCGCTGATCAACACCCACGACTACATTCCGCCGATCATCATCGACGGTGAGGAGGTTTTCGACGCGTATGGGGCACAACCTTATCTCGAGGCTGCCCGGGCTGCCTTCGACGCGGAGCAGGGTGACTGGCATTCGGAGCAGAGTCTGCAGCTGGACATCACGATGGAGGCCACCCTGGAGTACGTGTTCCCGCTCGAGTTGGAACGAAACTGGCAATGGGCGGCGCTGTACTGGGAGGAGAACGCCGTCCCCCTCCCCCTGCTTCACCTCGACCTCGATGACCCCGTCGGGCGGGCGAGTACAGGGGCCCTGCTGAGCATTGACAGCATCGACTTCGCGGTCGATTGGGATGCGGGAGCCACGCAGATCGAGAATGTCGCAGGCCTGGATGGATGTGTCGTCGAGGACGAACTGAGAACTCGCCTCGAAGGGGACTCCGGATCGTTCCGCAGTGCCCTGGACCGGGCGTTGAGGCAAGCGGGTGAGGCCGTGCCGGAGATGACGTTGCCTCTAGTTCGGGGCGATGAGCTCGTCACACAGCTTCGGAACCCTGTTTTTGATCCAGACGACCAAGATGTGAATATCCTCGACTACGATCCCGCGCAGCTCCAGCCCGATCTCGCCCGTGCTCTGGTAGCCGAAGGTGGCGGCAACCCCTACGATCCCAACGACGAGATGCACACTGGCAACGGCCTCTATCCGTACCCGCCGTCCGTCACCCTCGCCCCGGCCGAGCTGCGGGCCGTGCTCCACTGGAACGACGCGCTGGGTCAGTGCGAGCCCCTGGACCACTTCGCCTACCACATGCTGGTGGAGTTCACGCCAGAAGAGCTGCTGATCCGACCCCGCTGGTACGCCATGGACATCCTGTGGCGCGAGACCATCTGCGGCCAGACCCCCGACACGCTGGAGTGCTGGTGGTCCATGATCGCGACCCGGCACTCGACCGTAGAGCACGCGGAGGAACCCATCACCCGGGAAGACGACACGATCCTGTGCGAGGACGCCGATCACCTCTACTACGACACCTTCGATGGATTCGAGGCCCTGTTGCTGTTCGAGCCTGAATCCAGACCTCCTGACATGGATCCCCGCAAACTGAGCAATGACGGGGGTT
>CAZLEO010000175.1:0-20017 GCA_964558555.1 uncultured Rickettsiales bacterium | reverse complement strand
ATCGACCGGGGCCCAGGCCGTCAAAGGGCCGTCAACGCGGTAAACTCGGGCTAGTAGGCGCACACGTTGGCGTTGCAGGACAGGCCGTCGGCGCAGTCGTCGTCGGCGGCGCAGGTGCCCTCGTCGAGGCCGCAGGGGCAGGCGGGGGAGCAGGTGCCGGGCTGGGTGGCGCCGCAGGTGATGGGGGACTCGACCAGCAGCACGGAGTACACGGACGCCTCGACGCCCTCGGCCATGGCGAAGTACTGGCCCGAGGTGCCGCCGGTGAGGTTACACGCGTCCTGGGCGTCGCCGGAGTGGTCGGCGTGGCAGGTGTACGTGATGTCCGAGATGTCGTCACCGAGGTGGGTGTACAGGTCGGCGTTACCGCTGACGGTGTTGATGATGACGTCGTACTTCATGTCCCAGTTGGTGGCGAACTGGAAGTGGTCCCAGACGCCGGCGTCGATGGCACGCACGACCTCTTCGCCGGGGTTCAGGGTCACGGCGCTGATGTGCGGCGCGGCCTGGTCGGCGTCGAAGGTGGGGCCCTCGAGGGAGTTGTGAGCCTGGGTCCGGTCCTCGGAGTCGTAGAGGTTGACCTGTGCGTCCAGCACACCGGCCGGCTCGTAATCCATGGAATTGTCCGCGATCAGCGCGTCGTCGCCCGTCGAGGTGTCGAACTCGGTGGTGCAGGCGGTGAAGAGGCTGGCGACGGCGATGATGGCGATGATGGTCAGGGTGCGGGTCATTGTTCTGTCTCCCAGGGTCTTGGTGGTTTCTTGTGTGCTTCTGTCCCTGGGTAACTGCGAAGACCGTGCCAACCTGGTGTCAGGCACTGTCAATTGTCATTTCTGGGGCTCACGGGCGTGTTTTCCGCCCGAACACGCACTCCGCAGAAATGACAATTGACAGTGCCTGACACCTCCCCCTGTTCAGTTACTGGTCAGCTTCTGTGCAGAGCGATCAGTTACCGTACATTTTCTCGATGATCGGACGCACGGTGTCGAGGTCGGTGGGGCGCTTGACAGGGAGGAAGCGGGAGCGCTCCGCGTCGCGGGGGACGACGAGATAGTGGGCGTCGACGAAGGCGGTGACCTGGCCGACGAGGCGCTCGAACTGGACGACGTCGTGACCGTCGGCCTTCTTGCGCACGGCGAACCAGTCCAGGGGCAGGGGATCGGCGAGGGCGTCGAGGTCGAAGATGAAGGTGTTGCAGTTGAACACCGGAATCGCGTCCTGGTCGAAGTCGCGGGGGAAGCGGAAGTCCTCGACGATCTCGAGGTGGCCGTCCACGTAGGCGGGGCCGCCCCCGACGTCGCCGGGGTTCTTGGAGACGAGCTCGGCGGTGGTGGGGCAGCCGGAGATCAGGTGATGGCCCAGCACGGCGGCGCTGGGCCGGGCGCCGAGGTTGTCCACGTTGTACATGGCGACGTGGCGGACGCCGCGGCTGCGCAGCCAGTCCAGGGTGCCGCTGTGACGCAGGGCTTCGGGGAAGTCGCCGTGCCCCGGACCGTAGAGGCTGGCCCGGCCCTGGTCGTCCAGGTAGAGGTCGCCGCCGGGGGTCAACCGGGGGCTGACGGACTGCTCGAAGCTGCGTAGCAGCTTGCGGGGATAGCCGAGGTTGCCGGTCTCGTCGAGGTGATCGGCGGTGGCGCCCGACGTGGCGAAGCTGTTCATGAGCAAGAACGGGATGTCGCCGCCCGCCTGCTCGGCCAGATCCGCCACCCCCTGCGCGGCGAGCTGCAGGAACGAACGCCCCGGCAGCACCTCGACGGTCCCCTTGACCACGCCACCGAAGCGCGTGGCCATGCCGC
Organism: uncultured Rickettsiales bacterium; assembly: GCA_964558555.1. Classification (GTDB taxonomy): domain Bacteria; phylum Myxococcota_A; class UBA796; order UBA9615; family CAYRNR01; genus CAYRNR01. Next base: position 18,221 of record CAZLEO010000175.1, on the reverse strand, counting down.
CGTTGAGGACCACCGCGGCGAAGACGCCGTCGCGCACGGCCTGTTCGCCGACCCCGGTGATCTCGTCCCAGCGATCGTGCCCGGGCTCGACCAGGGGGGTGAGGTCCTCGGGCTGCGGGGGCTGCACGGGCACGGCGAGCCGATTGTCCATCCCATCGATGCCCCTTTCGCGCAGGGTGGCGGCGAGGCGGTCGAAGGTGGAGGCGTCGAATCGGTAGCGCTCCAGCAAGGCGCGCGATGCGGGATCGAGGTCGAACAGGGGGGATCTCGCGGGTTCGGGCATGGATAGATCTGTGCACGCGCGTGAGCGGTGTGTCAACGAGTTGAACCCCGCGCGGGCGCGTGATTACCCTGCACGGGTCTGGATCGGAGTGCTAGGATACGGGCGGTCGAGATGAAGAGGCAGAGCATGAACCCCGGACGCATCCCCTGGCTGCCCCTGTTGCTCGCGATGGCGCTCATCGCGTGGTGCCCCGCCTGCAACCTGGGCTTCCCCGGCGGCGAGGGCGACGACGACGACAACGGCGACGACGACGACGACGACAACGGCGGTGACGACGACGACAACGGCGACGACGACGACTTCACGCCCAGCGGCAACGTGCAGGTGTCGGCCGTATCCCCCAACGTAGGGATCATCGACGGCGGGTATCCGGTGCGGGTCTTCGGGGCGAACTTCACCACCGCCCAGGACACCAACGTGTACTTCGCCGGCGTGGTGGCGCCGGTCAGCGAGTGCGTCAGCAACGAGTGCACGGTCACCGTCCCGCCGGCCGGCTCCACCGGGTCGGTCACCGTGACCGTGGAGAACTCCAACGGCCTGGGGCTGCTCGAGGACGCGTTCACCTACGAGGAGGACCTCTCCGATCTGACCACGTACACGGTCTCGCTGGTGAGGTTCGAGCACCTGTACCCCGAGGCCTACGGCGATCCGCCGCCGGATTCCTACATGGCCTCCATCGCCTACTTCTTCACCCCCATGGAGATGGACTCGTACGCGCAGCTGTCCTGGGGCAGCCTGCTGCCCGCGCCGGGCAACTGCGTGACGTACACCTACCCCACGGACTGGGGATCGACGAGCATCTCCCCCTACGACGCGGGCAGCTCCGTCACCCTCAACGGGCCGAGCAACCTCACCCTGCCGTCGACCAAGCACTACTACTACTACGACAGCACCAACCTCGCGGACTACCAGCCCGGCGCCTACGACCTGACCATCCCCGGCGGCGCCGACCTGGTCGCCGAGAGCATCCCCTCGGCCCTCGTCGCGCCGCCCCTCACCCAGCCCCAGCCGTCCCTCGCGCCGGGACACATCTCGCCCAACCAGCTGTCGGGGGGGCTCCTGGTCAACGTGTCGGGCTCCTGCGCCCCCGCGGTGATCAACGTCAACGTGCACGACAGCACGGGGGCCTACTGGGAGAGCGTGCTGTGCCACTTCGGCAGCGGCCAGGGCATGACCGTCCCGGGGACGTACCTCACCGGCTACAGCAGCGCCCTGGCATTCGTGGTGGAGCCGGAATGCTACATCGTGACCGAGAACCAGGCTGCCAGCGGCGCCACGGTCGTCGGCGTCGGCCGATCCGTCGCGTCGGGCATCGTGTATCTGGACTGACGTGATGGAGCGACTCGCTTCAGGTAGAATCGTGGCGGGAGGAACGGCAGCGTGATTCGCACCACGTCCCTGGCCCTCATCGGCATCCTGGCGACCCTCACGGTCGGCTGCGAGGACTGGCCCCGCTACCTCCACGAGGAGGCTGGCGAGGACCCCGGCGCCATCACCCAGCGGCTGGTGATCTTCGAGGACGAGGCCCTGGATCGCGAGACCGTGCAGGACCTGGGCTCCGTCGAGGCGGGGACGGCCGTGGAGTTCTACGGGTTCGCCCACAGCTGCGGCGTGGACGAGGCCTCGCCGTGGCCCGAGTGGCCGCTGCACGACTACGACGCCGACGGGGACGGTGAGCCCGACAGCCAGATGCCCTGGCACTTCGGCTGGTACTCCGGCGACGTGGACTGGGTGGGCTTCCGCGTGGCCGAGGACGTCTCCCTCGAGGGCATCCTCGACTGGACGGTCAGCCCGTCCGGCGTGTCCAACTGCACCGAGGAGGACGACCCCGACTGCGACTGGGACGCCGACTGTGACCTGGACATGGTCGTGTTCGTGGGATCGGGCGCCGACATGGCCCTGATCAACGAGTCGGGGGTCAGCCACGCCTACCCCGAGATCCTCGCCAGCCACTCCACGTTCCTCGGCGGCACGGACGTGGCCGTCGCCGTGGGATGCGATCACAGCGTGCCCAGCGACTACGAACTCCGCCTCGAACTCCACTGACTCCACCGACGATCCTGTCCACCTCCCACCAGAGGTGTGCTAAGGTCCGGCGTTCCCTAGACCCTCGAGGAGGAGGCTCTCGACATGCGCATCATCCATTGGATTCAGATTGTTCTCGTATCGGTGGCAGCCATCGGCCTGATCGCCGGTTGTGGTGGCCGCAAGACCACCTACGTCAAGTCGGACGCCGCTGCGGTGACGCCCGAACAGCAGCTGCTGATCGACGCCGAGGCCGCGTGGGCCGGGCGCGACGACCCAGCCCAGATCGAGGCGGCCATCGCCAAGTGGCAGGCGTACGTCGAGTTCGATCCCAACAACGCCGACGTCCTGGGAATGCTCGCCCGCTCCCACTACATGCTCGCCGCCCACCAGACCGACGAGGAGCAGATCCTCGCCACGTACGACGCTGGCGCGTCCTACGGCGAGCGGGGTATGGCGGCCAACGACGCGTTCACCGCGTGCATGGACGGCGGCAAGGTCAAGGACTACAAGTGCCTGGAGTCGCTGGGCGCGGACGACATGCCCGCGACGTACTGGGTGTACGCCAACCTGGGCAAGTGGTCGGCCACCAAGGGCTTCACCTACATCGTCAAGAACAAGTCCAAGCTCAAGGCCATCGCGGACTGGATCCAGGCCACGGACCCCAACTTCCTCTACGGCGCCGGTGACCGCCTGCTGGGCACCTACTACGCCAAGGCCCCGGCCGCGTTCGGCGGCGACATGGAGCTGTCCCTGGTCCACTTCGAGGCCTCCCTGGCCATCGCGCCGGACTACCTGGGCACCAAGGTGCTGCAGGCCCAGTACTACGCGACCAAGAACCAGGATCGGGAGCTGTTCCAGCGCCTGCTCGACGAGGTGATCGCCGCCGATCCCGAGGTGATCCCCGAGATCGCCCCCGAGCTCCGCCTGGAGCAGGTCAAGGCGCAGAAGCTCCTCGACCAGATCGACGACCTCTTCTAGATGAATACCCGCGGCGGGCGCGCGTCCACGCACGTGAGGGACGCGCGTCACGCAGGAGACCAGACCATGCGTACATCCCGCAACTTCCCCCTCACCATCGGGCTCGTCGCCGTGGGCGTCGTCGGCCTGATCGCCTCCAGCGCCTGGCAGCGCGACGCCGGCGCACAGGACGCCGAGTTCACCCTCAAGTTCGCCACGGTCGCCCCTGCGGGCACCCCGTGGACCGAGCAGCTTGAGGCCATCAAGAAGCGCGTCGAGTCCGAGAGCAACGGCCGCATCAAGTTCAAGCTGTACCCCAGCGGCAACCTCGGCGGCGAGGTGGAGACGGTCCGCAAGTGCCGTCGCAACCAGATCCAGGGCTGGGGCGGCTCCACGGCCGCCGTGGCCGAGGGGCTGAGCCTGCCGCAGTTCCAGGTGTTCGAGCTGCCGTTCTTGTTCGAGACCAGCGAGGAGGCCGACTACGTGCTCGACGAGCACCTGTGGCCGGACATGTACGCGCTGCTGCAGCAAAACGGCTTCGAGATGGCCCAGTGGCACGAGAACGGCTGGCACAGCTTCGCGTCCAAGACCAAGCCGATCCACACCCCGGCCGACCTGCAGGAGATGAAGATGCGCTCCCAGGAGTCGCCGGTGCACCTGGCCATGTACAAGGCCCTGAACACCCAGGCGATCTCCATGCCCGTGCCCGAGGTGCTGGGCGCGCTGCAGACCAACATGGTGGACGGGTTCTCGAACACGCCGCTGTTCACCGCGGCGACGGGCTGGTACGAGGGCGTGAGCTACTACACGATCACGAACCACATCTACCAGCCGGCCTCCATCATGTACAACAAGGAGTTCTTCGACTCCTTGCCCCAGGATCTGCAGGAGATCCTCATCGGCGATCGCGCCGCGGAGACCCGCAACGGTCGCGCCAACGTGCGCGCGCTGACGCCCGAGCTGCTCGAGATGTTCGTCGATTCCGGGATCGAGATCTACGAGATGACCCCGGACGAGCGCGCCGAGTTCGAGAAGCTGTGCTCGGGCGTGCCTGCAGAGTTCAACGCCACCATCGGCACCGGCCTGATCAACAAGATCAAGGCCGCGCAGAAGATGTACCGCGCGTCCCACTAGCGCCCCACGGCGCTCGCGGGGGGCGGGGGGGATTCCCATCTCCGGGAGGGCTCGGTGACCGAACCAATCGATATCGGATCGCTCCGATCCACAGGTCAGCTCTTCCTCCAGGCGGTGAGCCGCTTCGAAGACAACACGGTCATGCGCCAGAAGGACCCCGACAAGGGGGAGTGGGTCAGCTACGACTGGCAAGACCTGCACAAGATGGTGCGGGAGACCGCGGCGAAGCTCGTGGACGACGGGGTGCAGCACGGCGATCGTGTGGCGATCCTGTCCAACAGCCGCCTGGAGTGGGCCGTGGCCGACCTGGCCAACCTGCTCATCGGCGCGGTGACCGTGCCGGTCTACCAGTCCAACCTGCCCGACGAGGTGCAGTACATCCTCGAGCACAGCGAGGCCCGCGTGGTCTTCGTGGAGGACGGCGAGCAGCTGTCCAAGGTGCTCCAGGTGCAGGACCAGCTCGCGGCGCTGGACCGGGTCGTGCAGTTCACCGGCAAGGTGCGGTCCGACGACGAGCTCGTGTTCGCCATCCGCCGCTACCAGGACGCCGGCCGCGAGGCCCTCGAGGCCGATCCCGACCTGCTACAGCCGCGCATCGACGCCGTGACGCGCGAGGACGTGGCCACCATCGTGTACACGTCCGGGACCACGGGGCGGCCCAAGGGCGCCCTGCTCACCCACGACTCGGTGCTGTTCGAGATCGACTCGGTCTCGCAAGTGCTGTACGTGGACACGTCCGACGAGACGCTGCTGTTCCTGCCCATGGCCCACATCTTCGCGCGCCTGGGGTACATGGCGACGCTGAAGCAGGGGTTCATCATCAGCTTCGCCGACTCCATCGCCGCGGTGATGCAGAACCTCGCGGAGATCCAGCCCACGTTCGTGTTCTCGGTGCCCCGCATCTACGAGAAGGTCTACGCCCAGATCACCTCGAAGATCCTCAACGGCACCCGGCTGGCCAAGCAGATGTTCGCCTTCGCCACCTTCATCGGCGGCTGGATCAGCCGCACCAAGCAGCGCGGTAGATGGGCGTGGTGGAAGTACCCGCACCTGGTGCTGCTGGGCGAGATGGCCAACATGCTGGTGCTGAACAAGCTGGCCAAGATCTTCGGCGGCAAGCTGCGGTTCTTCATCTCCGGCGGCGCGCCGCTGCCCCGGGAGATCGCCGAGTTCATGCACAGCGTCGGCATCCTGGTGCTCGAGGGCTACGGCCTCACCGAGACCATGGCCGCGTCCAACCTCAACACCCCCGACGCGTTCCGCTTCGGCACCGTCGGAAAGCCCATGCCCGGCGTGGACGTCAAGATCGCCGGCGACGGCGAGATCCTCATCAGCGGCCCCAACGTCCTGCGCGAGTACTACAAGCGCCCCGAGGCCACGGCCGAGGAGATCATCGACGGCTGGTTCCACACCGGCGACATCGGCGAGTTCGACGACGACGGCTTCCTGCGCATCACCGATCGCAAGAAGGACATCATCGTCACCGCCGGCGGCAAGAACATCGCGCCGCAGAACATCGAGAACTGGTTCAAGCAGGACCCCTGGATCAGCCAGGTCATGGTGTACGGCGACAAGCGCAAGTACCTCGTGGCCCTGGTCACCCTCGACGAGCCCGAGATCGAGAAGTACGCCGACGACCGCGAGCTCGAGTACGAGAGCTTCGCCGAGCTGTCGCGACACGACCGCATCGTCTACAAGGTCGGCCAGATCATGAAGGAGAAGAACAAGAAGCTCCCCTCGTGGGAGACCATCAAGTACTACAAGATCCTGGAGCGGGATTTCGAGGTGGGTGAGGAGCTTACGCCGACGCTGAAGGTCAAGCGCAAGGTCTGCACCGAGATGTACTGGGACCTCCTCGACGGGATGTACAGCTGATGCTCAAGCAGATCTTCTCGCTGTCCTCGCAGGCCTGGGCCGGCTTCTGGGCCGTCATCCGGTTCATCCTCACCCAGATCGTCTTCATCATCGTCATGGCGTTCACCACCGTGTTCGCCACCATCCGTGTGGTCTGGCGGGCGCTCGACAAGGTCATCTACTTCGTCGAGAAGGTGATGCTCGTCGTGGCCCTGCTGGTGATGGTAGGGGCGGTGTTCATCACCGCCACGGACCGCTGGTTCGACTTCATCGACCTGCAGTGGGCCTGGGCCACCAAGCTCGCCCTGTTCCTGATGATCTGGGCCGGGTTCCTCGGCGCCTCCATCGCCACCAAGCAGCGCAAGCACCTGGCCATCGACGTGGCCGGCCGCGCCACCACACCCAGCGGCAAGAAGATCGCGGCGTTCTTCTCCAACGTGATCGCTGCGGGCTTCTGCTTCGTGCTCGCGCGGGTCTGCCTGGACCTGACGCTCGAGTCCCGGGAGTGGGGTGACAAGGAGGGTGTCTTCCCGATCCCCATCTGGATCGTGCAGCTGATGATGCCCATCAGCCTCTCGGTCATGGGCTGCCGCAACATCGCCAACATCTGGCGCGACACGCCCGAGAACGAGGAACTCGAGGAGGAGGGCAAGCGCCCCGAGCCCAGCGCCCTGCGCACCGTGCTCGGCAAGGACATGGCCCTCAAGGACGTGATCCTCGCCGGCATCCTGCCCGGCGTGCTCATCGGCGCGCTGCTGCTGTTCAAGGTCAACGCCACCGGCTGGCTGATCTTCATCATGGGCCTGGTGCTGATGGTCGTGGGCGCGCCCCTGTACGTGGTCATCGGCGTGGCCGTGCTGCTGTGCGTCAAGCTCACCGGCAACGGCGAGCTGATCAGCGTGGCCGACGACATGTACGGCGCGGTCAAGAAGGAGGTGCTGCTGGCCATCCCCTTCTTCGTGCTCGCCGGCGGGTTGATGACGGCCGGCTCCATCGCCGAGCGCCTGATCCGCTTCGCCCAGGGCATCGTGGCCTGGGTTCCCGGCGGCGTGGCCGTGTCCACGGTCGTGGCCTGCCTGCTCTTCGCCGCCATCTCGGGTTCCGCGCCCGTGACCGTCATCGCCATCGGCGGGATCATGTTCCCGGCCATGGTGGCGCTGAAGTACAACGAGGACTTCTCGCTGGGCCTGGTCACGTCCGCGGGTACGCTGGGCATCCTCATCCCGCCCAGCATCCCCATGATCATCTACGCGATCATGGCCCCCGTGGGCGGCCGCGCCCTGTCCATCCGCGAGCTGTTCATCGCCGGCGTGATCCCCGGCCTGATCGTCGGCGCCGTGCTCATCGCATACGCGATCATCGCCGCCGACCCCGAGGGCAAGGCGAGCAAGCCGCTGACGTGGCCCGTGGCCATCAAGAGCGCGGTGCTGTTCCTGGTGCTGATCGAGCTGGTGGCGCTGACCCTGCTGGGCATCGGGCTGTCCGGGGGCAGCGTCCCCCTCATCCCGCTGCTGCTCGCCCTCGGCGTGGCCGGGGTCACGGCCCTCCTGGTGGGCACGCTGCTGTTCGCCTTCGGGGATGAACGCAAGGCCCACACCCTCGAGGCCCTGCGCGGCGCCTGGGGCGACCTCAAGGAGGGCGTGTTCTCGCTGGTCCTGATCCTCATCATCTTCGTGGGGATCTACGTGGGCTGGTTCACCGTGGTCGAGGCCTCGGCCGTGGCCGTGATCTACGCCCTGGCCGTGGAGCTGCTCGTCCACCGCGAGATCAAGCCCAAGGAGCTGCTGGACTCCTTCATCGACTCCGGCGCCATGATGGGCGTGCTCTTCGCCATCTTGGTGCTGGCCATCGCCTTCAACATGTACCTCACCGAGGAGCAGATCCCCCAGGCAGCCGCCGAGTGGCTGTCGTCCTCCGTGGACTCCAAGATCGGCTTCCTGATCCTGGTCAACATCTTCCTGCTGGCCCTGGGCTGCATCATGGACATCATGTCCGCGATCATGATCGTGGCCCCGCTGCTCGCGCCCATCGCCATCTACTACGGCATCGATCCCGTCCACTTCGGGATCATCTTCATCGTCAACCTGCAGATCGGCTACATCACCCCGCCCATGGGCCTGAACCTGTTCGTCTCGTCGTCCTACTTCGAGCGGCCCCTGGTCCAGGTCATCAAGGCGAGCTTCCCGTTCATCTTCGTGCTGTTCGTCGCCCTGCTCGCGGTGACGTACATCCCGTGGCTCAGCCTGGGTCTGCTGGGTAGGTAAGCGGCCGCCCAACGCGGTACCATGGCGCGAGTGAGCGCCCCCTCCCCCCTTCGGTCCAGCGCCCCCGTCCTGGCCCTCGCGGCCGCCCTGACCGCCGTGGCCGCGCTCGTGCGCCTGCGCCCCCTGACCTCCCTCGACCTGTGGTGGCACCTCTCCATGGGCGAGGCCGTCCTGGCCGGGCGCGGACGGGTGGTGGAGGACCCGACGAGCTTCGCTCCGGACGTGCCTTACCGCGATCCGGAGTGGCTGTTCGACGTGGGCGCGCTGGGGGTGTGGAACGTCGCCGGGATCCCGGGGTTGATCGCCGCCACAGCGCTGCTGGCCGGCGCATCGGCGGTGGCGGTCTTCTGGGTCGCGCGGCGAGTGGGCGCCGGGCCGTGGACCTCGGTGGTGGTCGCGGCCCTGGCCGTGGGCGGAGCCAGCTGGCGCTTCGACCCGCGGCCTCAGAGCCTGTTCCTGGTACTGCTGCCGCTGGCGATGGCGCTGGCCATCGCGGCCCGGACGAGTGACGGACGTTCCCGGTGGGGGTATCTCGCGGGGCTGGTGGTCACCTGCCTGGTATGGAGTCAGAGCCACTCGTCGATGGTCATCGCCCCGGCCGTCGTCTGGCCGCTCGCGCTGCACCGGTGGCGCGGGACGGCGGTGTCCTGGGCGCCGATACACCTCGCCGTGCTGGGGTTGCTGGTGTTCGTGCCGTTTTTGGGACCGCACGGGTTCGGGGTGGTGGGCCAGATCGTCGCCCATTCCGGCTCGGACGCCGCCAGGCACATCACCGACATGCGGCCGATGCCCTGGTACGGGTGGATCCCGAAGCCCGGCAACAGCATGATGTTCATCGAGATCATGCTGGTGGTGGCGGTGGTAGCTGCGCTGCGGGCGAAGCGCGTGCCCGTGGCGCTGGTCGCGCTGGCGTTGTTGGGGCTGGCCATGACGGTGACGGCGCACCGCTTCCGGGCAGCCTGGGCGCTGATGCTGGTGCCGCTGGTGGCCGACCTGCTGGTCGACCTGGACGAGAAGCGCTGGACCCGGTGGGTGGCGGTGGCGTGCCCGCCGTTGCTGGCGGTGGCCCTGTGGTGGGGGGAGCCGGGGCCGTCACTGCGGTGGGACCGCACGTCGGTGCCGACCGATGCGACCGAGGCCATGGACGCGCTGAGCGTTCGCGGCCGCGTGTTCAACGACTACGACGGCGGGGGGTGGATCGGCTGGGCCATGGCGCCCCACGTGCAGGTCTACATCGACGGGAGGACCCCGACGTTCTTCGACGACCAGCACTACCGCGCCGCGCGGGAGGCGTGGGCGGACGGAGCAGCGTTCGAGGGGCTGCACGCGGAGCACACCTTCGACATGGTGCTGGTGATGCGGACGGATCCGCTGTGTGGGCACCTCGATGCTGTGGACGGATGGGAGCCGGCGTGGTTCGGGGAGACGCGGGCGCTGTTCTTGCCAGCAGGCCGCGGGCGGAGCCTCGATCACCTGTCGGCGTGCGCGGCGGAGTCGAGCGTGGGGCGGTGTCAGGGGACCGGGGATCCCGAGCCGTTTCTGGACGAGGTGGATCGGCTGCTGGAGCTTGGAGAGGCGCACGGGTATCCGGCGAGGTTGGGGACGGCGATCGGGCTGTTCTGCGGGGCGGAGCCGCACCCGCGGGCGGCGGAGTTCCTGGAGCAGGCGCGGGAGGCGGATGCAAAGCATCCGGATCTGGCGGGGTTCGAGGCGGCGCTGGTCAGGGGCGAGGACTGACGAAGACGGGGTCTGGTTTCGAGGGGGCTGTCGCCTCGAAACCAGATCACCGAAGGACTCGCGCCGGCACAGGCCGCTAGTAATACACCCCCATCTCAAAATCCGTCATCCCACTCGACATGCTCTGCGTCGAGTTGATCTCCACCGTCGGCGGCGCCTCCTCTTCCCCCGAAGCCGGCGTCACCTCGATCGTCTCCGCATACGTCCTCAGATCCTGCGGCGTCGGCGCCACACCGGTCACCCGACAGTCCATCCCCCCGGTCATGCACAGGATGGTCACACCCTGGATCTTCCGCCCCTCGGGCAACTTCGTCGTCGCCTCCATGATCCGCGTCTGCATGACCTCGGCGGGTGCGTGCACGTACTCGGCCGCGCGATCGTCGTTGGGCACGGCCTCCCCTGCCGCGTCGGCGACGGCCGGATCGACGGGTTCGGCCGGCTGGTCGCCTTCACCAGGAGTGGCCTCGGCGTCACCGGGCTCCGCCGGCCGTGTACCGGTCTCTCGGTCCACGCGGACGGGTGTGGCCGTGGCGCGGACGTCCTTGTCAGGCGTGGCTGCCTCGGTCGCGGTCTCCTCGTCGGCTTCGGTCCCCTCCGGCGGCGGCCGGAGGAAGTAGAAGGCGAGCGCGCAGACGACCACGAGGGCGGCCAGGGCGATGTACTTGAGGTTCGAATCCATGGGGATCACTCGCAGTCGAAATCCTGACTCATCAGGATTCCCTTGAGTTCGTTGAACCAGAAAACGGCCAGGGCCGCCGCACCGTCACAACCGAAATGGACCCAGCCGTCGCCCTCGCCCTCGTCGGGCTCGCCATGCTCGGGCAGGAACCAGCTCTCCGGGTCGCAGTCGTAGTCCTCGAGGATCTCGCAGCAGGGGTGGTGGCGCTTGAACTCGTCTTGCATGTCGCCGATGAAGACGGGGGCGTGGGCGAGGCCCTGGGGGGGATCGGTCATCCAGTGCTGGACGCCGATGCGGTTCCACTCGGGGCGCAGCCAGTAGCAGGTCTCGGGCTCATCCAGCGAGCCCATCTGCTGGCCGTGCCACTCGTGCTGGGGGCTGACGAGGACCAGCGGCACGTCGTGGGTGCGCATGAACTCCTCGAGAAGCTCGACCCAGTGCTCGGCGTAGGCCTCGGGGTCGTCCTCGGTGACCCACACGGGCGCGTCGGAGCCGCCGCCGTGGCACCAGTCGTTGACGTTGTTGGCGCTGTAGAGGGCGACGGGGGCGGCGTCCTGGGTACACATGGCCGAGAAGATGCCCGGGCCGCCCATGATCTTGCAGTCGTTGGGCTCGGCGGGCACGTCGTCGACGAAGGTGCGCATCAGGCCGGAGCCGGTGGCGCAGGACCGGATCTGCCAGTCCGTGCCGAACTTGTCGGTGAGATCGGCGTCGGCGAGGATCATCGACCGGATCAGGCCGGCCATGGTCATGTCGTACTGGTAGTTGCCGGGATCGTAGAACCCGGCGGCGAACTCCTCGTCCTTGGTGCCGTGGGGGAAGGTGTAGCCGCCGCACGAGACGTTGGCCACGTTGGAGTAGCCGAACACGTCGATGCGGGTGGGACAGAAGCCGGCCGGTGCGGAGTCGTCGTCGTCCGCCGGCGAGCTGTCGTCGTCGCCGGTGGTGTCGTCGTCACCTTCGGTAGCGTCGTCGTCGTCGCCATCGGTCACGTCGTCGTCGGCCGTGCTGTCGTCGTCCTCGTCCGAACACCCCTCACAAGAAACGAAGGCCAGCGCTGCGGCCGCGGCGAGGAGAAGCCAGAGGGGAAGTCGGGTTCGCACGGGCGTCATTGTACCGCCGGCGGCCGGAGATCAGCAGGGTATCCGCCGGCGCGGTTTCCCTTTTGCCTCGCGGGTGCGTGTGCTATCAAGTCCCAGCCGACGAAAGGGGACCCCCCATGCGACCGCATGACCGCCTCGAAACCCGGCGATGGCTCGGCCTGGCCCTGCTCTGCGCCGCGTGCCTGTGGGCGGGGCTCGCCTGCGAGGACGAGGGTGGCGACGACGACGACGCCGGTGACGACGACGTGGCCGAGGGCGATCTGATCATCGAGGTCGCCCTCAGCGAGCACATCCCCACCGTGGCTCTGGTGACCTGGGACGCGGACGTGGCCGAGGTGGACGAGGCCTACGTGGAGTTCGGCACCACCAGCGAGTACGGCATGACCGCGCCGATGGAGTGGGACGGCGAGACCGGCTTCAGCGGCTACCTGCTGGGCATGAAGGCGGCCACCGAATACGTGCTGCGTGCGACCCTCGTCGCGGACGGGGAGACCTTGACCAGCGGCGAGCACACGCTGTCGACCGGCCTGCTCCCCACGGCGCTGCCGGACATCTACCTGCAGCTGGGAGACGCCCAGGCCACGGTCGGCGGCTTCCTGGCCCTCTCACTGACGTCCCAGACCCCCACCATGAGCATCCTCGACCGGGACGGTGACTTCGTGTGGTGGTACCAGCCCGACGGCGAGACCTACCTCGTAGTGCGGTCCACGCTCTCGCGCGCCGGGGACGCCGTGCTGTACATGGGTACCTACTCCGGCGCCGCCGGTGACGACGACGACGACGATCCGCTGGGCGACGAGGGCCGCTACCTGGTGCGCGTGTCCATCGATGGAAGCCAGGTGGACACGTACCAGCTCCCCGGAGCCCACCACGACTTCGTGGAGCTCCCCGACGGCAGCCTCGGGGTGATCGGCTCGGACCGCCGCGACGTCGAGGGACACAGCGTCAACGGTGCCTGCATCATCGAGGTGAGCCCCGACGGCACGGAGGAGACCGTCTGGACCGTCTGGGACGTGCTCGAATACGACCCGGACGACGTGGACCACGGGTGGACCCACGCCAACGCCCTGGACTACGACGAGGCCGAGGACGCCTACTACATCTCCATCCGCAACTACGACGCCATCTTCAAGATCGATCGCGCCAGCGGAGACGTCGTGTGGATGATCGGTGGGCCGCTCAGCGATTTCACCGACGGAGACGGTGGCTCCGAGTTCTGGGACGGCCAGCACCAGTTCGACGTGCTCGACGACTCCATCCTGGTGTTCGACAACCAGCCCGTGGAGGCGTTCACTTCACGGGTGGTCGAGTACGCGTTCGACACCAGCGACGGCAGCGCCGACCTGATCTGGAGCTACCAGCCGGATCCGCCCTTCTACTGCTACGGACTGGGCGACGCCAACCGGCTGCCCAACGGCAACACGCTGATCACCTGGAGCACCTCCGCCCAGCTCGACGAGGTCGACGCGGACGGCAACCTCCTGTGGCAGCTGAACTCCGGCATGGGGGCCGGGTTCGGGTACACCACCTGGCTCGACTCGCTCTACCGCTGACCCATGGGGTTCCCCTTGACCAGATCCCTCGCCGTCCTGCTCGTCATCGGGTTCGCGCTGCCCCTGGCGTGCGACGGTGACCCGGAAGAAGAGACCCCGCCGGTCGACGGGCCGCACCTCTACCTGCCCGAGGACGACTCCCGCGTGGAGAGCATCGTGGTGGAGGACGACGAGCTGGAGCTGACGTTCAACGTCGCCGCCCCCGAGATCGGCCTCCACATGGGCCAGGTGGTCGCCGGCCGCCAGGACGGCGGGTACCTGCGCGAGATCACCGCGATATCCCCCTTCGAGAACGGAGCCACGCTGGACACGAAGAGCGCCTCGGTCGTGGACGCCCTCGACAGCGCCAGCCTGCACGAGACCCTCGTCCTGGACGGCGCGTGGGAGATGGTGAGCGACGATCGATCCGAGGCCTCCCGCGGCGACCTCGTCCTCGACGGTCTGGTGATCTTCGACGGGTACTCCAACGTCGCCGAGCTGCAGGTACTCGTGGTCGAGGGCTCCCTCTCGTACACGCCCGAGCTCACCCTCGACGCCGTGGTGGCCGAAGGCCAGCTCCAGTCGTTCGAGGCGACCGTCGCCGGCTTGCTGGACCTCGACGCCACGTTCGAGGTGAGCCTGGTCGCGCCCTTCAGCTACACCACCGAGCAGGTGCTGGCGACGTACAGCGTGCCCCTGTCCCTGGCGATCGGCGAGGTCCCCCTGGAGGGCGTCGCGACGGTGAACCTGGTGGGGGGCATCGAGGTCATCGCCATCGACGGCGGCACCGTGCAGGCGACCGCCCACCTCACCGCCGACGGCACGACCGGCGCCCGGCTCGACGAAGGCGTCTGGACCGAGGCCTGGGAGATGGAGTCCCAGGCGAGCAGCGACGTCGATCCCGACTGGATCGCGGACACGAACCTCTACACGCGGGTGTGGTTGCGGCCCGAGGTGAGCGTGTCGTTCCTCGGCCGCGACGCCACGACCGTCGGCGTGGAGGGCTCCGTCGCCGCCGATCTGACCGGATTCGCGCCCATGGAGTGGACGATCCACGCCGCCACGGACGCGGGCGGCGAGGTGACCGCGGACCCGTTCGATGGATCCATCGACGAACTCGACCTCGCCGGCGCGGAGGAGCCGATCCTGGTGGCCCAGAGCGACGGCAGCCTCGAGGGATACTCCGCCCTCGCGGGTGGCGACGAGTTCACCTGTGGCCTGGAGCTGGAGGGCGGGATCGTGTGCTGGGGGGACGACTCCTTCGGCCAGCTCGCCGCACCCGCGGGCGCCTACACCCAGGTGACGGCGGGCGCACAGCACGCCTGTGGTCTCACGGACGCCGGGGAGATCGCGTGCTGGGGCAGCGAGAGCGCGGTGCTCGATACCCCCACGGACGGCGTGTTCACCCACCTGGGCGCCGGCACCGAGTTCACCTGCGCGGTGCGCGACGACGGCTCGCTGCGCTGCTGGGGTGTCAACGACGAGGGGCAGGCCGACGCCCCCGCCGAGGGCGCCTTCTCCCGCGTCACCGCGGGCAGCTACCACGCCTGCGCGGTGGACGACGGGCTCGAGGTGCAGTGCTGGGGCCTCGACGAGGCCGGCCAGGGCACGCCGCTGGAGGGACCGTTCATCGAGATCACCGCTGGACGCCGCTACACCTGCGGCCTCAGCCCCATGGGCAGCCTCGGCTGCTGGGGCTGCCAGGTGGACGACCAGGGCCAGTGCGAACCCCCGGTGGGCCAGTACCTGCAGGTGGACGCCGGCCGCAACCACGCCTGCGCCGTGCGCGAGGACGGCCGCGTGATGTGCTGGGGCAGCGCCGCGGGCGGCCAGACCAACCCGCCCCCCTCGGACACCTTCAGCCAGGTCACCGGCGGCGCGCACCACTCCTGCGGCGTCAAGACCAGCGCCGCCGCCGAGTGCTGGGGCAACGACGATTCAGGACAATCCACGCCGCCCTAGGGAGCGACCCGCTCCCGCGCGGTGCGAGGACACCATGAGCACCTTCGAGTTCGATCCCAAGACCCTGCGAATCGCCCTGGCGATGGCGCTGTGCCTCGGCCTCGCCGCCTGCGAGGAGGAGGGGGACGACGACGACTCGGCGCCCGCCGGCGCGGAGTTCGACGTGACGGTCACCCTCAGCGAGCTGATCCCCACCGTGGCCACCGTGGTCTTCAGCACCGACGCCGCCGACGGCGACGAGGCCTACGTGGAGTTCGGCCTGGACGACGCCTACGGCGTGCGCGCCCCGGCCGTGGCCGTGGATGGCGGCTGGGAGGCGGTCCTGATCGGCATGAAGCCCTCCAGGGACTACCACTTCCGCCCCGCCGTGGTGGCCACGGACGGCGACGTGGTCGGCGGCGACGAGACCCTGACGACGGGCCCCGTGCACCCGGACCTGCCCGACCTGTCCATCGAGGTGCTCGACGAGGATCGCGCCACGGGCGGCTTCTTCGTCATGTCCCTGCTGTCCACCCCCTCCGCGGCCGTGATCGTGGACGAGGACGGCGACTACGTCTGGTGGCATCAGGAGTCCACCACCGACTTCCCGGTCCCCCGCGTCCTGCTGTCCAACGACCGCTCGAAGATGCTGTACCTGGGCCGCCTGCCCGACGAGGAGGAGGACTACGAGCACTACATCTTCCAGGTCTCCCTCGACGGCGAGGACGTCGAGGCCCGCACGGTGCACGACGCCCACCACGACTTCACCGAGCTCCCCGACGGCACCTTCGCCGTGATCACCCACGACCGCCGCGAGGTCCAGGGCGAGGAGGTCCTCGGCGATCGTGTGGTGGAGTACTACACCGACGGCACCGAGGCGGACGTGTGGAGCGTCTGGGACCACCTCGACTACGATCCCGGAGGCCCCGTCGACCCCGGCACGGCGTGGTCCCATTCGAATGCCCTCGACTATTTGGCCGAGGAGGACGTCTATTACATCTCAGTGAGGAACTACGACACGATCTTCGGCTTCGAGCGGGACACGGGCGACGTGTTCCGGACCGTGGGCGGCATCCTGTCGGACTACGAGCTGGCCCCCGAGGATGGCGAGTGGTTCGACAAGGAGCACCAGTTCCATATCTCCGGAGACGAGCTGCTGGTGTTCGCCAACGGCACCGACGTGATCAACGGATCGCGCGCGCTCGGCTACCAGCTCGACGACGGCGCCGGCGTGGCCACCAACCACTGGGACTACCGGGCCGAGTTCCCCCTGTTCTGTTACACGTACGGAGACGTCAACCGCCTCTCATCGGGCCACGTGCTGGTGACGTGGAGCACCGCCGGTCAGATGGAGGAGGTCACGGACGACGGCGAGATCGTGTGGCAGCTCAAGGCCGCCCTGGGCGGCGGCTTCGGGTACACCACCCACATGGAGTCGCTGTACCCCTGATGTGACGCGCGCGCTAGGAGGAGACATGACCCGCAACCGCAACCTTTCGCTCCTGGCGTTCGTCTTCCTCGCGAGCTTCTCCGTGGCATCCGCCGCGCGCGCCGCCGACTCGAGATCCCTGCTGCTGTCCCACGAGGACTACACCGTGTACGAGCTGCAGGGGCTGCACGCGGACATCTCCCTGGCCAACATGATCAACGGCCTCAACCTCACCACCGAGCAGCTGTGGGCGCTGACCGAGATCGCCTACCAGTCCGACGACGTGCGCGACCGCTACCGCGTCGCCATGGAGCCGGTGATGACCCAGATGCGCAGCGCCAGCGAGGAGCTGAAGCGATGCCTCCTCGAGGAGGGCACCGCGTCCGAGGGCACCATCCACGCCGTCGAGCTCGCCACCCGCGGGTTCCAGGACCACCGCTACGACTTCCACCGCGAGCTGCTCGCCCTCGAGGACGAGATCGAGGCGGTGCTCGACGAGAACCAGCTGCAGCTCATGGAGGGCACCCGCCCCTGCGTTCGCCCCCCTGACGAGCTCTCCCTGGTCCGGGTCGGCCAGACCGGCGCCGCCGGCAGCCGCCTCACCGATCAACTCGAGACCATGCGCGATCTCGACGAGATGCAGTTCGAGCGCCGCAAGGACCGCTTCATCGAGCGATCCCTCACCCGCCGCGACGAGCGCCTCGCCTCGGGCGACGAGGAGGCCGAGGCCGCCCACACCCAGGCCATGTCCGACGCCATCGACGCGGTGTACGAGATGAGCGACATCGACTGGGCCGTCCAGGGTCCCGCCGCCGCCGAC
The DNA here is from genome assembly GCA_964558555.1 of uncultured Rickettsiales bacterium. Lineage (GTDB taxonomy): Bacteria > Myxococcota_A > UBA796 > UBA9615 > CAYRNR01 > CAYRNR01. The sequence goes on along the minus strand of CAZLEO010000175.1, from coordinate 460 downwards.
CGGGTCGCCGAGCTGATGAAGGTCAAGCCGGACAAGCCCACGGGCCAGCGGCCGCGCAAGGAGCACGAGCTGGGCCGCGCCTCCGAGCTGCTGCTCGCCGCAGGCGCCGCCGACGTCCTCGCCGCCATCTACGAGCGCCGTCAGCAGGAGCTCGCAGGGCTGCGCTAGCCGTCTGCGCTAGCCGTCGCAGTCACCCAGCAAGTTGTAACGGATCGTGATCAGGTCGCCGGTGTCCGGCACGTAGTCGGGCTGGAAGACCACGGCGTTGAGGACCAGGTCGTAGTCCCAGCCGACGTACACGGGCACGTTGTTGAGCTCCACCTCGATGGTCTCGATCACCGGGTCCTGGCTCAGCTCGAAGGTGTCCTGCCAGGACATGGACAGCCAGGCGAGGTTGGACAGGGCGTTGATCCAGCTGGCGTTGCAGATGGACTCGGAGATGCCGCTGGTCAGGGACACG
>CAZLEO010000174.1:0-20063 GCA_964558555.1 uncultured Rickettsiales bacterium | reverse complement strand
GTCCTCGGTGAAGCCGTCGCCGTCGTCGTCGTGGCAGTCGGTGTCCTCGTCGACGGTGCCGTCGCAGTCGTTGTCCGCGCCGTCGCACAGCTCGGGTGCGCCCGGGTGGATGTCGGCGTTCAGATCGCCACAGTCGTCCCCGCCGACGAAGTCGGCGTCGTGGCCGTCGCCGTCGAGGTCGGCCCAGTCGGCGCCGTCGCAGTCCTGGTCGATGCCGTCGTAGGGGATCTCGGCCGCGCCGGGGTGGATGCCCGGATCCGCGTCGTCACAGTCGTCCCCCACACAGGCCGCGTCGAAGTACCCGTCGCCGTCGAGGTCGATGTCGTCCACGAGGCCGTTGCAGTCGTCGTCCTCGCCGTCGCAGGTCTCGGGCGCGCCGGGGTAGGTCTGCGGATCGTAGTCCTCGCAGTCCCCGTCACACTCGGTGAAGCCGTCGAGGTCGTTGTCGGTCTCGAGGTTGTCGGGGTAGCCGTCGCAGTCGTTGTCGTCCACGCCGTCGCAGATGTCCGGCGCGCCGGGATACACGTCGGGGTTGGTGTCGTCGCAGTCCCCGTCGCAGGTCCCGAAGCCGTCGGCGTCCAGATCGTCGTTGTTGTCGGCGACGCCGTCGCAGTCGTGGTCGATGCCGTCGCACAGCTCGGGCGCGCCAGGGTAGACGGTGGGGTCCCGCGTGTCGCAGTCACCCATGGAGAACGTCCAGCCGTCCCCGTCCCAGTCCGCCTCGTCGGCGACGTCCAGGCCCGTGTCCCCGGGGGTGGCCCCGCAGGCGGCGGTGCCGCCGGTCACGTCCACGACGCACAGGGAGCCGCCGGTGTCGAAGAACTGCTTGACCACACCGCCGCCGCCACCGCCGCCGCCGTCGTCGTACACCGCGCCGGCGCCGCCGGGCGCCACCAGTGAGCCGGTGCAGTCCAGCGCGTCGGCGATGATCACGATCCCACCACCGGCCCCGCCGCCGGCGGAGTCGTTGCTGTACACCTGGCCCACGCCGCCGTCGGCCCAGATCGTCCCGGCGATGATCACGTCGGGCGCCTCGAGGACGAGGGCGCCGCCGCCGTTGGCGCCGACCCCGCCGTTGAGGCCGTCCGCGCTGCCCGCCGCGCCCCCCGCCGACCCCATCTCCACGTCCATGGAGTACGGATCGCCGTACGCGGTCCCGCCCAGCCCCTCGAGCCCGCCGCACCCGTCGCCCGCGCCGTCGCCGCCGTCGCCACCGTGCGCGCCGCCGCCGCCGGCGTCGCTGCAACACAGGCCGCCCTGGCCGCCGCCCGGCCCCTCGCCGTCGGCGTTGTTGATCCCGCGGTAGCCGGACGTGGTGGCGACGATGCTCGACGAGGCGTCCACCTCGATGAGGTTCGCCGATAGATCCAGCGCGCCCGTGGTCGAGCCGTTGCCGTCGTAGGCCAGCACCTCGAGGACCCCGCCGTTGATGACCTGGACGGTGTCGTAGGTGTACGACCCGCCCATCGTCACGGTGGTGCCGTTGACGATCAGATCCTGGGCCGCGGCGGGGATCGCGGCGGACGCGCCGAGGAGGGCCGCGACCAGCGCCAGGTGACTTCGACCGGCGGCCTCATTCCTCATGGTACGTCCTCGCCAGCCGGAAGCCCGTGTGCGGGCCAGGGCCGTTGTCCGGATCGCAGGTGCAGTCGTCGCCGTCGCGGGTGGACGTGCGGGCCTCGACGGTGAAGTTGAGCCACGAACCGCCCCGGGCCACGTGGAAGCCGGCCTGGTTGGCGACGGGCCCCGTGGGGTCCTCGACGGGGCCGTCGTGGTACTCGCCGAAGAAGTCCCAGACGAACTCCCAGAGGTTGCCCGACGTGTCGTACAGGCCCCAGGCGTTGGGCTGCTTGGTGCCGACGGGATGGACGCCAGAGGGGCCGGCGCCGGTGGCGTCGCGGCAGTTCTCGAGCTCGCAACCGGCGTAGGAGCAGTCGGAGTTGCGGCCGTACCAGCCGATGGGATCGAGGTTGGCGTCCGTGGCCTCGCCGTTGAAGAACGGGGTCGTGCTGCCGGCGCGGGCGGCATACTCCCACTCGGCCTCGGTGGGCAGGCGGTACCCCTCGCACGCGAGCCCGGCGGGCCAGTGGGGCCACGCGCGGGCGTCGCCGGCGGCCATGTCGTAGGGCACGGTGCCGGCCTCGTCGGTGTAGTAGCAGGGGACCAGCCCCTCGGCCATGGACCGCTCGTTGGCATACCCGACGATCTGCCACCAGGTGAGGCCGTCCACGGGGCAGTCGTCGCCGCAGCCGGTGAACACGGTGGGGTTGCGGCCGGTCAGGGAGGACAGCTCGCCCTGGGTCACCTCGGTGGCCTGCATCCAGAACTCGCGGGTGAGGATCACCTCGTGGGGTTTCTCGATGTCGAAGGGCCACCAGCAGTCGGTGCGGCAGCACTGGTTGTCGCCGGGGGAGCATCCCATGGTGAACGATCCCGCCGGGATCAACTCGAAGCCGTCCAGGTGGGGTTCACCGCTTCCCCAGTCGGGATCGGGGCGGTCACCGTGATCCGGAGCTTCGCTGTCGTCGTCCCCCTGGGGACCGGGGGGGCCGTCGTCGTCCCAGGCGGTGTCGCCGCAGGACGCGCAGATCAGGCCGAGGGCCGCGAGCGCCGCGAGGTGGGCGGGCCCGTGTGGGAGCACCTCAGCGCCCTCCCTCGAACGCCTCGGAGAGGTCGATCACGTGAGGCGTGGCGTCGGTGGCCGGCGTCCCCGGTTCGGGCGCCACGAAGATGCGCAGCTCGGACGCGGCCGCGTCCACGACCACCGAGTGGGCCGTGTACGGGTTGGCCACCTGGGCGATCAGCGCGTGGGCGCCGTCCGCGTCGAGCCCGCCGGTGGCGACCGCGGCGTCGATGCCGTCGATGAGGGTGTGGTGGCGATCGTAGGAGTCACCCTCTGTCGGGGGATCGGTGCGCTTGATGTAGTGGTTGGTGCAGGCGAGGGCGTCCGGGGTGCCCATGTCCGCGTATTCGCCGGACTCGCGCACCGTGGCCTGGCCGTCCTCGTGGTCGGTGGCGCCGTCGTACTCGAAGACCACGGCGCCGCCAGGGCTGTCCGATCCCGTCGGGTACGACAGGTGCAGGTTGTTCCCCACGCGCTGCAGCGCGGCCTCGAGCACAGCCTCGGCCGCGGCCGCGGGATCGTCCGAGCCCCAGGTGGCGGCCAGGGCCGCGCGGGTGGCGAGCATTCGCGGGAAGATGCCGGTGGACTGGGTCGCCTCCAGGCCGGTGACGTTGTGCATGGTGATCGCCCGCCCCTCGGCGGTGACGCAGCTCATGCAGCCCACCAGGCCGGGAACGGTCAGCGACGCGTACTGCGCGCCCCCCTGGTCGTCCGAGTCGTACACCTTGAGGATGTGCTGGTCGAGGAACACGCCGCCGGGATCGATGGCCCAGTCGAAGTTGCGGGCGTGGATGGTGTCGCCCGTTGCGGAGGCCTCGCCCCACACCGAGAACGATGAGCAGCCGAAGTCGCCGAGGATGTTGGCAGCCACGAGATCACCGAACTCCAGGGCGCGACTTCCTCCCGCCTCCTCCTCGAGGTACTCGCTCTCGACGATGAACTCCTCGGGGGAACAGTGTTCCTCCGCTCCCTGGTACAGGGCCTCCATCTCGGCGAGGTCCCCGTCGTCGAGTTCGACGGCGTTCTCCACCAGCGCCTGGATCATCTCGTAGGGCACGCCGTAGTCCGCGACGAGGTACTCGAGGATGTACGCCTTGAACAGGTCGGGCATGCGGTGGCAGTACAGCGCCCCCTCGGCGTACCCCATCTCCTCGCGGGTACCCCACAGGTACAGCACCTCGATGCCGTCCACCTCCTCGATGCGGCCGTGCAGGGTGTCGCCGGAGTCGTCGTCGTCGTCATCGGACGGACCGGCGCTGTCGTCGTCGTCCTGGTCGGTGGGGGTCGTGTCGTCGTCGTCGTCGTCGTCACCGGCCTCGCCGCCGTTGCAGGCGATCAGCACCGCTGGCAACAGCCACAGCCACCACGGGAATCTGCTCATGCGGTCGTTCCTTCCCCCGGCCGGCCCAGTCGAAGTGCCAGCAGGTAGTAGACGATGGGCGCCGCAAACCAGATCAGCTGCGGCATCAAGGTGATGGGGTGGCCGTCGATCCGGAACAGGACGGGGTTCCAGGCCAGATCCCCCACGTATCCCCAGGCGTTGTTGGTCACGCCGCCGATCTCCACGGCGAACTCGGAGAGCTGGCCCCAGACCAGGAACACGGCGAGTTCGCGCCAGCTCCAGCGCACGAACACGGGCCGGGGCCCCACGAGCCACACCAGCGCGATCCCGCCGAGGAACAGCCCCCCGTCCCACAGCGAGTGGAAGACGATCAGCGCGATGGGCGGTACCGGCGGCTGGCTGTGCAGCTCGATCACCGGCGTCTCGGCGAAGACCGCGGAGATGAAGATGGGCACCTCCCAGGTCAGCCCCACGGCCACCCCCAGCCAGAACCAGCGGTGGATCGCCCGCCCCGGCGGCCAGAACCGACACGCCACGCCGGCGATCGCCGTCACGCTGACGGCCACGGCCAGGTCGAGCCACCAGAAGTAGGTCTCGAGCAGGTCGAACAGCACGCGTCGTCCCTCCGGTGCACTACCCCCTGGATCGCACTGTATCAATTTATGCCCCGCGCGAGGGGAGGGACGATAAGATGCGCTTTGGGGTCGTAGGTCATGACAGGGAGGTCTGAACGGCACGCGCGCGTCCTGGTCGTGGAAGACGAGCCGGACGTTCGCATGGCTCTCGCAGCGGTGCTCGAGGCTCGCGGCTACGACGTGGAGGCCGTGGAGTCGGGGGAGCGGGCGCTGGAATGCGTGAAGCGCGCCCCACCCGACGTGGTCGTCCTCGACATCCACCTCCCGGGCATGGACGGACACGAGGTCCTGAGCCGTATTCGGCTCTCCGCACCCGACCAGGTCGCCGTGATGATGACGGCGTTCCCGACCCTGGACAGCGCGGTGCGCGCGCTCAAGGACGGCGCGACCGACTACATCCGCAAGCCGTTCCACAACGCCGCGCTCCTCGACGCCGTGCGCCGCGGGGCCGAACGTTACGAGCAACTGCGGCAACAGCGCCGGCTCGAGCAGGATCTCCGGGAGGCGAGCGCCGCGGACGTGCTCACCGGCCTGCACAACCGCCGGCACTTCGACGCCACCCTCGATCGGGAGGTCAGGCGCGCGCGCCGACAGCGACACGCGCTGGCCCTGCTGATGCTCGACCTCGACGGTTTCAAGGCGTTAAACGACGACCCGGGGCAGGTGGACGGAGACGGCCTGCTCGCCGACGTCGGCGAGTGCATCGGGCGCCACGTGCGCGCCGACGCGGACGTGGCCTGCCGCTTCGGAGGGGACGAGTTCGCGGTCATCCTCGTCGAGGCGGAGGCAGCGCTGGCGCGGAGCGTGGCCGAGCGGATCTGTGCGTCCGTGCGCAGGCGAACCCGCGGCGAGGTCACGGTCAGCATCGGCGGGAGCTGCTTCGTCGACGGCATGGATGGTGAGGCGCTGCTGCGCTCGGCCGACGCCGCGCTCTACCAGGTCAAGGCCGGCGGTGGCGACGGCGTGCTGGTGGAGGAACTCTAGGCGAGCCGTCGGGCGATCCCCTCGGCCGCGCGTTCGGCAAGGGCGAAGATGGTCACCTGTGGGTTCACACCCAGCGAACTCGGGACCACGGAGCCATCCACCACATAGCAGCCCTCGACGCCGTGTACGGCGTGGTCCTGGCCGACCACGGAGTCCCCGGGTTCGACGCCCATCCGGCAGGTGCCCATGGGGTGGAAGGCCGTCAGATCGATCTCACCGGGGCCGAAGCGCGACCGCGTGAGCGCCTGTAGATCCGCGTCGTTGCGCAGGGTGGGCCACGCTCCGGCCATGGGGAAGACCTCGCGGGCGCCGGCGGCGAGGAACACGCGACACAGGATGCGCAGGCCGCGGTTCAGGGCCAGGGTATCGCGGCGGTTGAGCCAGTAGGTCATCGCGGGCTCCCCCGGGGTCCCGCAGTGGACCTGCCCCTCGGACGTGTCGCCGATCATGCAGCCGAACAGCGCCAGGTGGTCGAGGCGGTCCATGAGCGAGGTGAAGCGGTGACCCACCAGCCCGATGGCGGCCGCGGTGAGCTCGGGCGGCGTGAACCCGCCCTCGAACAGCAGGCCGTCGGCGCGGAACTCCTCGATGGCGTAGCTCTGGGGTACGCCCTCCCAGCCCCGCACCGGCTCGTCCATGACGGCCATGACCATGGCCGCGGGGTGGACGGTGAGGTGGCGTCCCAGGGCGCGGGGCAGCTTCCCGGGAAAGGACCGGCTCAGCACGGCCGGCGAGTGCACCGCGCCCGCCGCCACCACCACGGCCCTGGACCGCACGGCGAGGGAGCGGCCGTCGCGGTCGCGGATCTCCACGCCACAGGCGCGGGCGCCGCGCCACAGCACACAGCGCACCTCGGCGCCGGTGAGGGCGAAGGCGCCCGACCGCAGCGCCAGGGGCACGTAGGTCACGTCCGCGCTGCGTTTCGCCCCGGTGGGGCAGCCGAAGGCGCACATGGCCTGGCCATCACACTCCGGCGCGTTGCGGCGCACGGGCTGGTGGGCGTATCCCAGGGCGTCGCAGCCGCGAATCACCGCATCGGCGACGCCACCCCAGAGGTCGGGCTCGCACGGGGCGATCTCGAGGACGCGCTCGACGCGGTCGAGGTAGGGCCGGAGTTCGTCGGGGCTCAGCTCCGTGAGTCCCCGCTCTCGCTGCCAGCGTCGCAACACGTCGTCGGGGGTGCGGTAACAGGTGCCCGAGTTGATCGTGGTGGTGCCGCCCAGGGTCCGGCCCACGGGGAGGACCAGGCGGGTGTTCCCGTGCATGGGCAACATGCCCAGGTTGCGGTACAGGGCTCGCAACCGGTCCACCGGCCGGCCGTGGAAGTGGCACCGCCGGTAGAAGTCCCCCTCCTCGGCCAGGAGCACGGCGTACCCGGCCTCGGCCAGGCGGCAGGCCACCGTGGCCCCGCCAGCCCCCGATCCCACGACCACCACGTCACACTCGAGGTCGTCGGGGGATTCCACCTCGCGGGCGTCCAGGGCCTGGGCGTGCCACCGCGCGGGCTCGTCCGCGGATTCGTCCAGGTCGTAGGGACAGCCGACCGCGTCGAAGAAGTCCGGGTCGCGGACGTGGGCCACGCGCAGCGGCACGAGCAGGCCGTCCATGGCCAGGCGACCCACGCGACCCGAACCGGCGATCCGTTCGATGGTCCGCACCACCTGGCGCGGCTCGGCGCGCTCCAGGCTGCGGCCGGCACGCACCCGCACCGCGGTCTCCACCAGGGTCAGCAGCGCCAGGTAGCCGCGCCGTACCGCGGGTTCCATCCACCCCAGCCCGTCCTGCAGGCGGTCCAGGCTCGCGTCGCCGACCTCGGGGACGCGCACACCGGCGGGGACCGCGGCGCGACCGATGGCCCTGAGCGCCTCGCGCTGGTGCGTGGACAGGGGGTACGACGCCTCGGACATGGATGGCCTCCCCTCTGGCCGACGCCGACGTTCGATCCGAGGATACCCCAAGACCTTGGGGTAGAGGCGCCCCGATGCTAGCGTGGGGAACACACATGCACGGAATCCTGCCCATCGCCCTCGCTGCCGTGCTCGCCCTGGTCCTGGGGACCGGATGTGGCGGTGTGGCCGAGGGCTTCGGCATCGGCGAACGAGACGACGACGACGCCCAGGACGACGACGGCACCGGCGACGACGACGACTCCGGCACCGCGGACGACGACGACTCGGCCGGCGACGACGACGACTCGAGCGAAGCTGACGACGATGACGACGACAGCGCCGACGTCTACATGGAGCCCGACGTGTTCGTCAGCCCGCAGGACTTCGAGGCGGGCGACACCATCACGGTGCACTACCGCGGCGCCCTGGTGAAGGAACCGAACCTGGGCATCCGCTACGGCTACGACGGCTACACCCAGATCGAGGGCGTCGAGGGGTACGAGACCGAATACGTGGACGGCGCCAGCCGCTCGTTCTTCGAGGCGGAGATGACCGCGGGCGGGGACGAGTACACCTTCGACCTGGCCGTGCCCGAGGCCGCCCGCGCCATCCACATGACCTTCTACACCACCGACGACGAGGAGGTGCGCGCCTGGGACGACCGCGACTCCTGGGGTTACCACCAGCAGGTGGTGTTCCCCTACGTCGGCCCCCTGCTGGCGTGGAACGACGAGGCGCAGCCCGGGACCGGCGTGGTGGTGGTCTTCGAGACCTCCATGCCGTGTCGCGGCACGGTGGAGTACGGCCTCTCCGAGGCGCTGGGGTCGTCCGCCATGGGCGACGAGGCGGACTACCTGCACCACATCCCCCTGACCGGCCTCCAACCGGACAGCGACGTGTACTACCGCGTGGCGGACAATGTGGGCCATACCTCCGAGATCCTGAGCTTCCACACACCGCCGACCAGCGGCACCGGCTCGTGGAGCTTCGCCGTGGTCTCGGACGCCCAGGATCACGGCGACGGCTACCAGAGCTGGGGTGCGCTGGCCGCGTCGCTGAACGACGAGCACGACGACCTGACGTTCGTGCTGATGCCCGGTGACCTGTTCGCCGCGGACGAGGCCGGCGACTGGTGGACGTTCTTCGACGGTGGCCGCGACCTGTTCGCGCGGGCGCCGATGGTCGCGGCCCACGGCAACAACGACACGGGATACAGCTCGGACTTCGAGGACACCGCGTTCGCGCGCTACCTGCCGCGGCCGTCTTCGTCGGCCGAAGGGTACGTGCACCGCGTGGACGTGCGAGACGCGGCCTTCCTCACGCTGGACTCGGAGCTCACGAGCGGATTCGACGTGGGCGGCGACCAGCGCATGTGGGTCGAGCAGCAGCTCGCGGACATCGCCTCCGCCGGTGAGCCCTCGTGGGTCTTCGCCCAGTGGCACGTCCCGGCCTACGACGTGGGCACGCGGACCAGCGAGAGCAGCCAGGAGACGGTCCGGCAGGTCACCCTGACCTTCGAGGGGCAGGTGGACTGGGTGTTCCAGGGCCACGAGCACCTGGGCCAGCGCCTGAAACCCCTGAGATATGACGGCCAGCTCGCCGCGTCGGGGAACTACGGCCGCGGCACGGACGACGGCGTGGGGTACGTGGTGCTGCCCTCCTCGGGCACGATCCCCCGCACCACGGTGGTCTCGCCCGACGGCGACCAGGCCCACTACCGCGACTGGCTGGCGTTCCCCGAAATCGACGAGGACGACACCATCGCCCCCAGCGAGCTCGGCTGGGCGTACGTGACCCTGAACGGAGACGAGTTCAGCCTCGAGATCTACGGGGTGGGCCTCACCGGATCGCTGGTGACCCCCTGGGTCCGCGACGAGTTCAGTTACCTGCGTCAGTAGCCACACCCGGCGCGCGGCCGTACCGGATCAGCACGGTGCTCGCCTCCTTGCCACCCCCCACGGTGACCACGTAGAGACGGTCGTACTCGTCGGCCTCCTCGATGGGGGTCCCCGGGTCGCCGCCGAGCAGCTTCACCACGTCGGGAGTGGTGTTGCTGTGCCCCACCACCAGGTGCCGCCCCCCGACGAGCTTGAGCTTCTCCACCAGCGCGGGCAGGTTGTGCGGGTCGTACAGCTCCACCTCGGCGCGGGCGAGCTCGGCCACGGGCGCGGCGGTGTCCCGGGTTCGGTGGTAGTCCGAGCTGTGCACGCGCTCCAGGTGGGCGTCGCGCAGCACCCGCGCCAGCAACGCCGCCCGCTCGCGTCCCGCCTCGGACAGGGCCGGATCCTCGCTGGAATCCACCTTCTCGGCGTGGCGGACCAGGAACACCACCAGCGGCTCGTCGGCGACCGCGGCGGTCGGGACCGCCAGGGCGGCGAGGATCGACCACAGGAACAGACGACGCGACCAGGACATGGGACCTCCAGCTACTGGTTGCCGAACCCGTTGGACTTGCCACAGTCCGGACAGTGCCAGGTGATGTTGTTGCACGTCACGCCCCAGAGGTTCTCGTTCATGCACGCCTGGCAGATGTGGAACCCGCAGCGGCAGGTCCAGCAGAAGGCCACCGTCTCGTGACACATGGGGCATTCGCGGTGGTGCGGGCGGCGGCTACGGCGCGGCCGGCGGGCGGGACGTGATTCGCTCATACGGCCGTTGTTCTCGCCCCGTACAGGGCAGGTGTCAAGTACACTGCGCGCGGGAGACGGCCCATGAGAAAAGCGATCCCGATGGCGATCCTCGCCGGTGCCGTGTTCGTCGTCATCACCCCGCCGCGGCCCCTGTTCGCGCTGCAGTGGGTGGCCTGGGTCCCGTTGCTGGTGGTGCTGAGGGGTGAGTCGCCGCGCCGCGACTTCCTGCTGGGCTGGATCATGGGGATCACCGCCAACCTGGTGCTGTGCTCCTGGCTTGCCACCACAGCGTCGGAGTTCGGCGGCTTGCCCATGGTGGTCGGGCTGCTGCTGCTGGTGTTGTTCTGCTTGTGGAGCGCCATCCCCTACGGCCTGCTCGCCCTGGCGGTCCCCCGCGTCCGCGCCTGGGCCGGGCCGTGGCACATCCTGATCGTCCCCGCCGTGTGGGTGGCCATCGAGCTGTGCTTCCCCCTGCTCTTCCCCTGGTATCAGGGCAGCCACCAGTTCCGCTGGCTGGGCCTGCTGCAGCTCGCCTCGATCACCGGCATCTACGGCATCAGCTACCTGATCCTGGCGGTGAACCTGGCGCTGGACGCGGCCATCCGCGCCCGTCTCGACCGGACGCCCTGGCCCGTGGCCCCGGCCGCCGTGGTCGCGGTCCTGCTCGTGGCCACCGTCGTGTGGGGGACGGTGCGCGTCGGCCGCCTCGATCGCGCCCTGGAGGCCGCCCCCACCGTCCGCATGGGCCTGGTCCAGTCCAACCTCGGCGTGGACGAGCGCAAGGACCTGGGCAACCCCGGCGTCCTGCAGCACCACTTCGACCTCACCGACGAGGCCATCGACCGCGGCGCCACGCTCGTGCTGTGGGGCGAGGGCGCCTCGCCGTACACGCGCGGCAAGAAGTGGGGCTGGATCGAGGACTTCGTGGTCGAGCGCGACGTGGACCTGATCATCGGCGGCGTGCGCAAGGAGACCGTCGACGACGTCAAGCACAAGTACAACTCGGCCATGGCCCTGACGCCGGCGTCCGCGACCCAGGGAGACCGACAGGTCTACGACAAGCTCGTGCTCATCCCGTTCGGCGAGTACATGCCCCTGTCCGACGTCTTCCCCGGCCTGAGCGACCTCGCCGAGAACCTCCACACCCTCACCCCCGGGGCCGGGCCGTCCACGCTGCGCTTCGACGGGCCCGCCGGCGAGCTCGGCATCGCCCCGCTGATCTGCTACGAGGGTTGCAAGGCCGCCGTGGCCCGCCGCCAGGCCGGCCCCGACACCGACGTGCTGGCCAACCTGACCCACGACGCCTGGTTCGGCGACACCATCTTCCCCCACCAGTTCCTCATGGTGGTCGTGCCGCGAGCCACCGAGCACGGCGTCTCGGTGATCCGGGTCGCCAACACCGGCATCAGCGCCGTGGTCGATCCCACCGGCCGCGTCCGCACGCAGAGCGAGCTGTTCGAGCAGATCGTGCTGGTCGAGGACGTGCCGGTGCAGCGTCGGATGACCCTGTACTCGCGAGTGGGTAACCTCTTCGCGTGGATCTGCCTCGCCGTGGCCCTCGCCGCCACGGTGTACGGCTTCTGGTGGACTCGCCGAGGGGAGGAACGTCGGGCATGAACACGACACCCGCGACCGTGGTAGACGGAATCCTACCCGACGGCCCGCCCGCGCCCGCAGGCCGGGCCGGCACCGAGGAGCTGGCGCAGGTCCTCGAGGCCGCCCACCACAGCCCCATCCTCAGGGCCCTGCTGGACTGGATCGACGGCACGGTCCTCGTGCTGAACCGCCAGCGCCAGATCCTCCTGGCTCGCACGACACCGGCGACACCGCTGGGTGACGTGACGGCCGACCAGATGGTGGGGCGACGCCTGGGCGAGGTGCTGGGCTGCAGGTACTCCGATGTGGGCGAGGACGGTTGTGGGACGTCGCACTCGTGCCGGTTCTGTGGGGCGCTGCGCGCGGTCGTGGACTCCAGCCGGCTCGAGGATCCCGTGGATTCGCAGTGCCTGATCCACCTGACCGGACGCGACGGCCCCGAGAGCGTGAAGTTCCGGGTGCGCGCGTCGCGGGCCGGCAGCGGCGAGCACGAGTTCACCGTGGTGGTGCTCGAGCCCTTCGACGCCCGGCCGCCTGCGACCGATCCCACCCAGACCGCCGAGGCGCATGACTGGCCCCGCGACATCCGCGCGTACTTCCACGTTCGGCGGCTCGGCAGTGGCGGCATGGGCTCGGTGTTCCTGGTGCAAGACGACGAGGGACAGCGCTATGCGCTGAAGACCCTCCGCGCCGGCCGGGCGGGATCGACGAACGCGTCACGCCGGTTCATCCAGGAGATGAAGCTCACCTCCGCCCTCGACCACCCCAACATCACCCGCACCCTGGAGTACGACTCCACCCAAGGCGGCGTGCTGTACATGATCACCGAATACGTGCCCAACGGTACGGCCGGCCGGTGGTTGCAGGAGATGGGCCCGCTCCCCGTGGATCTGGTGCTGTACTGGATGCTCGGGGTCAACAGCGGCCTGCGCCATGCCTGGGAGCACCACGATCTGATCCACCGCGACATCAAGCCCGAGAACCTGCTCATCGACGAGACCAACCACGCCAAGATGGCCGACTTCGGCATCGCCCGGTCCCTCACCGCCGACCACCGACTCACCATCGTCGGTGGTGTGGTCGGGACGCCGCAATTCATGGCGCCGGAGCAAGCGACGGGCGAGGACACCATCGACACCCGTGCCGACCTGTACGCCCTCGGTTCCACGATCTACTACCTGCTGTCGGGTACGTACCCCTTCGACGGCCCCGATCCGATCGCGATCATGACCCAGAAGGTCAACGGCAAGGCGCCGTCCCTGGGGCGACGCCGCAGGGGCCTCCCGCGCAAGCTGGTCGCCCTCGTAGACACGCTGCTGGCCATGGATCCTGACGGGCGCCCCGCCGACCCCGCCGAGCTCGAAGGGCTGCTGACGGATCTCGTCGCCCGGGAGGGCGTCGACCTCGCCGGGGTTCCCTCGCTCCAGTCCCCCCTCTGAGACAGAAAGGCGCCCCGTATCCCGCGCCACCGCGTACCCTCCGTGGAGGAGGATAGATGACGAGGAGTCCGTCCGCGCGAGCCGGGGCCGCCGTGCTCCTGGCGACCGCGTTCTTCCTGGTGGCGGGTTGCGACGACGACGCGGCCGTCGTGTCCTTCGAGTGCGTGGCCGAGACGGGCGCCGAGGGATCGAGCGGCGCCCTGGCCGTGGACGTGGGCTGGACCGAGGATGGCGGAGATGACGAGGGGGACGAGGGCGGCTGGGAGGGGCTGACGCCCGGCTACGCGGCGGACGGTCCCTACGACGCGCAGCGCGGCTTCGGCTGGCTGGGCCAGGGCGAGGCGTCCCGCAAGGACTCGTGGTTCGTGGACTTCTTCCCCGTGGGCACGCACGGCCCCGAGAACCCCTGGTCGGACCACGCCGGCTACCAGGCGGCCGTGCAGCCCTACCGCACCTACGCGTACGGGCTCAGCGGCTACCGCGTGGACGTGGCCGACGGCCTGTACCGGGTGACGCTGATGTTCCTCGAGCCGACCTTCCCCGAGCCCGGGCTCCGCGTGTTCGACGTGGAGTCGGGCGGGCTCGTGCTGGTGGACGGGCTGGACCTGGCCGCAGAGGTGGGCCAGGACCAGATCGCGGACGTGGTGCTCCACGTCCAGGCGCGAGACGGTCGGATCGAGCTTCAGTTCATGCCGCGGACCGAGGCGCCCCCCGTGCTGGCCGGGCTGCGCGTCGAGCCGATCTCCAGCGCCTCTCCTGCCGCCCCCACCGGCCTGGAGCTGCGGTCCGGAGCCGGCGAGGCGCTGCTGCGCTGGGACCGCCCCAACGATCCGGTCCGCGGCTGGTGGGTGGAGCGATCCGAGGCCGGCGCCGGGTTCGAGCCGGTCGCCGACGACCTGACGCTGGTCCCGTCGCTGGTGGACCGGGGGCGGACGCCGGGGGAGACCCTGTCCTACCGGATCACTCCGGTCGCGCCCGACTGCACCCTGGGGGCCTCCGCGGAGAGCCCGGTGGTGACGGTCTCCGCCCCCGACAGCTTCGGCCTGCCGGTGATCGACGTGACCGTGGACGAGGCGGAGTTCGCCGCGATCCACCTCAGCCCCATGGACGATGTGGAGGTTTCGGCCGCCGTGTCCAGCGAGGCGGAGCAGGCCAGCGGCATCCTCCGCCTGCGGGGCCAGTCCACGCGCTGGGTACCCAAGCGCAGCTTCTACCTCAAGCTCGACGACGGCACCCTCGACGGCCGCGATCGCCTCAAGCTGCTCGCCGAGCAGAACCCGCCGGGGCGGCTGCTGCAGCTGGCGGCGTTCGACCTGTTCGACCGGATGGGCGGCGTCGCGTCCACGGCCCGCGCGGTGCTGCTGCGCATCAACGGCCGGGTCTACGGCGTGTACGACGACATCGAGCACGTGGGCGACGACTTCCTCACGGACCGTGGTTACGGCGTGGACGACCGCTTCCGCGCCGGGTACGTGGACTGGTCGCTGACCTACGACGACCAGGGCCAGGTGAACCTCGAGGGCTTCGAGAAGAAGGAGAACGAGGGCGATCCCAGCCCCGAGCTCGAGGCCCTGCTGGTGTGGCTCAACACCGCACCCGAGCACCAATTCGACGCGGAGCTGGACGTGTACCTCGACGTGGACGCCATGGTGGACTACATGGCCGGGCAGATCCTGGTCGCCAACCCCGAGATCATCGACGGGGCCCACTACCTGATCCTCGACCCGGCCGACGGCACCTTCCTCATGGTGCCGTGGGACCTCAACAACGACACCTGGAGCCAGTCCGAACAGTCGCTGGCCCGCAACAGCGCCTTCACCACGCCGGTGGACTGGCAGCTGTGGCTGTGGACCCGGCTGCTGAGCAACCCCACCTTCCGCGGCCGGCTCGTCGAGCGCCTCGACCGCGCGCTGGCCGACGAGTTCGGCGCGCCCACCCAGGACGCCATCGCCGCCTTCGACCAGGAGATCACCCCGGCGCTGGCCGCGGAACCGTTCCTGTTCACGCGTCGCTACGAGGCCTGGGTCGCCTCGGCCCCGCCGCTCATGGACACCTTCGTGGACGAGCGCAGCGAATTCGTCGCCGGGGGGCTGGCCGGGCTGGAGGATCTGGGTGAGACCGGGCTCGTCATCGTCGGGATCGCGCCAGCCGAGGGCCGCATCGACCTGGAGAACCGCTCCGAGGGCGAGGTGGCCCTGGAGGGCTGTCACCTCTCCGACCAGCTCCACGATCTCGCCGTGATCTCCCTGGCCGAGTACGGAGGGATCGAGCCCGGCCAGGGCCTGGCCGTGATCACGGACCTCCCGTCCGCGGCGGGAGGATACCTGGTGCTGTCCTGCGGCGGCGAAGGCGACGAGGGCGACGAGGGCGACGGTCGCGACGAGGGGTGGGAGGAGTGGGGCGCGAGCGTCACCTCGCTGGTGTTCTACCCCTCCCTGGCCGACGGCCAGGTCTACACCCGGGAGGGGAGCGGCTGGTCGGTACAGTGATAGGATGGGCCGGTCCGTGGAGGAGCCCACCGTGTCCCGTAGAGCCCCGATCGTATCCCTGGTCCTCACTGCGCTGATCGCAGCCGCTGGCTGCTCCAGCCCCTACGCCACCCAGCTGCCCACCGAGGTCGTGACCTGGGACGGCGACACGAAGCTGCAAAGGGCCCTGGCCCAGCTCCCCCAGGAGGAGCAGGACCTGCTCGACCGCTACTCGGACCGCAAGGCCCACGAGGGAGCGGTCGGTTCAGGGAGCATCGCGCGGGGCACGACCCTCTACGCCGCCCTCGAGGACCAGCGGACCTGGGAGGCCGAGCAGGCGCGCCTCGAGGCGGATCGCGAGGCGGTCGAGGAGCGCAAGGAGGCCGAACGACGGGCCCGGCTGGACGAGATGCGGGCCGTGGTCGCGGCCACCGTGGTGGAGATCGGCCTGGAGGAGGCCAGCCTGTCGCGCAGCCGCCTCACCGACCTGTTCGAGGCCAGGCTGAAGGTGGACAACCTCTCCGACCGCGACCTGCACAAGGTCAAGGGGACGCTGTTGCTGCGCGATCGCGACGGCACGGACCTCAAGTCCGTGCTGATGGTGCACGACGAGGAGATCAGGGCGGGCAAGAGCGTCACCTTCGAGGCCCAGGTGCAGTACAGCACCCTGTCCGAGGGGGACGCGGCCCTCGCCGCGACGACGCTCGATCAGCTCACCGTGCTGTGGGAGCCGATGGAGATCGTCTTCGCCGACGGCACCCGGATGGCCCTCCCGTGACGCCTCAGAAGATGTCCGGCATGCAGGGGTGCGGCCCGGCGAAGAGGGCCGAGGCCCGGGCGCAGGCGTCGTCGGATCCCTCGAGGGCGCCGGTCACACGCAGCATCTCGGCCGTGCAGTAGCCGGTGTACAGGGGCGCGAGGCCGTCAACCGAGACGGTCACATCGCCGCGCCCGCCGGGCTCGACCGTGGCGCAACCATCTTCCACTGCGAGTACCCAGCGTCCCTGGTTGGCGGGGAGCACCTCGTCGCGCACCTCCAGGTGGATCTCACCGCGCACGGCGGCCGAGTACCCCCGCGACGTGAGGGCCGCGGACAGGTCGACGATGCGCAACATCCAGCGGTCGTCCACGACGGTCTCGAAGCCGCGGTCCGGCAGCAGCCCCACGGCCGGGTCCACGGGGTCGCCGAACCACTCCACGTGAGTGCCCATGGAACGGTGGCCGCGCAGGAACGCCAGCAGGGATCGACCGGCCGCAGGCGTCAGGGCCACGAGATCGGTCAGGTGGATCTCGTAGTGGTGGGACAGCACGGGGCCGCGGCGTTCCTGGGCGAACGTGTAGCCGGTGATGCGCCCCTGTTCCTCGACCACGTAACACCGCGCGGGCTTCTCCTGCGGGTGGTGGACCTTGAACCAGATGTAGGGCCCTCGGTCCAGGAATCCGCTGCTCAGCCGAGCGCGATCCCGATAGGGGGGGGCGAGCCGCTCCAGCTCCTCCAAAGGCAAGGTATGCACGTCGAGCTCCGGGCGGCCGGCTGGCAGCGCCGTGCAGGGGACGCGGTGGCCGCAGCGGCTACCGGCGAGGCCGTAGCCCGCGTCGCGGTAGAACGCCACGGTCGCCGGATACAGGGTGGACAGGGCGATCCCCGCCTCGTGCTGTTCGCGCAACGAGGCGCGCATCAGCTCCCGCCCCACGCCCGTGCTGCGGGCCGTCTCCTCCACCATCACCCCCGCGATGCCGGTGCAGGGCACACACCGGCCGCCGAACCACTGGCCCATGGGGATGTGGGCCAGGCCGGCCACCAGCCGCCCGCCGGCCTCGATGCCGCGCAGGTTCTCCAGCCGGGCGCGGTCGAACCAGCGCCGGGCGCGCACCTCGCTGTCCACGCAGAAGGCCCAGGTGAAGATGGGCAGGAACTGCTCGAGGCCGTCCTCGTCGATCCGCTCCACGTACCTGCTGTGAGTGGTCATGATCCGTCCTCCGGCACCCGCGCAGCTTACCACCGCGTCGGACCCCGTCCATCGACCCGTTCTTGCCCGGCTCAGACGATGATCGAGTTGAACAGCGAGACCAGCTGCACGAACAGCACCGCCAGGTAGGGCACGGCGAACAGCAGCGACCACTTTCCGCACCGCCGACCGAGGCGCAACAGGCCCGTGGGTACCTCCGCGTGCTCCTCCAGCGCCCCGTCCCACGAGCTCGACCGGCTCCACCACAGCACGATCAGCGCGACGAACAGCGCCGGCAGGTAGGTCAGCTCGGCCGTGACGAGGGAATGGGACAGGATGCCGGCGACGACGCTGCCGATGGCTCCGACCAGGCCGCCGATGCCGAGGCCGGCGATGGCCTGCCCCTTCCGCGTCAGGGCGCGCACGCGCTCGGCGATCTCGTCCTGGGCGGGCGCGTGGCGCGTGAGGTCGGACTGCCGGCGGGCGGACTGCTGACGCCGCGTGTCGCCCTCGCGGCGGGCGGCCTGCTGTCGCCGCTTCTCCTGGACGCTCATCGATCCCCCCTCCTCAGAGGCTCCTGGACAGCTGCGGCCGGGGGAACAGGGGCGCGTCGCCGCCCTCCCGCGTCGCGTCGAGGGTGCGCACCACCACCTCCCACAGGATCGTGGGCTCGACCATGATCAGCACCTGTTCACAGTCCGGGCAGGTCTCCTTGGCCTGGACCATCTGCGCCGTGAGGCCGGCCGCGTCGTACGCATCAGGAGCGGTGCAGCCGTCCCCGTCGCAGGGCAGGACCGTCTCCTCGCGCGCGCCCACGGGCTGTTCGGCCGAGGAGGTCGGGGAGGAGAGCAGAGACGTTCGGCGCTGGTGTCGCACGACCTCGTATCCGTCCGGCCGGATCACGACCGTGGCGCAGTAGGCGTCGGCGCGATCCGCCGACGGCAGCGGGAAGGGTACCGCCGGCCAGGCGGCCACCGTGTACATGGCCATCATCCCGTCGTGCTGCGGCAGCGGCGCGGCCACGTCCACGCCGATCCGCTCGAAGCCGGCCTTGCTCGCGGTGTGCAGGATGGGGTTCACGAGTTCGAAGGGCACGTCTCGCGCGACGGCGAGCGCGTAGATCGCGTCCAGGGCACGCCCGGTCCGCATCGCGATCTCCCTCTGACCTTCCAACTTCTGTTCCATCTCGCTGTGCAGCGGGGTGATCAGGGAGCCTGACGTGTACCGCGTGGGAAAGCGGACCACCCCATCGGCTCGCTCCGTGTCCACGACCTTGACGCCGTCCACCGCCAGGTGCGTTCCATCGAACGTGACATGGGGGGCCAGGACGTAGCCGTCGTCGGCCGTGGAGGAGGGAACGTCCAGGGACGCCTTCCACCATTGGGGGCAGTCGTAGAAGGCATCGCGGCAAGGATCGGGATCGGGGCCGAGGATCTCGGCCCTGTGCTCGTGGAAGAACGTCCAGTCGTCGCCCTCCAGCCCGTCGATGCACTTCGCATCGCGCCACCGCTCGATGCAGCGCCGCGCGAGCTCGTCGTCCACCCGACACCCGGCCCGCCGCTCGATCCTGATCGCCAGGCATTCCTCGTACGTCTCGACCTTGGTGCAGTCGGCGTTGAAGCGGCACACGGCCTCCAGCTGCAGCTGGTCCGCCCGCTCCACGGTCAGCGGTTCGGGCGAGATGGGCTCGAAGGGCGGTGTCTTCTGGCCGCACGCGACCAGGCACAGGAGTATGGGGATGATGGTGCGCACGGTCCCTCCCTCAGGGTCCCGTTATACTGCCCCCGGGAAGGCCCCCATGCCAAGCAGCAGCACTCGCCGGACTCGCCGTATCCCTGCCTGGGTGTGGCCGGCGTGTAGGGTTCTGCTGGCCGCCGGCACCCTCGCCTTCTCGTGGAGCCTGCGCCCGGAGGGCGACGACGGCGTCTCGCTGCTGGGTCGGCCCCTGGACCAGCCTTGCCCTTACCTCGAACGCACCGGCGATCCGTGCCCCAACTGCGGCGCCACGCGGGCCATCCTCTGGACCGGCCGCGGCCGTTTGCTCCGGGCGCTGAGCTACCACCCCGCCGGCACGGCGGTGATGATGTGGGCCCTGCTGGGGGGTGTGATCGGGGCCCGTCGGCTGCTCACACGACGCCACGACGCCTGGAAGGTGCCGTGGCAGGTCCTCGTGGGCTGGGCCCTGCTGTGCATGCTGGTGCTGTACGTGGGCGTGTGGGTGGCGCGGCTACTGCTGTGACAGGCGGTCGAGGTAGCCCTTCACGTTCTCGTCCTTCATGAGGATGATCGTGACGAGTCCGGCGATGGCCGAGAGCAGGCCGCCGAAGATCAGGCTGACCAGCTCGATGATGCCGGTGACCATGGCCAGCGTGCGGCACTTCTGGGGCGCGGCCAGGATGAAGATCCCCGACACGATCTCGAGGATACCCACCGGGATCAGGATCGCGCACAGCACGCCGCACAACACGCCGATGGGGAACAGCCCCAGGGTCAGCAGGCCGGTGCACA
>CAZLEO010000173.1:0-20187 GCA_964558555.1 uncultured Rickettsiales bacterium | reverse complement strand
CTGCCCCTAGTACGAGAGGACCGGGGTGGACGAACCCCTGGTGTTCCAGTTGTTCCGCCAGGAGCATTGCTGGGTAGCCATGTTCGGAAGGGATAACCGCTGAAAGCATCTAAGTGGGAAGCCCCCCTCGAGATTAGATATCCCGACGTAAGTCCTAAAGGGCCCTCGAAGACTACGAGGTTGATAGGCTGGATGTGGAAGCGTGGTAAACACGCGGAGCTAACCAGTACTAATTGCCCGTGCGGCTTGGTCACTTACTTGAAAGAACGCTCAGATCTGAACACGCGCTCATGCGATTGCCAGTGCTTTGCTGGTGATTATTGCGGAGGGGCTCCACCCGTTCCCATGCCGAACACGGAAGTTAAGCCCTCCTGCGCCGATGGTACTGCAGGGGAAATCCTGTGGGAGAGTAGGTCGTCGCCAGCATTCATCACTCAGACCCCCTGTCCGTAACGGGCAGGGGGTCTGTTCGTTTGGGGGTCACACCTTCTTCAGAGCTCGTGCAGCCATCTCGTCCTCGGTGGGCTCGCGTAGCTGGACGCGGGTGCCGCTGAAGAGGACCTGACCGGAGGGATCGGTGCGGGTGGGCAGGACGAGGCCGGGGAGGGATTCGGGTTCGGCGCGGCCGTCGGTGCCGCCCTCGAGGTCGGACAGGAAGCCGAAGTGTTCGGGTACGGCGACGATGCCACGGGGCACCCGGTCGGTGATCCAGATCCGCGCCACCAGCACACCTGTCCCGGATTCCACTGCCGCAAAGCTGCCGTCACGGAGCTTGCGCTTCGAGGCGTCGCGACCGGAGATCTCGAGCCAGCAGCGGGGGCTCGCGTGATGGAGCTCGGGGGCAAATCCGGTGATCTCGCGGCCGCCGTCGTGGTGGGAGTCGGCGAACACGACCAGGGCGAGGCCGTCGGCCTCTTCAGGAGCCGTGGGCGACACGTCGAGCGTTCGAGCGCCGTCCTGGGGGACCTCCAGGACGCCACCCTCCCCATCGGCGGGTACGGGCCACGCGGGTTGCTTGTCGGTGAGCAGCGCGTAGCTCGCGCCCGTGATGTCGCAGGACGTACCCGCCGTGGTCGCGCGTGCGTGCTCCCAGGCGAGCTCGGGGCCGTGCTCGGCATAGCCGGCGAAGCGGGTGTCGTACTCCTCGCGTTCCAGGACGGTCTCGGCGATGCGTGTGACCAGGGAGAGGGACGTGGGCACGTCCGCGGGCGGACCCGCCGGATCCGTGAGCACGATCCGTCGCAGCTGGTTGATGTAGCAGCCTCGCTCCTCGAGCCAGGGGATCGCCGTGGGGAGGACCAGATCGGCGAAGGCCGTCGTCTCGGTGGACGTGAAAGCCGATGCCGCGATCAAGGTGCGTCGGGTCAGCGCAGCGCGCCAGCGCCGCTGATCCGGGAGCAACGGCAGGAGGTTGGAGCCGAGGACCAGCAGTGACTTCAAGGAGCCGTCCTCGAGGGCGGAGAGCCACGATCCCAGCGGCAACCCGCCGTCGTCCGCGCGCCCCATGGCCGGGGCGCGGCCCACGCCAATGCCCATCATCAGCGCGCCCGCAGCGTTGGCCCCCTGGAGCAGGGGCACCACGGTGGAGCCGTGGCCGTAGCGCGAGCAGGCGGTGTGCAGGTTGTACAGGGCGCGCACCCCGTCCGCCCCGGCGCGGGTCAATCCCCGGCCGTAGCAGGTGTACGTGGCGCCGGAGTCGGCGAAGGCCTCGGCAGCGGCCTCGATGTCGGAGGCCCTGGCGCCGCTGAGCTCGGCGGCCTCTTCCGGAGAAGCCAGATCGCCCTCGAACTCGGCCATCCCGTCGCGCACCAGCGCGTGCAGTATGGCGCCGAGGACCACCGAGTCCGTGCCCGGCACCTTGGGCCGGACCCACACGTCGGCGATGCCGCAGCTGAGGCTGCGGCGGGGATCGATGACCACGGTCCGGGCGCGCCCGGAGCGGTGACACTGGATCATGCGGCCGAACAGGGTCGCCTGGCGGCTGGCCGGATCGGCGCCGACGAGGAAGAACAGGTCGGCCTGGTCCAGCTCGTTGGCGTCACCCGGGGGGGCGAAGATTCCCAGGGCGGCCTCGGCCGCGGCCACCCCTGCGGCGGCGTCCAGGGCGAGGTTGCTCTCCACGTTCGGGGTGCCCAGGGACTCGCGGAACAGCTTGTGGGCCGCGTGGTGGCTCTCGGCGGGCAGGTCCGTGTCGAGGAAGACCCCGAGCTGCCCGGCGTCGCCCGGGAGGTGCTCCTTCAGCCACGCCAGCGCCTCGTCCCAGCCCACGGTCTCGAGCCCGGTCGTGGTTCCCTTGGAAGCAGGATCGCGTCGCAGCATCGGTTGTGTGCAGCGTCGGTCCGGATCGAGTCCCGCGGGGAAGGCCATCCCTCGGGTGCAGAGGCGGCCGTAGTTCGTCGGTGAGACCGGATCGCCCTTGACCGCGACCACGCGGCCGCCGCGGGCGCCGAGGAACACGGGATCGGCCATGCCGCACTGGCCGCAGATCCCGCGGTGCCAGCGGTCCAGGGAGGCCTCGGGTGCATGGATCTCCTGGGCGAAGATGGGGCAGATGGAGCCGAGCGCGGCGCACGAACCCGCGGCCGCGGCCGCCTTGAGCAGATCTCGTCGGGTGAGCTTGTCGAGCATGGCCTACCTCCCCCCCGACTTCCACGTGGTCAGGATCGGATCCGAGTGCTCGAGCCGGTACTCGGAGATGGCCCGCGCGTGGCACTGCAGGCAGATCTCCACGAATCCGTCGCGGGCGGCGTCGGTCAGGCGATCGCTGCCTGGGAGGCGCTCGATGGTCACGTCGTGGTCCATCACCGTGTCGCAGCGCAGGTCGTCGGTGACCTCGTGCACGGGCGACAGCGTCATGTGGCACATGTGGCAGGTCGCGGCGGCCGGGACCGCGTCCTCGTCGAACCCCTCGCGGGCGAACACCGTACCCATCTTGGACCGCGCGTAGGTCTGTACGTGCACTGAATCGGTGTGGCAGCTGGTGCAGGCCGAGGGCTGCTTGACCTCCTCGAGGTCGAAGCCGTGGGCGCGGTGGCACGAGTCGCAGCGCAGGCCGCTGTCCGGCGTGTCGGCGTGCTGTCCGCGCCGCATCTCCGCCTCCTGCTGGGGGTGGCAGGCGCGGCAGCGGTCCGGTCCGGGGTGGGGGACGAAGCCGTCCTGGTGGGCGCCGTGGCACGCCTCGCAGCCGATCCCGGCCAGGGCGTGGTAGGTGCCCGCCCAGTCCTCGGTGGCGAACGAGGTCTGGGAGGTCGTGTGGCAGTTGAGGCAGAGGTTGGCCACGTGCGCGGCGTCCTTGCCGGCGAACCGCTCGCCCGCACCGCGCGTGTGGGTGAAGTGGTTGGGCGGGATCTCCATCTCGAGGAACTCGTCGCTGAGCCCGGGGGGCACGAGCAGCGGGTCATCGGGGAGCTCCGGCGTCGGCGCGGGGGTGCTCGGGGCGCAGCCCGCGAGGCCGAACAGCAGGGCCAGGGTCAACACTCGAATCATGGCATCCTCTCGCGACCGCTCGTTCCCTCTACTGCTTGTGCTCATAGGCCAGGTCCTTGACGCCGAACGGATCGTGGCAGTCCACGCACACGTTGTGCTGCGCCATCTGCTCGCGTAGCTGCGTGGACACGTCGTCCAGCAGCCGGTCGCCCTCCTCCGCGGCCCCCAGCGACTGCAGGACCACCGCGGCGGTCATGGCCGAGGAGTAGCCCGCGCCCGGGCCGTGGCAGCCCTCGCACGTCACGCCGCCCTGCACGTAGGCTCCGCTCGCCTCATCGTACCCCGTGGTGTGACACGGGAGACAGGGTGCGGCGTCCTGAACCTCGTCGAGGCGGTCCATGGAGGTGAACTTGGTCTCGCGCCAGCGCTGCACGTGCTGCCGCTGGCGCGCCTCGTGACAGCGCAGGCAGGCGCCGGCCCCGGTGAACTGCAGCGGCCGGCCCGCCGCGTCATATCCGTGATCCGACAGGCCCGCGGGCCGGGCGGGTCGGTAGTACCCCTCGGCCGCGGCCCACCACGACTGCCAGTCGCGCATTGCCTCGGCGCGTTCGTCCCCGTCCTCGTGGTACTGGTAGCCGAAGGCGCGGCCGGTCTCGCGGCGCAGGAACGCCGCCGCGTCGGCGCGTTCACGGGCGTCGCCGCTGTCGAGCAGGGCGATCACCGGCTCGAGGCTGTAGGCGGGGCCGCGGGTCCACGGACGCAAGGTGAGGTGCCGGTGCGCGGCGTCCGGGGTGAGCGCGCGCCCGTTGCCGCCGTGGCAGGGCGTGCAGCCCCAGCCCGCGAAGGGGGAGTCCGCGCCCAGGGTCGGGTGGGTGGCGGCCAGGTCGTCCATGCCCGGGTGGCAGGTGGTGCAGCGTTCGATCCCGCCGCCTGGGGACTGGACCTCGTGGATCTCGGTGCTCCAGGCCTCCAGCCGGGCGAGGCGGGCCTCGGCGCGGTCCAGATCCTCCCGGAACGCCCCCAGGGCCTCCTCGGCCCCTCGGGCGGGGGCCCGCAACTCGCTCAGCCGTACCTCGAGGCCGCGCCGCTGGACGTCGATGGCGTCGATCTCCTCGAGCCGGTCGCTGCCGCGCGCCGCCCGCGCGGCCAGGCGCGCCTGCTCCACCTCCTCGGGGGACGCGCTGGGGGTGCCGGTGAGGCGGACGTAGGCCACGTGGGCGGCGTCGGCGTCGGCGGCGCCCGGCAGGTCGGCCAGCCCGGCGAGAAGCTCGGCTCGCTGTTGCTCCAGGGCCTCGAGTCGTGCCTGCAGGTCGTCGATCTCTCCGTGGGACTGCTGGAGCTCCTCGCGCGCCCGCTCGAGCGCCTGCTCTGCGCGGGTATGGTCGAGGGACCGCTCCGTGCGCGCGAATGCCTCACGCTCGGCGTCCACTGCCTGCTGCGCGAGGGTGACCTGTTCGGCGACCCGGTCGCGCTGGATGCGCTTCCACGGGGGCGCGGCCACCCGCAGCGCGAGCACGGTCGTTGCGAGCAGCACGGCGGTCGCGGCGAGGGCGTACAGGCGGACGGAGGTGTCGCGCATGGGCTACAGACCTCCCCCGTTCCAGGGCAGGGCCCAGGCCCAGCCCGGGCCACGGAAGAGGGCGCCGGCCACGGTCAGCGCCACCAGGACCAGGATCAGCCACAGGGCGACCCAGGCAGCCCCGGAGACGCGCCCGACGCGGAGCCCCAGCGGTCCGCCGGAGATCGCCGGGAACAGCATGGCCGCGCCCACGGCGACGGTGGGGACCACCACGAGCCACGGCACGTGCTGGGCCGGTATCACCGCCAGCGCCAGGAAGGCGCCCAGGCCGGTCAGCAGGGCGCCGAGCCGTCGCTGGCGGGGTTGGCCGGGCGGCCACAGGGGCGACCGGGCGGCAAAGGGCGCGGCCGCGAGCAGGAGCACGAACGCGGCGGGCACCAGGGCGCCGGCCACCACCGGCGGGTAGTAGTGCAGCAGCTCCTGCAGGCCGACGAAGTACCACGGCGCCTTGCTCGGATCGGGCGTCACCTGGGGATCGGCGAGGTCCAGCAGGGGTGCGTCCACCAGCAGCGCGATCAGGCTCAGCAGGGCCGTGCACAGCAGCGCTGCGCCGCACTCGAGCAGCAGGTAGTCGGGGAACCACGGCACCTTGCCGTCGCGGAAGCGCGCGTCGTCGCGGCGAGCGTGGATGTCCCTGGTCGGCCGGTCGTCCATGGTCACAGGGGGCGCGCGAGGCCCCCGTCCTTTCTCACTCGCCAGAAGTGAACGGCCATCAGCGCCACGGCCGCGCCTGGCAGCGCGATGCAGTGCAGCACGTAGAACCTCAGCAGGGCCGAGGCCCCGACCTCGTCGTCGCCCAGCAGCAGCCGCCGCAGGGGATCACCCACCACCGGGACGGACTCGGCCATGTTCGTGCCCACGGACACGGCCCAGAACGCCAGCTGGTCCCACGGCAGCAGGTAGCCGGTGTAGCTCAACAGCAGCGTCAGCAGGAGCAGCCCCACCCCCACCAGCCAGTTGAACTCCCGCGGCGGCCGGTAGGCCCCGGTCACGAAGACCCGCACCATGTGCAACAGCACCGTGATCACCATGCCGTGGGCGGCCCAGCGGTGCAGGTTGCGCATGAACGCGCCGGCCGGGATCGCGTACATCAGGTCCTCGATGTCGTGGTACGCGTCCGGGATCGTCGGCCGGAAGTACACCATCAGGTACACGCCGGTGATCGTGAGCACGGCGAACATCAGCGCCGTGAGGCCGCCGAGGCAGAACGTGGCGGCGAAGCGGTAGTCCTGCGGGTGGACGCGGGCGGGGCGGATGTGCAGCAACACGTTGGCCAGGACGAAGCGGACGCGGCCGACGTCGGTGTCCGGGGTCGGCGTGCGCGCGAAGGACTGCCAGAGGCGGCTGCGCCGCAGGCGATCGATCATCCCCTCGTGTTCGCGCCGTGCCACGTCAGGCATCCCCTCGATGGACCACCAGCCGGCCCTGGCCGTCCGTTCCGAGCTCCAGCTGCACCAGGTCCTGCTGGGCGGGGCCGTTGAGCACACGCCCGTCCGTCTCGAACTGGCTGCCGTGGCACGGACAGTCGAAGCGCCCCTGGTCGGGCAGCCAGCGGATCACGCACCCCAGGTGGGGGCACACGGTGGAGAGGGCGAAGAAGCCCTCCTCGGTGCGGCCGACGAAGGCGCGCGCTGCGGGCACCACCATCACCGTCCCCACCGGGATCTCCTCGGGAAAACCGACGACCGCGGCGTCGCCGGCTCGCTCGCGCGGCCACGGCCGGACGAACTCCAGCGACACGTAGCCGCCCAGCCCCGCCGCGGCGGCCAGGGCCCCCGCACCGTACAGCAGGACCGTCCTGCGCGTGCGCGCGTCGTCCGGCTCAGTCATCGTCGCCTTCCACCCACTGCAGACATCCTACCGGACATCGCTCCACGCAGAGCCCACACCGCAGACATCGGTCGTCCCGGGCGACCACGCCCTCCCCGTCCTCGCCCATGGCCAGCGCGCCGGCCGGGCAGCCGTCCACGCAGCGGCCGCACGCCACGCAGACCGAGTCGTCGCGCGACCAGACGGTGGCGTAGCAGTTGAGGCAGCGGGCTCCCTCCTCGGCCGCGGCCCCGTGGCGGGCGTCCGCGCGGGGCTGGGCGTGCGGGGGGGATGCGCACGTCCGGTACTTCGGGACCGCGTCCGGCTCGCCTCCGGTGAGATCGCGGTCCACCCAGCGCGCGAGGGCCTGGCCGTGGGCCACGGCGCGGATGACCGTCCCGGCCCCGGTGAGGTCGCCGCCCGCGCCCCATGTCTCGGCGGTCACGATCGGCGGACCCAGGCCCGTGTCCTGCGGCTCCCCCCCCTCCGGCAGGGGCGGCCCGCGGCGGCCCACGGCCACGAGGACCTGGTCCACGTCGATCCGGCGGCGCGTGCCCGGGCGCGCCCGTGGCCGGTAGCGGGCGTGGGGATCGTGGTACGTGGCCACCTCGGCGATCACCAATCCCACGCCGCCGGCACGCTCCTCCACGACCAGGGGGACCGCGACGGGCTCCAGCTCGACGCCCTCGGCGGCGGCCTCCCGTGCTTCCTCGCGCCTGGACCGGCCGTCGAGCCGCGGCCGGCGGAACACGAGGCGGACCGACTCCACCGACGCCTCCCGCAAGACGGCGCGGGCCACGTCCACGGCGGTGTCTCCCCCGCCGATGACCACCACGCGCGGGCCAAGGTTGGGGGGACGGCCCCGCACCAGGCCCCGCAGCACGTCCAGCCCGTCGAGCACGGCCGGGTGATCGACCCCGGGGATCGGCAGGGCCGCGCCGTCGGGGAGCCCGGTGGTGATCAGCGTGCGTTCGAAGCCCTCCGCTCGCAGGTCGGCGTCCGGGGGGACCCGAACGGAGGTGCGCAGCTGAACACCCAGCGATACGACGCCGTCCACGTCTCGTTCGAGGGCCTCGCGCGGCAACCGGAACCGCGGGATGGCCTGGGCCGGCAGGCCCCCCGGCGCGGAGTCCGCCTCGAACAGGGTCACGGGATACCCCAGGAGGCGCAGGTCGTGGGCTGCGGCCAGTCCAGCGGGTCCTGCGCCGATGACGGCCACGGGGTGGCCCTCGCCGCGGCTCGAGTGGGGGCGGGGCGCCACCTCGGCCGGATCCACCTGCTCCAGCGCCAGCCGCTTGAGGCGGCGCAGCGCCAGGGGCTGATCGTGCTCGGCCCGGACGCAGGCGGTCTCGCAGGGGTGGGTACACACGTGCGCGCACACCGACATCAGCGGGTTGTGCAGGCGCGCGATGCGCACGGCTTCCCTCGCGTCACCCCGCGCCAGGGCCTGGGCGTAGCGGCCCGCGTCCGTGTGCACCGGGCAGGCGCGTCGGCAACCGATGGCGTGGTGGAGGGGGTCGGTCAGCACAGCGGGATTGGACGTCGGCACGTCCTGCTATTGAAACACAGGCGCGGGCGCGGTGGGGAGGGGGGAGGGGACGCGTCTATTCCTCGGCGTCCAGCTGCTCGAAGTGGAACTTGAGGAACGACAGGATCTTCGTGCCGGTCCCGGGCGAGATGCCCGAGTTGGGCTTGCGCGACATGCGCGCCACGTACCGATCCCAGTCGTCGCCGCGGTACTCGGAGTTCACCGAGCGCGCCAGGGTGTGACACTTGCTGCACTTGCGGGCGTACAGGGTGTATAGCTCCTGCATCTCCTCGGGGTACTCGGACACGTCGATGGTGGCCGGCCCGGTGTCGGCGTCGAACACCTTCTCCTCGTCCTCGCCCTCGTCGGCCCGGCCGCCGCTCGCGGCGAACAGCATCGCGACCGCGGCAACGATCGCCAGCATCCCGTCTCGGATCTTCATGGTCGTGCTCTCCCGATCCAGTCGTTCGGACGGTGCGCCCGGCGGTTTCATTCGACGACCGGGCGACGAGATCGTGGCCGGGTATCGTCCATCGTGCAAGTAGATTTTCCGCCTGCAGCGCCCACGATTGCAGGGGCGAGGGGTTCGGGATAGCTTGGGACGACGACCCCACGAGGGCGGGGCCGGGAGAGGACGAGAGGATGACGGCGCTTGTGTGGACCAGGAACTGGGTCTGGATCGTCGGACTGTCGATCACCCTGGGTGGGGCGGGCTGTCCCGGCGGCGACGGCGACGACGCCAGCGACGACGACGACGTCACGGCGGATGACGACGACGCCACGGCCGGCGACGACGACGATGCGACCGCAGGCGACGACGACGACACGACCGAGGGTGACGATGACGACACCACCGCGGGCGACGACGACGACACCAGCGGCGTGGATCCGGTGGACCCGCCTCCCTTCGAGGATCTCGGGGGTTACCTCGCCGTGCTGTACACCCACATGGTCCTGCCCATCATGGATCAGGAGATGGCCGACGCGGGCGGCCGCTTCTACACCTACTCCATGGGCACGGATCCGGGCACCTTCGAGACGATGGAAATCGACACCTGCGAGTACCGCGGCCCAGGGGACAACAGCACCTTCGGCGACCTGACCTTCAGCGGCCGTACTGCCGGCAACGTGACGCTGAGCCTCGGCGGTACCTCCATCCCCCTGCTGCCCGGCACGGGCGAGGACGGCGAGCCCAACTATCAGAACGGCGGCCTGGTCGTCGGCACCACGCACCAGTTCAACGCCTGGTATGGCATCGAGGCCACCGGCGCGGACGTGCCCGCTTTCTCCATCCCGGCCGCCATCCATACGCCGCCCGACGCCCAGCCCGTCACACCCCCGCTGCTCGACGGCTGGACCTACACCGGCGGCGACTGGCCCTTCACCTGGTCGGGGACCTCCGACGGCGAGATCCGTCTCAACCTCATGTACAACGAGGGCCTCACCGGCGCCCACGAGATCCTGTGCCGGCTGCTGGACGATGGCGAGCACACCATCCCCGAGGACGTGCTGTCCAACCTGGGCAACAGCGGGTACATCCGCACCGGCTCCATGGAGCGCATCCACAAGATCTACTACCCCCTGCCCGACGGCACCGTGCTGGAGACCTACGGCAGCAACATCTACGTCTTCGACTGGGTGGTTACCTTGTAGCAACCAAGAGGACGACAATAGAAACCCATTCGCAACCAGGAGGTTTCGTGCAGAGACTCACCCACACCTACCCCGGCCGCTCCCCCGAGGAGATCTTCGAGCGCGTGCGCACCGGACTGTGGGCCCGACGCCGCGAGATCAGCCACCACGACATCATCGACAAGATCCTCGGCGCGGTGAAATGGGACACCCGCAGGCTCCGCGGTGGCGGTTCCAAGCGCATCTTGCTCGTCAAGTCAGCCGCCGACATCCGCGTGGTCGGCGACACCGTCACCCTCGAACTGGCCATCCCGTTCCGCGATTTCGAGAAGAAGTACTGCGATCGGATCGCGAAGATCCTCGAGACGCTGTTCGACTAGGCGAAGGCGTCGGTCACGACGTCGGCGATCGCCGCCCGGTGCCGCGCAACGGCCCTGTACAACGACCACTGCCCCCGCGCACGCACCAGGTTGTGCTCTCGACGTGAACCGAACTTGTCGGGATTCCACCCGAAATAGCGATCCTCGTAGGCGTCGGTGCAGAACCGCGCTGCCAGCTCCAGGGTGATGCGCTCGAGGCCGATGGGCAGGCTGGCGGCCTCGTCGGACGTCAGGGCGCCGGCCGCCCCGGTGGCGTACCCGTGGACCGCGGCTCGCACGAACGGCAGCTCGAGCCGCGCGGCGGGTTCGTCTTCCCCGGACCGATTGCACCACGAACGCAGCGCGTCGCCGAGATCGTGGGCCAGGGGACCGCGCCGCAGGGTGTCCAGGTCCACCAGGCACAGCGCGCGCCGGCCGGAGTCGTCGAAGCGGACGTTGTCGAGCTTGGGATCGCCGTGCAGGACCCGATCCGGGGTCGTGGGAAGGGCAGGGAGGTCCCGCCCGGCGGCGAGGATGTCGCTCGCAAGGGGATCCACCGCGACGAAGGCGTGCCGCGCCGCCGCCTCGCCGAGCCGCGTGAGGTGGTGGTCCGTGTCGTGGACGCCCGCCCGGGCGAACGAGAACTCGTGGTCGAGGTCGGCCAGGGCCCCGTGGAAGCGGCCGAGCAAGCCGGCGGCCTCGCGCACGGTCTGCGCATCGTCGGGCCGCGACAGGGTCGTGCCCTCCACGTAGGTCAGGCACCGCCAGACACCGCCGTCGCCCAGATCGCACCAGAGCTCACCGGCCAGGGTAGGCACGATCCGTGGTGTGGCCATCCCCGCGGCGGCGAGGTGGCGGGTGACCACGTCGATGTCGCCGTTGATCGTCGCGGGGAACAGCGGGTTGAGGCGCTGGAGAACCCCGCGCCCGTCGCGGGCGACGTAGGTCCAGGTCTCGTTGATGAGGCCGCCTCCCAGCGGTTCGAGGGAGGCGCTTCCGTCCCGCGTGAAGCGGGCGAGGGCGTCGCGGGCTACTCGGCCCACGCTGCCGCGCAGAGCTCGCTGGCCTTGGCCTTGGCTTCGGCCAGGCCGGGCACGTCGGTCTCCTTGGCGGCCTCGTCCAGGGCGGTCTGCGCGGGCACGCACTCCATGAACGGCGGCAGGGTCTCCTCGGCGGAGCGCGCCTCCACGTCGGCGATGGTCTTGTCGAACATGGCCTTGTGCACGTCGCCGAAGCAGAGCTTGCGCGAGTCGTCGAGGAGCTGCTGGTCCGCCTGCGTGACGGCCCCATCCTCGATCATGCCCATGAGGAAGGCGCAGGCGAGGTTCTGGTCGGCGCCGTTGCCCTTCTCCACCTCGGCCTTGATCTCGTCGTAGTTGCTCTTGGCCAGCTCGCCCTGGACGGACAGTGTGGTGTCGTCGCCACCCTTGGAGCCGCCACAGCCGGCGATGAAGGCGGTCGCCAGCGCCACGATCAGTGCATACCTCATGGACCCTCCTTGCGCGCGCCGCGCCCGTGCAGGACACCAGCCGCGTCGGCGGGAGAATCGACCACAAGCGGTGGCTTGTCAAGGGTTGGGCGCGTGCACCACAATGCGACGCCATGGACCTGCACGACCTCGTGGGATACGGCGTGTGCCATCGGGAAGCGGCCCGGACCCTGGACGGGGCCTGGCTGTGCCTGCGGTGTACGGGGCTGTACGCCGGCGGTCTGACCGGGCTGTGGCTGGCGCCGCGCATGCACCGATCCCTGGGATTGGGCCTCCAGATCGTCGTGTGTCTGCTGCTCATCGTGCCCATGGGCGTGGACGGGCTGCTGCTGGGGCGCGGGTCGGCCATGGACGTGCCCTGGTTCCGCGTGCTCACCGGCGCGCTGGCTGGTGTGGGCAGCGGGCTGTTCCTCGGGGCGCGGGGGCTGCCGCACGTGCGGTGGCCGGCGCCGCTACCGGTGGTGGCGCGTCTCGACTGGGCGTGGGGGCTGGGGCTGCCGGCTCTTGCCGCCGTCGCGCTGTGGCTGGGCCAGCCCCTGCCCATGGACGTGCTCGTGGCCGCCGGTCTCGCAGCGCTCTGCCTGGCCGGCTCCGCGTGGGCCCTGCGCGTGATCCGCTGGATCGTCGCGCGCCTCTCCCGCTCGACGCCGTCGTCGGAGCCCTTCCCCGTCGGCGCCCTGGCGCTGCTGGTGATCTGCGAGCTGGCCCTGGTGTCGGTGACGCCGTCCTCGTTCAAGCCGTCGGGCAGCTGGTTCCACGCCGCCGTGGCCTGGTTGACGGGGCTGCTTTGAGGCTGAAGCGCTCCACCGCACGCGATACCCTGGTGGGCATGGCGGCGCGAATCACGCTGATGTGGCTCCCGATCCTGGTCCTGGGCCACACCCTCCCCGCGTCCGCGCACTTCCCCCACGACGTGATGGCCGAGGCCGCGGGCCACGGCGACCGGATCGTGGCTCAGTACCTGTTCCCGGAGCGGCGCCTGATGGTGGTGTCCGAGGACGCCGGTCGTTCCTGGTCCTACCTCGCCACCGAGGCCTCGCGCGAGGTGCTCACCGCCCTGGAGGTGGACGCCGACGGGATCCTGTACGCGGCCAACGGCGTGGACGCGGCAGCGTTCGTCAGCGTCGACGGCGGGCGGTCGTGGTCGCGCACGGCAGAGCCCGACGGCAGCGCCGTACGCGCGGTGGCCCCGTCCCCGCGCGGCGACCTGTTCGCCGGGACCGAGGCCGGCCTCCATCACAGCGAGGACCTGGGCGAGACCTGGACGGCCGTCGCCGGCCTCGAGGCCGCGCCCGTACAGCAGGTGGCGCTGTCCCCGGGGTACCCCGACGATCCCTTCCTCGCCGCCCTCGCCGGGGACGCCTGCCTGTGGATCTCCCACGACGACGGCGCGGACTGGGCCCCGGCGGTCGGGTGTGGCGACGGGGTGATCCCCGCCGTGGTGAGCCCCTCACAGGACCTCCCCGGCGACGATCAGCTGTGGGTCGCGACGCGGGACGGCGCCGTGCTGCACAGTGACGACCGCGGCGACACCTGGGTCGAGGTCGACCTGGAGACGGCGATCACCGGCGAGATCGACGAGGCGGTCCAGGATCTGCTCGCGGTGGTGGACGATCGCGTCCTCGCCGTCACCCCCAGCTTCGGCGCCCTGTGCAGCGACGACGCGGGCGCCACGTGGGACCTGTGCTCCGCCGGGCTGCCCGCGCGGGCGGAGCAGTCCTCGAGCCAGTGGGGCCACTACCGCCGCCTCGACCGCGTCGAGGAGGACCCCGCCGCGGTGATCCTGTCGTCCTGGGAGGGGTTGATGCTCAGCGGCGACGAGGGCGAGAGCTGGACCCAGAGCTGCACCGTGCTGCCGACCTTCGCCCGCAGCGCTGCGTTCTCCCCCGCGTACCCCGAAGATCCGACCCTCTGGGTGGGGGCCTACGGCGCCGGCGTGCGCACCACCACCGACGGGGGCGAGACCTGGACGATGCTCGAGGGGTTGCACGATCACCTGTACACGGAGTGGATCGCCGCGGCGCCCGACTTCCCCGACGATCCGGTGCTCATGGTGGTGGCCAGCCGCCGCCTGATGCGATCGTCGGACGGGGGCGAGGCCTTCGAGCACGTGCTGATCCCCGGCATCGATCTGCTGCACGAGGTCGTGTACTCGCCCCGCTTCGGCGAGGACCGCGTCGCCCTTGCCGTGGGCACCACCGATGACGAGGGCCAGTGGTCCCTGGCGCGGTCCGACGACGCCGGGGCGACGTGGGAGCTCGTCTGGCAGGGGGACACTCCGCCGGCTCCGCAGATCCGACGGGTGGTGTTCGATCCCGCTGGTGGGCGGGTGTACGCGGCCCAGGCCGATCCTCCGGCCTTGCTGGTGTCCGAGGATCTCGGCGACAGCTTCGACGCGGTGCTCGATCTGCCGCCGGAAGAGACGATCGCGGCGATCTTCACCGGCTCGGAGGGGGCCGAGCCCGCGACGACCGTCGTGTCGGCGTCCGGGCGGACCTGGCTCGAGGACGAGGAGGTCGAGCCGCTGGGCGCCGGGGTCCTGTACGGGCGCGGGCTGCCCGGCGGCGACCTGCTGCTCTCCCTCGACCCTCCAGGGCTGCTGCGATCCGACGACGGCGGCGCGTCGTGGACCGAGATCCCGGCCCCCTTCGGCGGCCCCATCGTCGACGTGACCGCCCCCCCCGGGCTCCCCGCGGCGCTCGTGGCGACCACCCACTACGGCGCGTTCTTCACCTGCGACGACGGCGAGCAGTGGCACCTGCTGGACCGGCTGGTCCGGTTCGAGGAGCAGGCCTGCCCGCTTCGCTATTCGGGCACGGGCTGGCACCGGGTGGAGGGGGGCGGCACCGGCGGCGGATCGTTCCAGACCCGCGACGCCTCGGACGCGGTGAGCGTGGAGTTCTTCGGCCGCGAGGTGCGGTGGATCGCGTCGCTGTCGCCCGGGCTGGGCCGCGCCGCCGTGTACGTGGATGGCGAGCACGTCACCGACGTGGACCTCGACGCGGACCGCGCCGGACCGCTGGTCGTGTTCTCGCGGCCCTTTGCCGCGGACGGCTTCCACACGCTCCGGATCGAGGTGTTGGAGCCCCGCGAGGGCGTGGCGGTGGACGCCATCGAGGTGGTCCGGCACGCCGCGACCAACGGCCCGGACGAGTCGTACGAGAGCGCCCCGTGGTGCGAGGACCTCGAGATCGAGGGCGGGGGATGCGGCGGAGGCTGCGGTGGAGGCTGTGGCGGATCGGGGGGGACGATCGAGGTGGGGGCGGTTCCCCTACTTGGCCTCTTCTTCGCCCTCGGGCTCCGGCGGCGCCGGCGGCTGCCAGTCCAGTAGCATCTTGTAGCCCGGGTCGTTCACCTTGGCCTGCTGGATCACGCGGTGGGCGCGGTCCTCCTCACCCTTGAGGCAGTACGCGTGGGCCATGACGATGGTCAGGTCCGAGGCGATGCGTGCCGGTACGGTCCCCTCGTGGCTGGTGAAGAACCCCTCGATGGGGGTCGCCAGATCCTGGGTGGGATCGAGCTGCAGCAGCATCACGTAGGCCTGCGCGGCCACGTGGTCCGGGTTGGCCGAGAGCACCTTGTTGTACTCCTCGATGGCCTCGGCCTGCTTACCACCCAGTTGCAGGATGCGCGCCAGGCCGAAGCGGTGGTGGGGGTTGTCGGCCGCGCCGATCGCGCGCTTCATCATGGCCTCGGCCGGGACCCACTCGCCCGCGGCCGCGTGGTTCATGGCGAGCCAGTACTCCTTCGCACCGGCCGGCAGCAGGGACGCGTCCATGCCGTCGAGCACCGCGCGGGCGGCCGCGAGGTCGCCGTCCTCCTCGGGGTTGACCGTCTTGACCACGGCGTCGGCGATCGCGGTCATGGGCTCGTCCTTGTACGGGCTGTCGAACTCCTTGCCCGTGTCGTCCACCAGCGGCTCCTTGAGGAAGGCCACGAACTTGCGGCATTCGCTCAGCAGCACGGCCTCGCCGGTGAACACCTTCCACAGCAGCGCGCGCAGCAACACGGTGTGGGCCACGGCCTCGACGCGGGGGTTGTTGCGCGCCGCCTCGGCGGCGATGGCCTTCTCCGCCGCGCTGAGGCTGGCGTAGTCGCCCTTGTCCAGCCCCTCTTGCATGAGGGCCATGGCGTCGTTGAAGCCCTTGTCGCGCTTGTACGCGTTGTACTTCACATAACCGATCATGCCGCCGACGATGGCGATCACCAGAATGAAGACGAGGGCGTAGTACCGCCGCTTCTTCTGCTTGATCGGTTTCATCGCCATGCGGGTTTCCTTGCCGAATTGCTCTCGTGCCACTGCCCTACCCTCGCTAGCTGGGTCGCTCTCCGAGCGACGTCGTCCTCTGAGCGATGATGCGCCTGTGCGCGTGATCGGGCCATGCTAGCACAGCACTTCGATGGCAATCCAACGGGCCAGGAGGCATAGTTATGGGGCTTCAAGTGAGGAAACCCATGCTGCGAAGCCCTGACCTCCGGGCGCTGCCCGGCCTGTTTCTCGTCCTGTCCCTGGGGATCTGCGCCGGCCCCCTGGTCGGCTGCCCCGACGACGAGGCGGACGACGACACCACTCCGGCCGACGACGACACCACCGGCGACGACGACGACACGGTGGCCGCGGACGACGATGACGACACCGCCGTGCCGCCGTGCGAGGCGGCGGGCGCCTGGACGGACCTGCTCGAGGAGCCCGATCCCGAAGGCGACGCGGGCGACTACCCGCTGGACATCGAGGGCTACCAGGTGCAGATCGACGGCGACCTGCTGTACCTGCGCTCGTCGAGCTGGACCGAGTTCGACCTGGCCGACCCGCTGCTGATGGTGGACATGTACCTCAGCGACGGCACCACCCACTACACGCTCACCTACGACAACCAGATCCCCAACCCGGGGCCGCTCCAGCTGTGGTCGAGCAGCAACTCCTGGGCCGAGCCGCTCCCCCGGCCCGCATCCATGTGCCTCGCCGAGGACGGCGTGGACGCGATGGTGATGGGCATCGATCTGGTCGACCTCGGCTTCGAGGCCGAGCTGGCGCTGGAGACCTGGACGGGGGTCGATCTCTACGAGGGGTACCTGGACGAGGCCCCGGACGGGGCGTTCGACTACGACATCCACGCGATCATCGTGCTGCAGGAGGTGCCCGAGCTCGAGCTCGTCGCGGTGACCCTGGACGACACGATCTCCGGCGACGGCGACGGCGTGATCGACCCCGGCGAGACCGTGGACGTGACCGTGCAGATCATCAACACCGGCTACACGGCCAGCGGCACCGGCGTGGCTGGCGCGCTGAGTCTGGCGTCGGCCTCCACCGCGGCCGCCGAGCTGGCGGTGGACAGCGTCACCTTCAACGGCGGCGCCGCCGTCGACGTGGACGTGACCGCCGACGGCGACGCCGCGTTCCAGGTGACGGTCGACGCCGGGGCCGAGGCGGGCCAGCTGATCGCCTTCGACCTCCTCGTGACCGACGACGACGGGCGCAGCTGGCCCATGGCCTTCGGACCGTACGCCGTGGCCATGGACGAGGTGCTCACCGATCCGGTGGACCTGGTCGCCCCGTTCGACGCGGCCCGGGTCTACGTCACCGCCGTGGACGACGACCTGCTGGTGCTGGTCACCAGCCACACCGCCCACGACGCCGACCAGTCCATCTACGCCTTCCTGGACGTGGACCGCGACGACGTCTCCGACTTCGCCATCTCCACGCGCGACGAGGACGCCGGCGCCTTCGACGGCGGCGTGTACGCCTTCACCAGCGGCAACTGGGTCCAGACCGGCAGCCCCACCGAGTACGAGTACGAGGCCGGCGACGCGCACGTGACGTTCCGCGTGCCGCTGCAGGACCTGGGCGACATGGTGCTGGCGAACCTGTACGTGGTGGCCTACGACACGTCGGGCTGGTACGCCGACCAGGTGCCCGACGATCCCGAGGTGAGCGAGGACCTCGCGCAGATCGAGGTGGCGGTGGCGCCGTACATGGTGATCCACGAGTCCACCCTGCTGGAGCAGGAGGGCAACGGCGACGAGTTCGTCGACCCGGACGAGCGCTGGCGCGTGGTCGTGGATCTGGTCAACGCCGGCAACGCCGACGCGGCGGCCGTCACCGCGGTCCTGGCCAGCGTCGAGGCCGACATCCTCGTGACCCAGGACACCGCCGACTTCGGCTCGGTCGCCATCGGCGGCAGCGACCTCGGAGATCCCCCCTTCAGCATCGATGTCGACCCCGCCGCGCCCGCCAACGGCCGCTACATCCTCGACCTGACGGTGGACGCTGACGGCATCCAGCGCGTCCTGTCCTTCCCCCTGGTCGTCGGCGTGCAGCCGGCCGACGTCGCCGAGGACGCCCCCCTGCTCGCCGCGCCCATCACCCTTCAGGGCGACACCGCCCTGCTCGACGACGACTACCAGGACCCCGCCGCCTGCACCGGCTTCTCCGCGTCGGGCTACGACGGCGTCTATGCCGTCGAGCTCGTCACCGACCAGGTGCTGGAGCTCGATCTCGAGTTCGACGCCGGCCCCGACGCCGTGATCTACGTCAGCGACGACGCCGAGAACCCCGACACCCAGTGCCTGGCCGGCGCCGACGCCGAGAGCTACGAGCACGAGGAGCTGGAGTTCACCGCTCCCGCGGACGCGACGTACTACATCGTCGTGGATGCGTTCGGGGGCGGCTACGGCCCGTTCACGCTACAGGTCAGCTTCTAGAAGCTCCAGCCACCTACCAGCGCAGCACCTGCTTGATCCGGTCCTTGGTGGACTGGGGCATGCGCTTGATGACCTCCTTGCGCCAGCGGGAGGACTGTCCGAAGACGCCGTCGAGGCCGTCGTAGAGGCTCGGAGAGCCGTTGACGGAGACCTTGTCCAGCGGGCGCAGGGCGGCGGCGACCTTGGGGTGGCGCACCATCAGGCGGAAGAACTTGTGGTAGTGGGCGACGGTCTTGGCGTCCACCGAGGGCTGGTCGAGCACGGTGGTGTGCTCGAAGTAGGAGGTCACCTTGCGGTCGGACATCCACCCCTTGTCCATGACCAGGTCGTACAGGTCGGTGCCGGGGAAGGGATTGAAGACCGAGCAGAAGACCGTGTCGGGCAGGATCCGACGGTTGAGCTCGACGGTCTTGCGCATGGACTCCTCGGTCTCGTACGGGATGCCCAGCATGTTGAACCCGAAGGTGAGCATGCCGGCTTCCTTGCACCACTGGAACGCGTTGACGATCTCCTCGTCCTGCACGTCCTTCTTGAGCACGTGGTTGCGGATCCAGGGGTCACCCGACTCGATGCCGATGTGGATCTCGAAGCAGCCGGCGTCCTTCATGACAAACGCCAGGTCGCGGTCCATGTGCGAGGCGCGGGTGTTGCACCACCAGGGCACGCCGATGTCCTTGAGGATCGCGCAGATCTCCAGCGCCCACTCCCTCTCCAGGGTGAAGGTGGGATCGTGGAAGCCGATACATGGATCCACCTTGAGCGGGTAGTTGGCGATGGCGTCGCGGATCTCCGCCTCGAGGTAGCCGGGGCTCTTGAACCGCACGTAGCCCGTGTCGCCCTTGAGGTTGCGCATCCAGGCGTGGTGGAAGCAGTTGGTGCAGCCCACGGGGCAGCCGCGCTGGCCGATGAACTCCCAGTACGGCAGCTGGGCCATGTGGGGCTGGTCCACGAAGATGCTGCGGTCGGGGATGGGCAGCTTGTCCAGGTCGTGGACGTAGGCCGCGGACTTGTTCTTGACGATCTTGTCGCCCTTGCGGAACCAGAAACCCCGCAGCCGGGTGTAGTCCTCGCCCGCTGCGAGCTTGTTGACCAGCTTGCGGAAGGAGGCCTCGGCCTCCCCGCGGCAGATGCCGATGATGTCGGGGCAGGCGATGGCGTCGTCACCGCGTGTGGTGGGCCACACGCCGCCGAACACCACGGGCAGTCCGTGCACGCGATGGAAGTGCGCGGCCATGCGCATGGCCAGGTCGGACTGGGGGTAGGTGACGTAGAAGCCCACGAGATCGGGGCGGAAGGCCTCGACCTCGGCGGTCAGCTCGTCCTCGTGGTACTCGTAGTGGGCGTACAGACGGGTGTCGTGGCCGTCCTGCTTGAGGACGGCGGACACCGAGGCGATACCCTGCTGAATTCCGAAGATGTCGAAGTTCGCCGGGGTGATCGGGTAGACCAGCAGTACGTTCATCGCTGATGAGCTCCGGACCGCGTCACGCGGTGGCGCTCAACATAGCCGAGCAGCGCCGGGTGTCAAGCACGCGCGTAGGAAGAGCACGCGCGTACACGTGTGGGAAAGGGGGGTGGGTCAGTCGTCGAGGGAGAATGTGAGGTACTCGCCCGGCGGGATCTGGAACCGCGGCTCGAGGGGGGCGACCTCCTCGTCCCACAC
>CAZLEO010000172.1:0-20196 GCA_964558555.1 uncultured Rickettsiales bacterium | reverse complement strand
GTCGCCGTCGCAGGGGGTGAAGCCGTCGCCGTCGAGGTCGAAGCCCTCGTCCACGACCCCGTCGCAGTCGTCGTCGATGCCGTTGCATACCTCGGGAACGCCTGGATTCAGGGCCGCGTCGGCGTCGTCGCAGTCGTCCGCACAGGTGTTGGATGGGAAGGAGGGATCTCCGTACCCGTCTCCGTCGATGTCGGTGCAGGGATCGCAGGCATCCCCCGCGCCGTCGCCATCGGCATCCGCCTGGTCCGCGTTGGCCGCGTCGGGGCAGTTGTCCTCGCTGTCCTGGATCCCATCCCAATCCGAGTCCTCCCCCCAGTGGATCGAGACCTGGTCCAGGCCGACCCGCTGGGAGCCGTCACCTCGCACGTGGGCGCACCAGTACACCGAGCTCAGGCGCAGCTCCATGATCTGGGTGTCCACGGTGCCCGCTTCGTTGGACTCGTCGATGCCGGCCGAAGAGGTCCAGCCCGCGCCGTCGTGCCATCGCCAGTCGATGCCGTCCTCGGAGAGGACATAGGAGACGCTGCCGCCAGCGGGCAGCTCGACGGCGTCGAATCCCGTCCAGACACGGCCGGCCGCGCCCGATTCGACCGGCTGGCGGCTGCACACGCTCGACTCGGTGGCGTACGAATCAACCAGATCGTTGAGCGAACCCAACGCCGGCCAGGAGTACCCGTCGATCTCCTCGGCGAACCCGGCGTCGCCGTACCCGATGCCGTTGATGGATCCGGCGTCGACCCGGATGCGGCCGTCCGCTCCTCCGCCACTGCCTGCGATGTGTCCCAGCGGGACGACAGGGGAACCGCCGGTTGCAAAGAGGCCTCCCCAGATCTCCAGGTCGAGGGCGCTCAGCAGGAGGGTCCCCCCCGCTCCGGACCCCCCGGTCGCCGAGGTGTGGACCTCGCCGACGAGCTCGCCGGCCTCGCCGTCCGCACGGATCTCGCCGCCCAGCTCCACGCTGCCCGCGAAGATCAGGACCATCCCGCCGCCGTTGCCACCGGCACCACCGGCGTAGCCATAGGACGAACCGCCGCCGCCACCGCCGCCGCCACCGAAGAAGGCGCTGATCAGATCGGCGTCGCCGGTCATTCCACCGCCGCCCCCGCCGCCCCCGCCGTAGTGGGAACCGCAGCTGTCGCCGCCGCCCCCCGA
This sequence comes from uncultured Rickettsiales bacterium, assembly GCA_964558555.1. GTDB lineage: Bacteria > Myxococcota_A > UBA796 > UBA9615 > CAYRNR01 > CAYRNR01. The sequence continues at coordinate 19,044 of CAZLEO010000172.1, read as the reverse complement.
CGAGACACCCACACCGGCGTGGCCGGGCTGGGCGGTGACGTCATAGCAGTGCCCATCGACCGTGCCGTCGTACCCGGCGTCGCCGCCCTCTCCCCCGGCACAGGACGATGCGCCACCGCCGCCGGCGGGCACGTCGAACGCCCCGCCCAGGCCGCCCTGACCCGCAACCGTGTAGTAACAGCCCGACCCTCCCCCTCCACCACCGCCGCCGCCGGCGTGACCGCCGCCGCCGCCCGCGCCGGCCCCGTCGTCGTTGTTGACCGTCCCGTCCGCGCCGCCGCCGCCCGCGCCGAAGCCGCCCGGTCCACCCCGCGTGGCCACGTACTGACTCGGCCCCTCCCCGCCGCCTCCAGCCCCCGTCCCGCCCGCAGCGACGTCACCCCCGTCGCCGTCCGCACCCACGAAGCACTCGCCCCCCTGGCCTCCGCCGCCCGCGGCGTGCCCACCCGCGCCGCCACGGTAGCCGCGTGAGGAGGCGTCGATGACCGAATCGTCGTCCACGACCAGGGTTCCCTGGACGCGAAAGGCCACGATCCCGCCCAGTACCCCGTCGAACCCGCTGCAGGTCAGCGTCGCCGACGTGAGCTCCACGTCACCGTAGTTGGGCACACGCTGGGCGATCACCGTGTGCGTGGCGCCCGGGTAGTCGCGAGCCAGGGGGGTCGTGGCGACCGTCGATCCCGCGATGTCGGCCACCCTGACGGTCTCCCAAGATCCCACCGCCGCGTGGTCGCCGGGATCGCCCTGGAGGTCGAACAGGACGAGCTCGTCTCCGGGCGACAGCCCGTCCACGAAGCCGTCCAGATCGAAGCTGTCGTCACCTGCGAGCAGGTCGTCCAGCACCGACCAGGACGCGCCGTCGGCCACGGTGCGCGAGCCGGTCGTGTCCACCGAGAGGTCGAAAACCGCTCCGTTGACCATCAGATCGCCGTCCGCGCCGGTGCCCAGGGAGCTGGACAGCAGGTAGGCCGCCCCTCCGTGGATCTGGACCAGAGCGGGATCGTGGTCGTACGCGGCCGGATCGTCGAGGGGCCAGGTCTCGGTCCCTGCCCGGGCCAGGGCGGGGATCAGCAGCAAGAGAAGGAGTGAGAATGTGAAGCGTTGCATGGATTGGCTCCAGTCCAGGTGGATTGTTCCCTCGCCAGGCCGCCGCCCCTCCGGGCGACGACCGGGCCCGGTGGGTCAGTTGCAGGGCGGCACCGTCAGCGAGATCGCGTTGTCGTCCTCGCGGCACTCCTCGTGGAGGCCGCCGGGAAAGGCCTCCAGCGAATCGGCCACCACGCGGAGGTTCGTGCCCGCCAGAGCTGTCGGGTCCAGGACGATCGACTCCGGATCCGAGAAGGTGCCGCTGGGCACGGCCGCAGGCATGGAGATCGATGCGATGAACTCACCGGCCCCGCCCGGTTGGGCCTCGTAGACGCTGACGACGAGCCCGGCTCCGACCTCGACCAGGCCGTCGTTGGCCACCTGCACGGCGAGGGTCAGCTCGTCCGGACACTCGTCGAGGCAGAACTCCGCGCTGTGGAGGTACACGTTGGGTGCGTGGATCAGGCTCTCGTCGCTGAGGGTGTTGCGGCGGAAGCTGTTGTGCTCGATCCACGGCGGCATGGGATCCGCCGGGATCGATCCGTCGTCCTCGATGTTGGTGATGGAGTAGGCGTGCTGGTTCCAGATCCCGCGCGCCGGATACCAGGCGTGCTCCACCGCGCCCAGCACGGTGATGCCGTGCCAGTCGGTCGAGTACTCGTCTTCGTACTTGTGATTGGAAGCGACGATGATCTCGGCGGAGTTGTCGTGGTCCAGGTCCACGATGACCGGGTTCTCCCACAGGGTGCCCGAGGCGTGGCTCTCGGCCGTGAACAGCACCTCGCCCGTGGGGCCCTCGTACACGTACAGGGCGTCCTGATCGGCGTACACCACCTCGGCCACGCCATCGCCGTTGAAGTCGAAGACCGACGATCCCGTCATCTTGCTGGAGGTGTCGTTGGTGGGCCGCCACCACAGGGTCGAGCCGTCGGTGTCCAGCACGGTGTACGCGCCGTCCCCAGCCACGCCGATCTCCGGGTAGCCGTCGCCGTCGTAGTCCGCGACCGTGGGCGGACCGCCGGTCCCGCCGTTGACGATCGGCTTGCCGCTCCACACGGTCGAGCCGTCGTTCGCGTCATAGAGGTGGACCTCGCCCCCGGCCACCACCACCAGCTCGGGATCGCCGTCCAGGTCGAAGTCGCCGATCGCCGGGTACCCTGCAGGGCCGCCGTTGGCCCACTTGGCCGTCCCGTCCGGCTCGTACACCGCGTTGTCGGCCACGATCTCCTGGACGTGGTCGTGGTCCACGTCCGCGGCGAAGCTCATGGGACCCCAGCCGAAATCGGCGGATCCGTAGCTCCCCTCGGCCACGATCGAGCCGCTGGACGACAGGATCAGCTTGCCGATGATGATCTCGGGATCGCCGTCCCCCATCAGATCGGCGACGGCCGGCTGCGTGCCGTTCTCGAAGTGCCGGTACAGCGATGTGACCCAAACCACGGTGCCGTCGTGCCCGACCAGCATCACCTCACCATCGTCGGTGATGGCCACGATCTCCACGAATCCGTCGTTGTCCAGGTCGCCGGCGGCGAGACCACTGCCCGGGTAGGTGGCGTAGGCGGCGTCGTCCAGGGTCCACAGGTCGCTGCCGTCCGATCCGCTGATCGCCCGCAGGCGGCCGCTGTCCGAGGTGTTGTTGTCACAGGTGTTCCCGCAGTGCGCGTTGAAGATCACGTCGGGCATGTCGGCCTCGTCCACCACCTGGTCGTGGTTGTCGTCGGTGACGTTGACCACGATGGGAGTCATGATCACCGCGTCCCACCACGAGGCCACGGCCGATCCCGTCCACTGCCACTCGATCACCTCGTCCGGAGCGAACGTCTCGTACGGCTCGACGCTGAGACACTGGTCGTCCACCGGCACCTGGCCACCGTGGGCTCCTGTCGAACACGGATCCAGGGCCGCGGCGTCGTCGTCATCCGTACCCGGGAACTCCGTGTCATCGTCACCCGCCGGCGCGGTGAGGTCGTCGTCGTCGTCCCAGGGCGGATCGTCATCGGTCCAGGAGCCTGTCGAGCACCCGATCGATGGGGTCGTGAGCAGTACGAGAGCGGTGATCCTCGGGAATCTCCAGAACATGGTCATGGCCTCCAGTTACAAACGACGTCTGTACTAGAAACTATTCCCAATGATAATAATTGTGTCAAGAACAAAGCGGGCGGAGCGACGGAACGCGCGGATCCCGCCATGACAGCGGACCTCTGTCCGGTTTTCTTGCCGTTTCGGCTGGTTGGTGATGATGGGCGGAGGAATCCCGGGCTAGGGGATACGCCCCTCCTGGGTTTCCCTCCACCCTCGATCCAGCTCGGCCAGCAGGTCGTCCGGGGGGGCGCGGTGGTCGGTCAGGTCGTGTCGTTCGCCAGGATCCGAGGCCAGGTCGTACCACTCGACGACGCCAGTGCGGACGTCTCGGACCAGCTTGTCGGTGCCTCTCAGACAGCCGAGGAGCGAGTACAGGGCGCCCGGATCCGAGGGCAGGTCCCTGGCATCCACGAAGTCGCGGTCTGCCACGGAGAAGAAGGTGCGCTCAGCCGGCCGGTCCGCCAGGTCGACGCCGTCGGGGAAGTCGATCCGGGGCAGCCCCACCCGTCGGGCGAGGGTCGGCGCGACGTCGGTCAGCGAGACAGGGCCCTCGACCACGCCCGGCTCCACGGCACCAGCCAGGATCAGCGGCACGCGCAGCGCCTCCTCGTACAGAGAGGTCCCGTGCAGGTCGAAGATGTCCCGCACCGGGCGATCGGGGGGGTATCGCTCGCACCAGCTCTCGCCGTGGTCCGCGGTGACCACCAGAACCGTGTCGTCCCAGCCGCGTCCCTGCTCGATGCCGCGCATCACCGCCGGGAGGACGACCTGGTCGAAGTGCCTCACGGCCCTGCGGTACAGCTCGCGGAGCTTGGCAGCGAACTCGCGTCGTCGGTCGAGCGTGTCGCACAGCAGCCGCATCGACTGGATCCACTGGGCCGAGGTCTGCGGCCGGTCCATGTAGGGAGCGTGGGTCCCCCACCAGTGCAGATACGTCATCGACGGCCGGCTGTGGTGGCCGATCTGCCAGTCGACGAACCGCTCCGGGTACCACGACATCCCGCACGGGTTGGCCTGTGGAGTGGCGGTGAACAGGTGGCGCCGGTCGAAGGGGAAGCTACCCACGGCATACCCGAAACCGGCGAGCTCGCTGAAGAGGTCGGTGGGGGTCCCCAGGGGCTGCTCCCACTTCACGATGCCGAGCCGATGCGGTGCCGTGCCTGTCAGCAGGGACGCCACGGCGGGCGCGGTCCACGGTGATCCACTGCGCGCGTGGCGGACCTGCAGGCCGCGGGCGGCGAGCGCGTCCAGGTTCGGTGTGTCAGCGCCCCCATCGCCGTAGCAGCCCAGGAAGTCGGGCCGGAGCCCATCCGCGACCAGCAGCACCACCGACGGACGGCGCGGAGCAGCGCGCGGCCCGGGCACGGTCTGGCGCCGGCGGACGTCGTACAGGCAGCGGTCGTTGAACCTCAGCTCCGGAGCCACGGCGGCTCGCAGGTCCAGGCAACCGCCTCGGCAGCGTTCGAGAAAACGGCAGTCGCTGCACGGCGCACAGAAGGCGCCGGGATCGAACTCGCGGTTGTAGCCAAAGGACGCTGGATCTCGCCAGATCTCCGTCAAGGACCGGTCTCGTGTGTTGCCCACCCGAAACCGCGTGCCGTGCATCAACAGGGACAGGCAGCCGTACACGTCGCCGTTGGAGGCGATCCCGACCGAATCGATACCGGCCGGGCATCCTCTCCAGGCCAGCGGCCCCTGGTCCGTGGCCGGTCGGAGGGACAGCTCGCAGTCGCCGAAGTACCCGATGCTGTGCGACCCCCCGCAGCCGATCTCTCCCTCCTCATCAATCCTGCGGATCAGCTCGGCCACCGCGGGTATCTGGCCGGGTGCGAGCATCTCGGAGTGGGTCGAGGGGGTGGCGTCCACGGGTACGGTCAGCTGCAGGCGCCAGGCGGACACCGGGCTCCGGACCAGCGCCTCGGCCAGCCGATCCAGGTGCGGGAGGTTGGTCTGGTTGACGTGGGTGATGGCGCCGATCTTGACCCCGTGTCGGTGCAGCGCCTCCATGGCCCGTTGCAGCTTGTCGTAGCACCCTGGTACACCGCGGAGATCGTCGTGTACCTCGTCCGGCCCGTCGAAGCTCAGGCTCACCCCGTACAGGGGGATGTCGGCGATACGGCGGGCCATCTCGTCGTCGATGAGCAGTCCGTTGCTCACGATGTCGGTGCGGACACCTGCCCGGACCAGGGCCCCGGCGATCTCGAAGAAGCCCTTCTTCAGCAGGGGCTCGCCGCCGGACAGCGTCACCGACCGCAGGCCCAGGTCGGCCATCTCGAGGGCCAGGTCGACGCAACCGGCGGCGTCCATCTCGTCGGACCGGGCCCCCGGCGCGCTCGAACCACACAGCCGGCAGCGCGCGTTGCACCGCAACGTCAGCTCCCACACGCACGACTTGAGCGGCGCTTCATGGAGGTGTTCGGTCATCGGTCGGTCCTCAACCTGGCCTGGCGATGGAGGCAATAGCTGTTGTTGTAGATGGATCCCGTCAGCCCGAAGGCCATCGACGTGCACCCGGCCCGGCATATGCAGCGATACTCGCACCGTCGGCAGTACCCCTCGAGGCTGCGCTGGTCCCAGCGGGACTGGTATTCGAAGCGGTCGGCGTCGCCCCAGATGGCCTCGAGCGTCTCTTCGCGAAGGTCCCCCACCTCGAACGATCGCGGCAGCATGGCACACGGCTTGACCCGACCGTCGCTGGTGATCCCCAGCGTCCGCCAGCCCCCCAAGCAGCCCACGAAGAACTTGGGATTCTCCGGGCTGCCGCCGCGTAGCTCCCGTTCGTGCTTGCCGTAGTACCCGATGGTGTGGACCACCTTCACGGAAGGGCGGGTCGGATCCTCGCGGTGCAACGCGATCATCTCGGCGCAGAATGCCTCGAGCTCGCCGAGCTTGCTCACCTCGAGCAGGTAGGGCTCGTCCATCTCCCGCAACCGCCCCAGGGGCACGCCCAGCTGCACCTGCCAGATGTCCGCCGCGGCCTCGGTCAGCAGCTCGTGCATCGGCCGCAGCTCGGGCCAGTTCCACCGATTGACGTGAGTGATCGCCGCGGTGCCCAGTCCCGCCCGTTTGGCGTCGCGCAACGAACGCACGGCGGCCTGGAAGCTCGAACCCTGGCTGCGGCCCGGCCCCGGCCGTATCCGGTCGTGGGTCTGCTCGAGCCCGTCGAGGGAGACGGCCACGCTGCGCACGCCCGCGTCGATCGCCCGCCGGATCGCCTCGCCGTGCAGCAGCATGCCGTTGGTCACCAGCGTCACATGGCAGCCGCCCGATGCGAGGGTGCGGGCGAGATCAGCCCAGTCCTTTCGTAGCAGAGGCTCACCGCCCGTGACGCTGACGCTGCTCCAGCCCATCCGGGCGATCTGGCGCGCGAGCGCCATGGCCTCGTCTGGGGCCAGCTCGTCAGGGCGCCGTCGCCCGGCGGCGGACTCGCAGTGCAGGCAACGCAGGTTGCACGCGTCGGTGATCTCCCACAGCAGGCTGCTCGCCTTGCGGGGGACATTTCGCGCGAACCACCCGCTGTCGAGGGTGTTTCGGTCCATCTTGAAGAGTATCGCCTAGAACTGGACGCCCTTGTAGGCCGCCGCCTCGTCCCAGCACTCGTCCGCTTCCGGGTCGTCGGGGACGCTGGCGAATCGTTCCACCAGGTAGTTGGCGATCTCGTCCGGCGTCATCCGGCACATGTCGTCGATCACCTCCTGCTTGGAGTCGTCGCCGAGCCGCCCGTACACCTCCTCGGCGCACTCGGCCTGGACGTCGCCCAACGTGCTGTCGTCCACGGCAGCGGCAAAGGTCTCGGGGGACGTGTCCCCGTCGCAGGTCGCCAGGGAGGGGCCGGATTCACAGCCCGTGTGCAGCGCGGCGCCCACCAGCAGCAGGGCAGCGGCCATCACCGTCGCAGGGATGCGGCGTGATCCCGCGCCCTCCGGGCGCCCGTCGAGCAGCCGGGCCAGCTCGGCTGCGAGGTGCCTCGGATCCGTGGAATCACTGTCCTCCGTGGGTAGCCGGTCCGGGCTGGCGAACGAGCTGTGACGGAGGGCCTCGACCAGTTCGGCGAACTGACGTCGCGCAGCCTCGTCGTCACGCCGCTCCCGGACGCGATCGACCAGCAGGTCGGCCACCTCTCGCGAGGACGCGAACATGGACGGCTCGAGGTCCATCGATGCGAGAAACTCGCGAACGGATTGGACGGTGTTGTGTTGCAGGTAAGCAGTCATCGTTTTCTCCCTCTCTGTCCTTGCCCCACTGCGGGTGCAAAAATGGATCCGATCCTCGGTGCAGACTGACGCCGGTCGGCCCCGTGAACGTTCGTTCCGGCTCCTCGCTCAAGGGCCGGATCGCCTCCAGCCCACGAGCAGCCCGAGCCCGACCAGCGCCATCGTTGCGGTGAGCAGGGACGGGGTGGTGAGGGGGCGGTGGCCCATGCGACAGCCGACGTTCGTCGCCTGACCCATGCCAGCCGAGCCGGGATCGTCCGGATCGCCGGCCGGATCGTCCGGCGCCCACGGGAGATCCGGGGTGTCCTGGCAGCTGTCCACCCACTCGACGTCCACGGTCGTGTACGTGGTCCACAGATCCCACGAGGTCTCGCCCTGGGCGTAGTAGACCACCTCGGAAGAACCGCCCGACACGGGTACGCACGTGTCTTCCAGCTCGAACCGTCCGTACCAGACACAGAAACCAGAGCATTCGGGCACGCCGTCCTCATCGCAGTCGACGCAGAGGTAGTAGTCCGGGCAATCCGCCCAGCCCATCGCCTCGCATTCGTACTCGACGATCTCGGCGGGTTCTCCGAGGTCCCAGCCCAGGGTTCCCAGGTGCTGGATCCCAGCCGGCCCCGACCGGACGATGTCCACTTCCTCGGCCGCCGAACGCGAGGGGATCACGATCGAGACGGTGGCGTCGGGTTCGTGGACATCGGCCTGGAGGTCACTCGGGTACGGGGGGTCGTAGTCGTTGGCCTGCGCCGAACAGGGCGCAAACGTCAGCAGGAACGTCACCATCACAGCGGAGAGTCTGGACATCGTATCTCCTCCCACGGGGCTCGAACGTATCGATTTCACCTCCACTATTACCAATGGGAGTACTCGCGTCAAGAGTTTTCTACGTTGGAAGAGTTAGAACATCACCCCTACGGCGCGCAGCAGCTGCCCCAGCCCGTAGCTGGCCGCATTGGCGACGAATGCCGTGCCGAGGGCCCAGGGCAGGGTGACCCTCTTGACCAGCGCGAAGAACAGCAATCCCTCGACGGCCGCGACCAGGATCTCGCCGACGACCACGGCGGTGGTGGGGTCCTGGACCAGCCGTGCCCATACGAACCACAGCAAGGGATGTGTGACAGCCGTGCAGGCCGCCGCGGCCAGAACCAGATGCCACAGGGGCGCCCTCTTCCAGGACAGGCCCGCGTAGATCGGTACCTCGACCACCAGGGTGAAGACGAACGCGCGGGCCCAGGCGAGCACAAGTCCGTCAGGTTCCATGGTCACCCTCCTCGGCTCGACTCGACTCCATCTTACGCGCTCGAGGAGGTCGAGCGGCGAGACGCCTGTCGGCCGAGACGAGAGGCCTGCTTCTTCTTTCCCCCTCAGCGCCGGGACGGATAGGCCCTGTTCAGCTCGCCCCGACTCCGCTATTTGTACGTCCACCATTCCAGGGAGGTCCCCCCCCATGAGCACGCACGAGAGCAAGGTCCAGGCGGTGGTCGATCAGATCCGCGCGGCGAACAGCCGCGGGGTGCCGGTGCAGTTCGTGAAGAAGTCGGTGTCGCACTTCGTGCCCAACCCGTACGAGGACGAGTCGAAGATCCCGAAGATCGACCTGTCGCCGCTGTGCGAGGTGCTGGAGATCGACGCCGAGGCGCGCACGTGCGACGTGGAGTCGGGGATCCCGCTGGTGGAGCTGGTGGAGAAGACGCTGCCGTACGGGCTGGTGCCGTACACGGTGTCGGAGCTCAAGACGATCACGGTGGGCGGGGCCATCTCGGGGTGCTCGGTGGAGTCCATGTCGTACCGCTACGGCGGCCTGCACGACAGCTGCGTGGAGTACGAGGTGATCACGGGCACGGGTGAGGTGATCACGTGCTCGCCGGAGCAGGACGCGGACCTGTTCCACATGCTGCACGGGTCGTACGGGACGCTGGGGATCCTCAGCCGCGTCAAGCTCAAGCTGTACCCGGCCAAGAAGTACGTGAAGGTGGAGAACCGGCTGCACCACACCTTCGAGGCGTACTGGGCGGACCTGCTCGAGCGGTGCGAGAAGGGCGACTACACGTTCGTCGACGGCATCATCCACGGCCGCGACGCGTTCGTGCTGTGCCTGGGTGAGTACGTGGACGAGGCGCCGTACACGTCGGACTACGAGGGCGAGAAGATCTACTACAAGTCCACGCTTCAGCGGCGCGAGGACTACATGACCGCGCCGCAGTACTTCTTCCGCTACGACACGGAGTGCCACTGGCTGACGCGGACCGGGCCCGGCCTGGAGAACCCGCTGGTGCGGCGGCTGTTCGGGCGCTACCTGCTGGGATCCACCAACCTCATCCAGTGGTCCAACCGCCTCAAGGGGCCGATGAAGCTGATCAAGCGCCGCCCGGAGCTGACCATCGACGTGTTCATTCCCGAGCAGCGGTTCGAGGAGTTCTGGGCCTGGTACAACGAGGTCATCGACTTCTTCCCCCTGTGGATCGTGCCCTACCGCATGCCCCAGATGTACGCGTTCCTCGACGACGAGTACGCCAAGCAGGTGGACAACACCTTCGTGATCGACGCGGCCATCTACGGCCGGCCCAACAACGATCCCGACGTGGACATCTCCGAGGTCCTCGAGCACAAGGTCCACGAGCTCAACGGCTTCAAGACGCTGATCTCGCGCAACCACTACACCGAGGACGAGTTCTGGAAGGTGTTCGACAAGCCGCGATACGATGCGGCCAAGGCCCGGCTGGATCCCGAGGACCTCTTCGGCAACGTCTACAAGCGGTTCGCGCCGGCCAACTACGGGCCGGCCTGACGCAGCGCGTACCGGGGTAGCGAGTCGTACCCGAGCTGGTGCTGGGCCACCGCGACCGGATTGAGCCAGGCGCGGCCCCCGACGCCGAACTCGTAGAAGCCCTCGATCTGCAGGACCACCGTCCGATCCGCGTCGTCCGCGGACGCCAACGGGGCGACGAACGTCACGTCCGCGTGGGTGCCGTTGACCAGCTCGAGCCGCACGTCGTCTGAGGTGGTGAGGGTGTGCGCGACGTCCCCGCCGTCCGGGCCCGTGGCCGAGTACGGGGAGAGGGACACGGACTGCACGGGGACCGCGTGCCCCACGGCGATCCGGTCCACCTCCCACAGCAGCGGCGCCATCTCGAGGCGGACGACCGCCGTGCCGTCGGGGCCCGGCTGCAGGGGTACGGCCGTGGTGCGGAAGACCGCGGGGCCGACGGGCTGGAGGGACGCGGCGACCACGGCATCGTCGCCCTCCCCGACGCGGACGGTGAGGGGGAGGCCGAGGCGGTCGATCTCCTCGGCGATCTTGTCCTCGTACGAGCAGCACTCCGCGTCCTGGGTCCACTCGAGCAGCGGCCCCACGCCGGGTCCCATCCTCGCGAGGTACTCCACGAAGATGTCGGCCGCGTACTGGGTGTTGTGCGCGCGCAGCTCGAGCACGGCGTCTCCACCCTCGGGGACGCCGAACTCGCAGGTGAGGATCTCCGTCGGCGCCTCGGTGGACCCCGCATCGAAGTCGCTGGCCAGGGAGACGAAGATCTGGTCGTCCGCCTCGGCGAGCAGATCGGTCCGGTCCCGTCCGGCGGAGTCGGTGCATCGAATCGCTGATGAGGCCTCGGCGATCCCCGTGAGGCCACCGTCGGGTGTCGGGAGGACCTCCACGCCGGGCGCGTGATCCACCACCAGCAGCGATATCGCGTCGATGTGATCGCGCTCGTCGCGCTCGTTGGCCACGCGCAGGCGGTAGGTGCCGTCCACCGGCGTGAGGTGCTCCAGCCGGTCCAGGTCCGTGTCCTCGGCGCCGCGGAACAGCGAGCCGGACAGGGGGTCCGCGTCCAGCTGGTACTCCTGGCCGTCGAACGAGTAGATGTGGGGACAGGAGGTGGACTGGATCAGGTAGACCAGCAGGAAGGTCCAGATGATGCCGGCGGTGGACGAGCCGAAGCCGAGCACGATGGCCGCGTAGGCCAGGGACTTCTTCCGCGGCAGGCGCCCGTCCCCGACCCGCGCGAACAGGGGGATGGCGCCGAGGAGCATGCCCAGCCATCCCAGCAGGCCCAGGAACGGTATCCAGCAGATGAGCACTGCGATCACGGAGATCACGAACCCGGCGATCGCGACCTCGGGGTGGACCCCGTACGCCTCGTCGGACTTGCGGTACGAATCCGTCATGGGGCGGCCTCTCGAAGTTCGGTTTCGGCGGCGTCCGACGCGGTCCAGCGCGCGCGATACGCTGCGAGCCGCACGTCGCTCTCCCCCACGGCGGCGAGCTCGCCGGTCAGGGTGTCGAGCTCGCCGGCCGGATCCACACCACAGCACGAGATGCGAGATCCGCTCGTATGGCGGTGCGCCTCGAAGAACGGGTGGGTGAGGACCTCGGGCAGGCCGACGCCGCGGTCGCGGTCCAGCCGGCAGGCGGGCGGGGCGAACGGCACGCGGATGCACGGCGCGATCTGGCCGCTGATCCCGTCGATGTAGATGGAGACGCCCCCGCGCGCGCGGCAGCCCGTGTGGGCCTCCACCTCGTCGAAGTCCAGCAGCGGGAGCGGCGAGGCCTCTCTGGCCCGCTCGAACGCCTCGACGTAGCGGGCCTCTGCCGCCGGGGCCAGCAGCAGCTCGTCGCACCCGGCGTGGGTGAGCGGGAAGTACCGGGAGTACACCCCGAGGACACATCCGGCCCGGGCCATCTGATCGACGAAGGCCGGATCGGTCACCTCGTCCGCCGTGATCCGGCACGGCATGGCCGCGAAGCCGTAGAGCAGCCGGTGCGATCGCATCCGCTCCAGCGTCTCCATCACGCGCGCGTGGGTGCCCTCGCCGCGCCGGCCGTCGTGGGTGCGCCGGCGCCCGTCCACGCCGACGAGCAGCAGCACGTTGCCCAGCCGCGCCAGGCGCCGCCCCATCTCGTCGGTGAAGAACGTGCCGTTGGTGGCCACGGAGAACATCACGTGCGGGCGCGCCGCGATCACCTCCAGCAGGGTCCTCGCCCGCTCCTCGTCCAGGAACGGCTCCCCCTTGCCCACCACGTGTACGGTCCACGCGCCGCAGCGTGTGGCCTCGTCCACCAGGTGCAGGATGTGATCGCGCGTGGGCTCGTCCCCGGCCAGGTCGCCCTCGCTGTAGCAGCCCTTGCACGCCAGGTTGCAGCCCGGGTAGACCGCGAGCTGGGCCTCCAGCAGGACCGTGGGCGGTGATCCGCGTCGGTCCCGCCACCACGCGAGGACCTCGTGGCGGAACAGCCCGAGGGTGAGCATGCGCCAGTACGATTCGAGCAGCCGGCCCGCGCGGCGCGGCCCCTGGTCCTGCAGGTATCCAAGCAGGTAGTCCAGGCCCCCCGGGCGCTCGACCAGGTCCAGATATCGGCGCACGAACCGATAGTGCACGCCCCCCTCCGGGCAGCAGGCCGCCGGTTGCGTGAGGCGGGGCATGGCCCAGGTGAGCAGGGTTCGCAGCAGGCGTGGGGTCGCGGCGAGGAGCGTGGCGATGGGCAGGGTGAAGAGCCGCGGCAGCGCGAACCCCATCAGGCGGGCCAGGGTCTCCACGACAGAGGGCACGCGCAGGCGCGATGGCGACGTCCACCGAGTCGGCGACTCCGGATCCGTTGTCGATGGCTGCCGCGTCACCTGGGCCCTCCCGCTCCTCCCGACGCATCGTATGATAGCGCGGTGCGCCTCCCAATCCACGCGGCCGGGATCGGCCTGTTGCTGCTGGGCGTCGTCCTGGGCCAGGGCTGCGGGCCGGAACTCTGCGCCTCGGCTACTCCTGCCTCGCACGTGCAACCCTCGCTGCTGGCCCAGAGCCTGATCACGATGGCCACCCTCGTGGTCAAGCCCGCGTACATGCTCGCGTCGCTGCTGCTGATCCTGTGGCTGCGCCGGAGCCGGGAGCGGGATCTGGTTCTGCTGCGCCGGGCCATGGTCGCGTTCCTCGTGGGCGAGGTGGCTTGCGCCCTCGCCTATGCGCTCCCTGCGTCCTGGTGCCTGCCGCTGGAGATCGTGCACGGCGCCGGCATGGTGGTCATGGGGACGCTGTTGACCTGGGGGATCTTCGCGCTGGTGGACCATCGGGTGCTGGGACTGACCGATCCCGCGGCGCGTTGCCAGGTCCAGCGCCTGTGTCAGCGCTGCTGGAAGCGCGAGCCGGTGGTGTGCGGCGTCCACCGGATCTTCGAGTTCGCGGCGCTGGCGCTGGTGCCCCTCGCCCTGATGCCCTGGGCCGCGCCGCTGAGACCGCGCACCGTGGACTTCGACCTGTTCTTCCGCGTGGTGGAGTGGGGCCGCGGCCTCGGCCAGCTCGTGGTCGAGCAGCGCCTCTATCCCGGGCTGGCTGCGGTGCTGTTCGCCGTGACCGCGGTGATCCTGCTGGTGGGTGATTCGCGCAGCTTCCGTCGCGCCGAGGCGCCGTTCTTCGCCGGCCTCGGGCTCCTGGCGTTCGCGACGATGCGCTTCGTGCTCCACGGGGCGTTCGCGGAGATGCCGCCGTGGGCCGACGTGTGGGAGGAGCTCACCGAGCTGTTCACCGTGTTCGGGCTCGCCCTGTCGCTGTGGGTCTTCCGGACCCCGCTGGGGCTGGGGCCGGACGCGGCCCAGGAGGAGGGCTGAGCCATGGGGATCGTCCAGACCGTCCGCCTCCTCGGGCTCCTGGGCAGGCTCTCGGCCGGGCCTGACGGCGACGGCCCGCACGCCGACGTGGAGGAGCAGCTCGACTGCCGCCTTCCCGGGGTGCGCGCGCCGGTGGACGTCTATCGGCCCCGCCGCCCCCCCGAGCGGACGGTGATCGCCGCGCACGGCGTCACCATGCTCGGCAACCGCGATCCCCGGCTGATCCACTTCGCGCGAAGCCTGGCCCGGTCGCGGGTGACCTGCGTCGTGCCCGTGCTGCCGGGACTGTCCGACTGCCGCTGGGCGCGCGAGGATGTGGACGTGCTCGAAGAGGTGGCGGACTGGGTCCATCGGGATACCGGCGGCCCCGTGGGCCTCATCGGTTTCTGCTACGGCGCGAGCTACTGCCTCGTCGCCGCCGCCAGGCCCACGGTCGCACCGCACATCTCCTTCGTGCTGGCGTTTGGCGCCTTTCACAGCCTGGGCGATCTGCTCGACGAGTATCCCGGCGAGCCGCCGGCGGACGACGCGGGCGACGAGGCCTGGGACGCGCACGTGTACCGGCGGCTGGTGCTCGCCCACCAGGTCGGCCAGGACGCCCTCGTTGCGCACGTCCCTGGCGACGACGTCACCTCACTGCTGAGGCGGTACTGCCACGAGGCCTCGGACGAGGAGAAGCGTGCATTCCATGATCGGTACCTCGCCGACCTGGACGTCGCGCGCCTGCAGGCCTCGGTGGCCGACGCCGCCACCCACGAGGCGCTGTCGCCAGCCGGCCAGCTGGGCGACCTGCGCTGCCCGGCCAGCCTGGTCCACGACACCCACGACACCATCGTCCCGGCGGATCACTCCCGGCGCCTGTACGAGGAGCTCCAGCGCCGGGCCGAGCCCCGGCAGGACACCCTGCTCGTCACCGATCTGCTATCCCACGTCACCCTCTCCGGCATGCTCCGCCTGGGCGACCTGCGCAAGCTCCACGCGGCGCTGGCGCCCGTGCTCTCGTCCTGAGATCGCACGACCGTGCCCGATGGGGTCGGCTCACCGAGGTGATAGAATCCGGCGGTGCGATTCCAGGGGAAGGTGAGGAGATCATGAGGGCGTATCTGGCGGGACTGGTGCTGGTGGTGATCGGCTGTTCGTGCTGCGCGCTGAAGTCGGACGGCGCGGCCGTGACCGAGACCGCGGTGGAGGCCACTGCGGCCGAGGTCGCCGACGAGCCGACCCCCGAGGCGGTGTCGGTGCGGCGCGCGAGCAAGGACACCCACGGCCACTTCGGCCTCAACGGCGGCTACGCCCCGGACCCCCAGGATCGACGTCCCAACATGGCCCGGGACATGGGCGAGCTCGAGGACCTGCCGCCGATGATCCTGCGCCAGCCCGGCATGGCCGACGTGTGCTGGGACTTCGTCCACCCCGAGCCAGGCGTGTGGGACTGGGAGATGGCCGACGCCTTCTTCGAGTACGACCGCTACACCCCCATCGCCGAGCTGTACTCCCACATGGGCATGCCCTACTTCTTCGGCGCCGACTTCACCCAGGAGCACCTGGAGACCCTGGCCGAAAAGGGCGGCGGCACCCGCCGCGAGATCGCCCGCTACTACCGCGAGCACCCCCTGGACCTGGCCATCCCCAAGCACCGCACCGACGCCAAGGAGTACGTCGAGACCGTGGTCCAGCGGTACGCCGACCGCGTGCACTACTGGGAGCTGGGCACCGAGATCACCGCCGAGCCCACCCTGGTGGAGATGATGAAGCACACCTACCCCTGGGTGAAGGAGCACGACCCCGACTGCCAGGTGATCATGCCCAGCATCGCCGGCACGGACGAGCGCATGTTCCAGCGCCAGATCGGCGCGCTGGACCGTCGCCTGACCGAGGGCATGGGTGCCTACTTCGACATCGCCGGCTACCACGACTACGCGCCGCTGGACGGCCTCGAGGATCGGTATGACCTCTTCGAGCAGACCCTGGCCAAGCACGGCGTGCACAAGCCCATCTGGGTCACAGAGACCGGCACGTCCAGCGATCCCGACTCCATGCTCTCGGGCAAGTCCAGCGAGACCAAGCAGGCCCGCGAGGTGGTGCAGCGGCTGGTGATCCTCTCGGCCAAGGGGGCCGAGGTGGTGCTGTGGCACAACTACAAACACTGCAGCCGCAAGAGCGCGTTCTACGGCGCCAACCTCGTGGATCACCGCCTCGGGCCCAAGCCCGGCTACCACACCTTCAAGCTGCTGCTGGAGCAGATCGACGACTACCAGTCCGCGGAGAAGCTGCCCATCGACGGCATGTCCCTGTACCGCTTCACCTTCGACGGCCGCGCCCCGGTGTTCGTGGCCTGGGCGGACGTGGAGGGGACCGCGGACCTGAGCTTCGAGATGTCCCGCGCGCAGGTCACGCACATCATCGAGACGTCGGGCCAGACCGAGCCCGCGGTGGAAGAGGCGAAGGGCACGGCCGTACCCATCGGGCCCTCGCCCGTGTTCATCACCGCGCTGTGATCCGCGGGTGCGCAAGAGAAAGACCGCTGCTATCGTTACCCACCCTTGGAGAGGTGCGTTGATGAGACCCTTGAAGAAGGTCCGCGAGTCGTGGCTGTGCGTCCTGGCGGCGGCTCTGTTGCTGCTCGCCGGACCGCTCGGCTGCGATCCCGAGGCGGACGACGATTCGAGCGTGGCCGACGACGATGACACCACCGCGACGGACGACGACGACGACGCCGACTTCTTCGGAGATCCTCCCGAATTCGATCCCATCGGGGATCAGGAGGTGGTGGAAGGGGAGACCCTCCAGTTCGACGTCACGGCCACGGATGCCGACAGTCCGGCAACCGAGCTCGAGCTCCATGGCGAGGACCTGCCGGAGTTCGTGTCGTTCCTGGATCATGGACACGGATACGGCACGGCGACGGTGGAGCCCGGCTACGAGGACGAGGGCGAGTACGAACTGACGTTCCACGTCGAGGATTTCAAGTTCGGGGACACGGAGACCGTCACCCTGACCGTCCACCGCTCCCCCCACGTCTCCACCTTTGCCGGCTCCCTCGGCGGCGCCGGCCTGGCCGACGGGATCGGCACCGACGCGTACTTCTACCACCCGTACGGCATCGCCTATCACGACGGCCTCATCTACATCAGCGACGGCTACGGCCACTCCATCCGCAGCTACGACCCGTCCACCCACGAGGTCGTCACCATCGCCGGGATTCCCGGAGAGAAGGGGTACGCGGACTCGGCCGACGGCGACCCCCAGTTCGACTACCCCTGCGGCCTCGAGATGGGCCCGGACGGCCTGCTGTACGTGGCCGACCGCCGCAATGGCGTGATCCGCACCGTGGACCCCATCACGGGATGGACCGACACCGTGGAGGATCTGATCGGGCCGGTGACCAGCCAGGAGCCCTTCGACCTCACCTTCGCCGGCTCGATGCTGTACTTCACCGACCTCGCCGGCTGCGAGCTGCGCTGGGTCGACCTGGACTCGAACGAGTCGGGCCTGCTCGTGGGCACCGCCTCGGACTGCCGCATCTTCGACGGCGAGTACGACGTGGCCCGCCTCGGCGAGCCCCGCGGCATCCAGTACCACCCCGACGGAAAGCTCTACTACACCGACCGCCTCGGCGAGAACGTCCGCATGGTCACCCTCGCCGACGAGCGCGTGGACGCCGTCTACGGCTCCGGCCCCACCAACGACTACGGCTGGGTCGACGACATCGGCCTCGACGCGCGCTTCCGCGATCCCACGGGCCTGACGATCCGCGGCGACAAGATGTACGTCGCCGACTCCGACAACGACGCCATCCGCATGATCGACCTGACCACCGACATGGTCACCACCCTCGCCGGCATCGGCGAGAACGGCAACGTGGACGGCCCCGGCGACCAGGCCTCCTTCAGCTGGCCCATCGACGTGATCGTCGGCGAGGCCGACGACGACCTCTACATCATCGATCCCGGCGGCTGTTCCCTGCGCCACATCGATCTGGCCGACCCCGACTACACCGTGACCACCCCCGCCGGCTCACCGGGCAACTCCGGCTCCGTCGACGGCATCGGCACCGACGTGCGCATGAGCGAACCCCGCGCCCTCGAGCGCGGCGACGGCGACACCGTCTGGCTCATGGACGCCCTCAACTCCGAGGTCCGCACCCTCGACCTGACCACCGCCGAGGTCGTCACCGTCGCCGGCACGGCCGAGGAGTGGGGCCACATCGACGGCATCGGCACCGACGCCATCTTCATGAACCCCTCCGGCGGCGCGTGGATCGACGACGGCCGCCTCTTCATCACCGAGACCGCGTCGAGCACCATCCGCGTGATCTACGCCGACACCACCGAGGTCGGCACCGTCGCCGGCTTCCCCGCCCAGTCCGGCAACGTGGACGGCCCCGGTGTGGACGCCCGCTTCATGTTCCCCCGCGACCTCACGCTGGCCTACGACGGCATGCTCTACATCGTCGACACCGGCAACAACGCCATCCGCCGCATGGACCCCATCTCCCACGAAGTCTCTTCCCTGATCCCCCGCGACTTCCCCGGCAACCCCTTCCTCGGCCCCGAGGCCATCACCCCCGACGGCGCCGGCATCCTCTACGTCTCCGACTACATCGCCTGCATCCTCGTTGCCGTGAACCTCGACACCCAGACCCTCGAGATCGTCGCCGGCACCTCCGGCGAGTGCGCCAGCGTCGACGGCACCGGCCCCGACGCCCGCCTCAAGGGCCCCGAAGGCATGGACTACGACCCCGCCACCGGCATGCTCTACATCGCCGAGTTCAACGGCCACACGATCCGGCAGTTCGATACGGTCACGCGGGAGATGACCACCCTGTCGGGTGACGCCGACTACATGGCCCCCATCGACGGGCCGCTGGAAGAGGCGACGTACTCCACTCCGGTGGATGTGCTGGTGGTGGAGGACTATCTGCTGGTGCTGGATCGGTACAGTGCGCATATCCGGCGGGTGGAGTTGCCGTAGGCGTTCCGGATATCCCTGTCCTCGTTCCCACGCTCCTCCCGCCGGGGGGGGGGGGGGGGGGGGGGGGGGGGGGGGGGGGGGGGGGGGGGGGG
>CAZLEO010000171.1:13153-20197 GCA_964558555.1 uncultured Rickettsiales bacterium | reverse complement strand
GGCACGCAGAGGAAGTCGGGGCTAAGATACGTTGCCTAATCGATCACGCATGCAGGGTGTTCATGCTGGGTACTGGCGGCCGGTTCGGCTATTCCTCGATCGCCAGGTACTCTTTCCTCAGTGCCCAGTCCAGATCGGACAGGGCCGTCGCCAGGGTCTCTGCATCATCGGGCCACGAGGGGCCGGCGATCACGTGTTCGGTGCGGTTGCGACCTTCCCGCTTGGCCCGGTACAGGCCCAGGTCGGCCACCGTGATGGCCTGCTCCAGGGTCAGGTCCTGCTGCTGGGTCTGTTCGACGAACGGCAGGGACGTGTACCCGACCGAGCAGGTCTTGCGCAGCTCGCCACCGGGAATCTCGAATCGGGTCTCCGCCACGGTCGTGCGGAGCTTCTCGGCGATCGAGGCGAGGGAGTCGTACCGCGTGCGCGGGAGCACCACGAGGAACTCCTCGCCGCCCCAGCGCACCACGATGTCCTCGGTGCGCACACATTCGATCAAGAGCTGCGCGAAGCGCCGCAGCACGGCGTCGCCGGCGTCGTGACCGTGGGTGTCGTTGACGGCCTTGAAGTGGTCGATGTCCACCATGAACAGGCCGACCACCTCGCCGGACTGCCGGCCGCGCCGGTCTGCGGCGCCGGCGCTCTGGCGGGCGGCCTGGCGCGCGAGGTCTTCCATCAACGTCGCCAGCGTCTCGAAGAGGAACCGGCGATTGCGTAGCCCGGTGAGGGGGTCCCGCAGGGACAGCTCCTTGAGCTCGTCGGCCATCTTGCGCAGCTCGTGCGTGCGCTCGTCCACGGCGCGGGACAGCTCCTCGGCGCGCCGCTTGAGGCGCAGCACGCGCACCCCCTGGGTGCCGAAGACCGCGGCGAGCAGCGCCACCAGACACACCAGGTAGAACCACACGGTCTCGTAGAAGCGCGGCCGGATGGTGAAGTGGAACGAAGCCCCGAGATCGTTCCACACGCCGTCGTTGTTGCACGCGGTGACGCGGAACGTGTAGTCGCCGTGCGGCAGCGAGGAGTAGACCACGTCGCGGCGCGTGTCCGCCTCGGTCCAGCTGCGCTCGGCGCCGTCGAGCAGGGTCTTGAACTCGACCCGCTCCGCCGCGGTGAGGCTCGGCGCCGTGAACCGGAACTCCAGCCGCTTGGGGCCCGGGGGCAACACCAGCTCCTCGTCGGGGTCCACGGAATCGCCGTCCACCTTCACCGACTCGATGAGCACGGGCGGGGGGATGGTGTTGCGCTCCACCAACCCGGGATCGATGCTGGCCACGCCGTCCACGGTGGGGAACCACAGGCGGCCGTCGGCCGTCTTCCAGCCCGCAGGCTGCGAACCGCCGTTGCACTCGGTGCTCGGCATGCCGTCCGCCTTCCCGTAGGCCGTCGATTCCACCCGTTCCTTCCTCCCTTCGGCCACCGCGTCCAGGTCGGCCTTGTTGACGCTGTACACGCCGCGGTTGCAGCTCATCCACAGGTTGCCGCGCCCGTCGTCGAGGATCCGGTACGCGGCGTCGTCGTGCAGGCCGTCTCTGATGGTGAAGATGTCGCTTCGGCCGTCCTTGTGACGGATCAATCCGCCAAAAGTGCCGAACCACAGCACGCCGGCCTCGTCCTCGTGGATCGAGTAGACCAGCTTCTGGTTCGCATCGAGCTCCCGATCGATCTCGAAGGGGATGAACTCGTCGTACAGATATCGGGCCAGGCCGCCGCCCCGGGTGCCCACCCAGAGCACGCCCTTGCTGTCCACGTGCAGCGCCTTGATGTTGTTGTGGGGAAGGCCGTGTTCGGTGGTGAAGGTCGTGAACTGTCCGTCCAGCAGACGGTTGAGGCCGCTGCGCGTGCCGATCCACAGCGCGCCCTCGCGGTCCTGGGTGATGGTGAACACCTGGTCGTCGGCCAGGTCGTTGGCCGTGGTGTAGGTGGTCCAGCGCCCCTCGGAGAGCCGTCGCAGCCCGCCGCCGTACAGGCCGGTCCAGACCGTGCCGTCGGGCTCCTCGTGCACCGCCATCAGAGAATCTTCGGCGGCGGCGACGCGGCCGGGATAGTCCACGGGCTTGCCGTCCACGAACAGGTCCAGGCCGTTCTCGGTGCCGATCCAGAGCCCCTGGGCCCCTTCGAGGATCACCCACACGCCTGGGTGGGAGAGCCCCTCCGCGGTCCCGATGCTGGTGAACTTGGCGTCGCGGAAGCGGTTGAGGCCGCCGCCGAGGCTGCCGAACCAGAGGTTGCCCTCCACATCCTCGGCGAAGCTGGTGATGTGGTCGTGCACCAGCCCCTCGGCCGTGGTGAAACAGCTGAACCGCTCCTCCTGCAATCGGCACAGGCCGCCGTCGTACGTCCCGACCCAGAGGTTCTCGTCGCCGTCCTCGTGCACGGCGACCATGCGCTCGCTGGTCAGCCCCTGCTCACCGCCGAGGTGGAGCAGCTGGTCGTCGAGGTAGCGGTAGAGCCCCACGTCCTGGGTACCGATCCAGACGGCCCCCCCGGGCGCCTCGTAGAGCACCGAGACGAGCTCGCTGGCGAGGTTGCCGGCGAATGCCTCGAACACGTCGTGGCGGTACAGGGCCACGCCGCCCCCGCGGGTGCCCACCCACAGCGTCCCCGTGTGATCCACCAGCAGCGACTGCACCAGATCGTGGGGCAGGCCGTCGACGGTGGTGAAGCTGTGCAGCCCCTCGTCGTCGAGGCGGCTCAGTCCCTTCTCCGTGCCGATCCACAGCTCGCCGTCGAGCCCCTCGGCCAGGGAGTGCACGATTTCCGAAGCGAGACCGTCGGCGGTGCTCAGGGAGCTGATCTGGTTGCCTTCGACCTTGATCAGCCCACCGCCGAAGGTCCCCGCCCAGATCGTCCCGTCGCGAGCCAGCAACAGGTCCGTGACGTAGTTGTTGGTGATGGTCGGCGTGTTGCGCGAGTCGAAGATGGTGAAGCGCACGCCGTCGAAGCGGACCAGCCCCTCCTGGGTGCCGATCCACAGGTATCCCTTGGGGTCCTGGACCACCGACTGGACCGAGATCTGGGGCAGGCCGTCCTCGGGCAGCCAGTATTCGTAGTGGTACTGGGTCAGGGCCTTGTCGGGGTCGAGGGCGAGCGCGGATCCCGGCGACCATGCGATCGCGCCGAGCAGCGCGGTCGCGCCGACGAAACTCCACACCGGTAGCCGACCTGTTCTCATCCCCTCGCCCTTGCCCCGATCCAAGGGCACCCTTCCATTATAGTGCCTCAGCAGGTCAGGTGGAGCGCCAACACCGCCTTCTGGTCGGGGGCGAGGCCGGCGAAGCGTTCGACGGCCTCGCCCGTGGGCGCGGCCACCAGGGCGATGCCGAGCCTGGCGAACTCCGTCTGGACGGTCCGGTCCACCTTCATCCGACCGAAGTAACCCGTCCCCACCACGAGCACGTCGGGGTGCGCGTCCACCACGTCGTCCAGGTCCACCATCTGCAGCCGGTGCCCCCGCTTGCGCCACCAGGGGCAGAGGACGCGGTCGGGCAGGACGATCAGGTCGTCGCGGTGGCGGCGGTCGTCCACGCGGATCTCGCCGAAGGCGTACCCGTCCACGCGCGGCCGGTCAGGGGTCGTCATCGGCGGTCTCCGCGGCTGCAGGGGCTGCGGGTGGGGCCGGCTCCCACTCGGCGTACACCTCCTCGACCACCTTGGCCGGGCCGCGGGTGGTGAGGTGGGAGGCGGAGTTGTAGGTCCAGCCCAGGTCCTCGGAGTCCCCGCCCGACTCGGTGGTCACCACCAGGCCGCTGTCGAGGAAGCCGATGGACGCGGCCTGCTCGGCCTCGGTCTCCTTGTCGCCGCGGCTGGCGTCCACGGGGACCCAGCCGTACGGGGGCAGGTAGACCTCGGCCCAGCGGTGGAAGACGTCGTCCACGGCCGCGTCGTCGTAGCGGCGCACCACGCTGCCCACGTAGCGGGCGGGCAGCCCGGCCGCGCGGCACAGCGCGATGAACACGAAGGTGTACTCGGAGCATGAGCCGCTGCCCCGCTCGAGGACGGCCGGCGCCACGTTCCAGCCGCCGGCCAGCTCGTAGTGCATCTGCTCCAGCACGTGGTCGTACAGGGCCCGCATCACGCGGTAGGCGTTGGTCTCGTCGCCCACGACCTCGGACACGGTTTGCTGGATCAGGGGATCGTCGAGGCGGTACTTGTCCCCGTCCACCAGGTACGCCCGCCGCACGTCGCGGGGGATGTCGTTCAGGTCCCCCGTCTTCTCGGGGAACAGGTAGTAGCGCACGGACCAGGTGTGCGCCGTCAGCCGCATCACCGCGGCGACCTCCCCTGGCGCGGCCACGTCCTCGAAGCGGAACCGGGCCACGTCCTGCCCCCAGCTGTCCTGGACGATCTCGGTGGGCGCGGGTTCGAAGCCGATGGAGCCCTCCACCTGCTGGCCGGGCCGGTTGCCCGGGATCGCCACGGCGATGGTGGCCTCGAGCAGCGGCTCCGGTCCGTAGCTGCGCACCTCGTGGTGGAACGTCACGTCCTCGCGGCGGTCCTCCAGCAGGTCGAACAGGGGCAGGGTGCCCGGGATCACGGTCCGCACGTGGTCGGACTGGTAGTCTGCGGCGAGCAGCTGTCGGCCGTCCCAGGCCAGACCCCAGCCGTGCTCGCCCCCCGCCTCCAGGGTCAGGGTGACGTTCCCCGTGGCCCGGTCCACCCGGTAGACCTCGTCCTCGATGCGGTCCGCGACCCACAGGGCCGTCCCGTCCCACGTGAGCCCCGTGGTCTTGGTCGCCGGCGCGGCCACCGAATCGATGGTCGTGCCGTCCACCACGCTGATCCGGTGCAGCGCCTCCCCCTTGCCGTCGCCGACCCACAGATCGGTGCCGTCGTGCGCCAGCCCCTTCGTGTCGCGGGCCGGCGACTCGAACGAGCGGTCCACGGTGCCGTCCACCGGGTTCATGCGGTAGATCTTCCGCTCCACGCCGTCCGCGACCCACAGGTGGGTGCCGTCGTGCGCCAGGCCCAGCGGCACGTACCCGGGCAGGGGGATCTCCCGTACCACCTCGCCGCTGTCCGGCTGCACCGCGTAGACCACGTCCGCCTGGCGATCGGCCAGGTACAACAGTCCGTCCCCGTACGCCGCTCCAGTGGTGCACCCGCCGGGCGTGGCGAACGCCTCGGTCCAGCGGTGCGGTCGCTCCGGCTTGGCCGGGTGTGCGCCAGCCGGCAGCGCCAGCAGCGCCGCCAGTCCCAATCCGATCCCTCTTGCGAACATCAGAACCCCTCCATGAATGCCCTCAACCGCGTCTCTCCCGGGCCGGTCGCGTAGGCGCGCGGATCCGCGTGGTCCGCGTCGAGCACCAGGGCCCGTATCCCCTCGGCCGCGAGCCGATCCCGCAGCTCCAGCTGCCCCACCGAGTAGGGCTTGCACGACCGGTCCGAGTGGAACAGCACGCCGTCGCACTGGTAGTCCTCGACCATGCCACGGATGAGCTCCAGGCGGTGGCCCAGGTCGCGGTTGAGGATGACCGTGGAGTAGGCCTCGGCCATCCCCTCCCACGGGTCCTCGGTGGACAGGGCCGTGGCCGTCGCGGCCCAGGCGTTGGTGTAGGTGGCCGCCACCAGGGCGAACCCCTCCTCGGCGAGCATGGTGGACATGCCGCGCATCTCGAACCACATGGGCAGGTTGTCCCACACCAGCCGGTGCTTCTCCTGCTTGACCCCGGAGATGCCGTCGGCGGCGCGTTGCTTCAGGTCGCGCAGCAGCACGTCGTAGTAGTCCAGGCACTGCTGGGTACCGCGCATGGTCACGATGGGGATCATGTGGATGAAGCCGTCGAAGGCGGTCCACGGCGCGGGCCTGGAGCGGTTGGTCGCCAGGCATTCCCCCCAGGCCGCGCACCCGTCGCGGGCCATGAGCACGGCCTCGCCGAAGGCGTCCTCGTCGAACTTGCGGCCGGCCACACGGGCGGCCGTGTCGGCGAGCTCACGCAGCTGATCCTGGACGTATTGCAGGTGCTCGGGCTGGGGCTCGCCGTAGACCTGGGGTGTGTCCACCACCACCAGGGGGACGTCCAGCCGGCGCGCCAGCTCGCGGTACCAGTACAGCACCGTCTGGCAGATGTTGGTGCAGGCCACCAGCAGGTCTGGCGCGGGGATGCGCCCGATGGGGGTCTCGCCGGTGATCAGGGCGCCGAAGTCGATGCGGGCGTAGCTGCACAGGTCCTGGGAGAACGACGCCTCCTCGGCCGCCTCGATGAACTGCGGTGACGTGTGCCCGGCGCCGCAGATGGCGCCGTGGTTCTCCGGGTAGACCAGGTAGTAGCCCAGGGGACGCAGCACCTCGATGGGGGCGCCCGAGGTCACCCAGGCCACGGGTACCGCGCCGTCGGCGTAGCGCCCGGCGAAGTAGTGGGCCAGGCTGACCTCCTTGAGCAGCCGGGTGGTCTCCGGCGGCTTGCCCAGCGGCGTCACGGGGGGCTTGCGGTTGCGACGTTTCCACCACGCGGTGGCGCGCTGTGCCTGGATCAGACCGGGCGCGGCCACATGGCGGGCGAGCTCGAACTGGGCGCGGCGGAAGATCGTCACGAGAGCATCTCCACGAAGGCTTCGAGTCGTGTGGTGACCGCGGCGGGCAGGTCCCGCTCCACCTCGGTGTCCAGCACCAGCAGCGGGAACCCCTCCTCCTCCATGCGCGCCTCGATGGCGGGCACGTCGAACAGCTCGGGTTCGCAGAAGCGCACGTTGTGTAGCAACACGCCGGCGGCGCCGCTGCCGCGCACCTGGCGGACGAGCTGATCGGCGCGGCGCTTGGTGTCCACGCTCAGCGTCGAGCAGGGCGGGCGGTTGGCCAGGCGGCGGGCGGCGAGCTCGATGGGATCGCCGTCCACGGTCGGATCCAGCAGGGTCTGGCGGCGGCCCACCGCAGCGTAGTCCTCGGCGACCACCACGGCGCCGGCCTCCTCCAGCGCGTCGAGCAGGTCCATGGGCTCGGGCACGATGCCCGTGATGAACACACCCGGGCCGTGGGGGGGGGGCGCGCCCCCCCGCGCCCCCCGCCCCCCCCCCGGGCCGCGGGCGGGGGGCGGGGGGGGAACGGCG
>CAZLEO010000171.1:0-13143 GCA_964558555.1 uncultured Rickettsiales bacterium | reverse complement strand
CGCTGGCCCTTGGGCTGGGCCCCGTTCCCGGTGATCACCCCACCCGGCGCGCCGCGGCTAGCGCCGCTACGCTGCAGCGCCTCCTCGAGCCGTTCCAGGTGGACCTGCGCCGGGAGATACGAGTCGGTGCGCAGCAGCTCCATGAGCTCGCGTTCGCTCATGGTAATTTCGCGCCTACCTTCGCGCAGCGCGTGCTGCGCCGACTCGATGCGCCGACGCACATCGATCGCGTCGGCGAGTCGGTCCGGATCCGCGGGGCGGTCGAACGACTCGGCGAGGGTGTGGAAAAGCCGCTCGACCTCGCCGCGGAGGAACCGCTCCGAGGCTGCCGTATCCTGAAGGCGGGGCAGGTGGAAGTGGAACACGGGCCCGTCCCACCCGGAGAGGTCTTCTACCATGGACGCCAGGCCCATGATGGAATCGCACGTGTTGGGTACCAGCAGGCCGTCCACGCCGTCGATCCCGCCCCCGTCGATGAACGCCATGGCGTTGCGAACCAGCGAGCACACGTAGGGCTGGATGTTGTCGCAGGTCCCCTGGGGTAGGGGACCGGGAGGCCCCCACAGCTCGATGCCGAGCACGTCCAGCGCCTCGAGCACCTCCCGGGGGTAGTGGATGGGCAGCACGGCCAGGGTGGGCAGCCCCTGCCGGCGATGCTCGTCGAGAGCTTGCTGTCGATTCATGGGCAGGAATGGTAGCACCGCGCCCGCGTTTTGACTTGCTCGCGCGCATGTGGGCAGATCGGGGTGCGGCCCCTTGCGGCGGCCCTGGAGAGACCGGATGAACGAGCCCCCGCGGCCCCGGCTGAGCCTGGCGGTGATCACCCGCGACGAGCGCGAGGACCTCCCTCGCCTGCTCGACGCCGCGGAGGGGTTCGCCGACGAGGTCGTGGTCGTGGACTGTGGCTCCACGGACGGCACCGTGGAGCTGGCGCGGGAGCGCGGCGCGCGAGTCGTGCAGACCGGCTGGCCCGGCTACGGCATCCAGAAGAACCGCGCGCTGGACGAATGCCGCGGCGAGTGGCTGCTTTCGCTGGACGCGGACGAGGTGCCCGACCCGGAGCTGGCCGCGGCGCTCGCGCGGGTGGGCGACGGCGGCGAGGCGGCCGGCTACGAGTTCGTGCGGCGCAATCACTACCTGGGCGAGCCGATCCGTCACGCCTGGTCCGCGGACCGCATCGTCCGCGTGGTCCGCCGCGGGCGGGGTCGCTGGACCGACGCGCCGGTCCACGAGATCCTCGAGGTGGACGGCTCGGTGGAGACCCTGCCCGGCGAGCTCGTGCACCACCCGTACAGGGACCTGGACGATCACATGGACAAGCTCGGCCGGTATGCCCGGCTGGGGGCGCGCGAGGCCCACGCGGCCGGCCGCACCTTCCACATCCACCAGCTGGTGACCCACCCGGTCGCGGCGTTCGCGCGGCGTTACCTGTTCAGGCTGGGCTTCCTCGACGGCGTCCGGGGGCTCCTCGTGGCAGCCAGCGCGTCGTTGTCGGCCTTTCTGAAGTACGCTCACCTCTTCCAGCTGCAGCGCGGCCGGGCGGGGGAGCACGATGATCTCGGAGGACGGAGTTGAGCGGACTCGACGATCAGACCATCACCTGGGACGGCACCGAGGGCAGCCTCCCCGAGACCGAGGCGTCCGTGGTCAACGCCGCAGGCGAGCGGCTGGCGTTGACCTATCACCCGGCGTGGGGGCTCGGCGACGCCGCCACCGCGCCGGTGGTCGTGCTGTGCCACGGCATGGAGTCGCACCGTCGGGGCAAGGTGGCCCACATCGCCCGTGTCCTGCAGCGGGAGGGCATGAGCGCGCTGCGTCTGGACCACGCCGGCTGCGGCGACTCGGAGGGGCCCCACGAGCCCATCGACGTGCAGCGCCGGGTCGGAGACGTGGATGCGGCGATCCGATGGCTGGACAAGGTCCAGCCCGATCACGGGACCGTCGCGTTCGCAGGATCGTCCATGGGCGCGGCCGTGAGCCTGGTGGCGGCGGCCCGCCGGGGAGCCCCGGCCTGGGCCGGCATCGCCACGCCGATTCGCTTCTGGAGCGTCGTGCGCGCCGAGGCCAAGAAGTACGGCGGTCACGGGCTGGTCGTCTGGGGTGACGCGGACGAGGTCGTCCCGCCGCTGGACTCGGAGTGGCTCGTCCACGTGCTCGGCGATCGGGCTCACACGATGGTGTTCGCCGGCGGCGACCACCGCCTCAAGCAGCACGTGCCCGCCATCGCCAAGCGCATGGCCTACTTCTTCGCGCGCTTCCTGGTGCCCCGCACCACGCAGCCCTGAGCCCGACGCGGAAAACCGCTTGCACACCCACGAACACGACCCTATGTTGCGTGGGCCCAACCCAGGAGGAGTCATGGCAGTCACGAAGGAAACCGTCGACGAGGTCATCCAGCAGATCCGGCCCCACTTGCAGGCCGACGGCGGCGACATCGCCCTGGTGGACGTCACCGACGAGGGGGTGGTCCGCGTCCGCCTGCTGGGCGCCTGCAGCGGCTGCCCCGGCGCGATGATGACCCTGAAGATGGGCGTCGAGCGCATGCTCAAGGAGAAGGTCCCCGGCGTCGCGTCGGTCGAGGCCGTCCCCTTCTAGCCTTCCGGGCCCCTTTCTGCCCGGTCCGTTGAAGAAATCCGTGCCCGGTCCCGTCCAACGCTCCGACACGAGCCATGGAGGAGGACATCATGGGCAATACGATTCGATTTCTTCTCGCGACCTTCCTCGTTTCGATCCCTGCTACCGCCGCGCTCGCCGACGATGACGCGCTCGCGGAAGCGCCCCAGCGCGTGGGCGAGGTGACCCGCTACGAACCCCCCGCACCGGAGACCCTCGACGTCACCAACGTGGAAGCCCTGCGCGACGCCGACCGCGACGACCTCGACGCCAAGCAGCTGGCCGTGCTCCAGGCCGAGGTGGATCGACTGAACATGATGGAGGAGCGGGCCCTGTCCGACGGCGAGATGTCCGAACGCGACGCGGCCCGCCTCTACCGCGCGACCGTGCGCTCCTGCGACAAGATCATGGACCCGCGCAAGAGCCGCACCGCCGCCGTCCGCACCGGCCCGTCCAAGGGTTCGGTCTCGGGCAACGCGTATCTCCCCAGCGAGCACACCGACGACGGCGCCGCCGCCCCCCAGCGCGGCAAGCGCGTCCTCCGCCCCCGCGACTAGTCCCCCCGACAGCTCCTTCGGATCCGTGTAGGATTCGTCCGCCATGGACATCCTGCGCAAGACCTACATGCTCGCCCTGGGAATCACGCTGCTCGTGCTGCTGATCCTGCGCGCCCCGGGCTCGGCCGTCGGGTGGCTCGCCGTGGCGGTCACGGCGGTGTCGCTGGTGGGGATGGCCTGCCGGACCACGGGCGTGCGCGCAGCGGCCGGGCGCTTCTGGCTGGCCTGGCTCGGCCTGCAGGTGCTCGCGGACGCCGCGGCGTTCGCCTTGGAGACGGACGCCCTGTGGGAGGGGCTGGGCGCCGGCGCGGGCTGGACGGCGGCCGCGGTGACCGGGGTGTTGATGCTGCCGCTGTACCTGTCCCTGTTCCACCTCGGCCGCGGGAGGGTGGTGGGTTGATCCGGCACTGCGCGGACTGCGGCGCGCCGTTCTCCCTCGAGCCCGAGGAGGAGGACTGGTTCCGCCGCGAGGGGCTCAGCCTGCCGCGCCGCTGTAGCCGCTGCCGGTCCAACCGTCGCGCGGTCAAGGACCGCTACCTCACCTGCCGGCGCTGCGGCCGCACGTTCGTGTGGACCAAGGACATCCAGCTCTACGCGCGCACCCACGGATGGAAGGAACCCCGACACTGCGTCGGCGGCTGTCCCGGCCGCACCGGCGATCCCGAGACCGACGAGGAGCGCGCCATGCGCGAGCTGCTCGAGCAGCTGCGCGACAGTCGCGCCCGGGGCGAGGCGCCGCCCATCGAGGCCGTGCTCGAGGTCCAGCGATCCCGCCCGCGGCGGCCCTCTGGCGGGCCCTCCCCCGACGCCCTGTTCGCCGGCCTGGCCGACGACGGGGAGGAGGACCGGGCCGCGCAGCGTCTCCTCGACGGCGTCGAGCGGCTGGAGCAGCAGCGGCCCACCCCGGACGACCTCTTCGGCGGGCTGGCAGACGGCGGCGGCGGCGGCCGCAAGAAGCGGCGCAAGAAGAAGCGGCGTCCGCGCCCCGGCCCCCATCGCGATCCCTCGAAGGGCGGTTCGTGACACAATCTCCTCACCCGGAGGTGATCATGCGCAACTCGATCTTCTTGCTGGCCCTTCTGCTCGTCGTCCCCCTCGGCTGCGTCAAGGAGACCGAGCCCGAGACGGAGTGCGACGACGGCAAGGACAACGACCTCGACGGCCTGTACGACTGCGATGATCCCAGCTGCGCCGGCCTGGCCGACTGCCCGCCCGCGCCCGGGGACGACGACGACGCGACGCCGGGGGACGACGATGACACCACGCCCGGTGACGACGACGACACCACGCCGAGCGACGACGACGACAGCTCGGTCGCGGACGACGACGACGTGACCCCTGGCGACGACGACGACGCGACACCGGGGGACGACGACGACAGCGCGGCGACGGACGACGACGACGACAGCGGCGCCGGCGACGACGACGACACGTACATCGGCGGCCCGCCGCCCGCGGACTTCACCCTCGAGGACGGCAACGACACCTCCGACACCTATGGCCAGACCTTCACCCTGTCGGCCATGGTCGGCCAGCCGGTGGTCATCTACTTCGGCTTCACCACCTGCGGCGCCTGCCAGTACTGCGCCGACGCGCTGCAGGCCCTGTGGGACGGCCACGCCAACTGGCACGGCGCGGCGCAGATCTGGCTGCTCAACGCCGCGGGCTACGATCCCAGCTACGTGGACATGGTGGACGGGTTCCACCTGCCCATCCTCACCGACGACGCCACCCAGAACGTCTGGACGAACTGGAATGCACTGCAAGGCAACGTCTACGTCATCCACCCCGACGGCACGATCTACCATTTCGACGACCACCTGCAGTGCCCCGGCGACGCCAACACGATCGCCGGCTACCTCGACATCCTCGTCGGGCCCTAGTATCCCGACCGCGCCGGCCCTGGAAAAAAGCGCGAACAACCCCCTCCCCGCGAGGCCACTGGTGGAGTATCCTCGCCGCGGTCCCCACTAGTGACACAGGAGTGAGTGACGTCATGGCCAAGAAGAGCACGGAATCCGCCCCCAAGGAGATCGGCGCCCACATCCGCCGCATCGGCATCATCTTCTCCGGCGGCCCCGCCCCCGGAGCCAACGCCGTGATCAGCTCGGCCGCCATCTCCTTCCTGGACAGCGGCCGCGAGGTCATCGGCTTCCAGGGTGGCTACGAGCACCTGCAGCACTACCACCCGCTGAGCCACCGCCTGGCGCGGAACACCCACTACCGCAACCTCACACCGGCGGACGTGGTGGGCAAGCGCAACGCCCGCGGCATCATCATCGGCACGGCCCGCGCCAACCCCGGCAAGCTGATCGAGCGCGCCGCGGACCTGGACGATCCCGAGCGGTCGGCCCCCCTGCGCAACATCTACTTCGCCCTGGTGGACATGGGCCTGGACGCCCTGATCTCCATCGGCGGTGACGACACGCTGCGCACGGCCAACCTGCTGCACGAGTTCCAGAAGCGGCTGCCCGAGGACGCCAAGCGGTTCAAGATCGTCCACCTGCCCAAGACCATCGACAACGACTACCGCGGCATCGACTTCACCTTCGGGTACTTCACCGCGGTGGGCGTGCTCGCCCAGGAGCTCAAGAACCTGCGCGCGGACGCCGAAGCCACCGACTCGTACTTCGTCGCCGAGACCATGGGCCGCAAGAGCGGCTGGCTGGCCTACGGCGTGGGCATCGCCGGCGAGGCCAACATGATCATCAGCGTCGAGGACATCGACGGGACCATGTTGCAGTACGACGAAGAGGTGAACCCGATCACCGGCAAGAAGGAGAAGGTCAAGAAGCTCAAGGTGGACGCGCTGGTCAACAAGATGGTCCAGCTGATCATCTCCCGCGAGACGCGCGAGAACAAGGGATACGGCACCATCGTGCTGGCCGAGGGGCTGGTGGAGATGTTGCCGCGCAAGTTCATCGACGACATGCCCCGCGACCCCCACGGCCACATCTCCGCCGGCGACCTCGACATCGGCAAGATCATCTCCAAGGCCGTGGCCGAGGAGTACACCCGCCGCACCAACCGCAAGAAGAAGGTCAAGGGCCTGCAGCTGGGGTACGAGTCCCGCTGCGCCCAGCCCCACGCCTTCGACGTGATGCTCGGCAGCCAGCTCGGCATCGGCTCGTACCGCGCGCTGATCGAGGAGGGCCTCGACGGGCACATGGTCAGCGTCTCCGGTCAGCTGGACCTGCGCTACGTGCAGTTCGAGAAGCTGGTGGATCCCAAGACCCTGCGCACCCAGGTCCGCTACATCGAGCCCGGCTCCGACTTCCACCGGCTGGCGCGGTTCCTCGAGACCAAGGTAGAGTCCATCGACCGGTGACCCTGCTCCACGCCACGGGACTTCGCGTCCAGCTCGATTCGGCCGCAACCTCCCAGCCCCGTGTCATCCTCGACGACCTGGATCTGGACCTCGACCCCGGCGATCTGCGCGGCGTGGTGGGCCCCTCCGGCAGCGGCAAGACCACCCTGATGCGCGCCCTCGCCGGCTTCACCCCCATCGTCGGCGGCGAGCTGAGCCTGGAGGGGCGAGCCATCGACACCTGGGAGCCGTCGGTGTGGCGCCGTCGCGTGGGGATGTTGCCGCAGCGGCCGGTGATGTTCCCCGGCACGGTGGCCGAGAACCTGGCGCGCCCCGCGTCCTTGCAGAGCCACTCACACGCCGGCGGGGACGCGCCCGAACCGGCTCGAATGCTCGACGCGGTCGGTCTGCCGGCGTCCCTGATCGACCACCCAGCCGCCGAACTCTCCGAGGGCCAGGCCGCCCGTGTGGGCCTGCTGCGCGCGGTCATGGCCGGGCCGTCCGTGCTGCTGCTGGACGAGCCCACGGCCGCCCTCGACGAGGACTCGGCGCAGCAGGTGGACGCCTTCCTGCGGTCCCTGTGCGGCGCCGGCCTCGCCGTGCTGTGGGTGTTGCACGACCCGCGCCTCGCCGCGGCCCTGCCCACCGAGCCCCTGCGAATCCAGGCGAGGGAGGCCCCGTGACCGGTCCGGTCGACATCGGCCCCCTCCACCTGGCCATGGCGGTGCTGCTGGTGGCCATCCCCGGCGCCCTGTCCGTGGCGTTCGGGCTGGGCCTGCTGCGCAGCCTCGCCATCGGCACGGTGCGCACCTTCGCGCAGCTGCTGGCCGTGGGCTACCTGCTGCGCTACGTGTTCGACCTCGACGCCGTCTGGGCCGTGCTGGGAATGCTGGTGCTGATGACCGCGGCCGCGGCGCGTGCCGCCCTCGCACGGCAATCCCGCCGTCCACGCAGCTTCGCCGGCATCACCTTCCTGTCGATGGTGGTGTCCGCCGGCATCGTCACCGCCATCGTCACCCAGGTGATCCTCGAGGTGGAGCCCTGGCATTCGCCCCGCTACCTCATCCCCATCACCGGGATGATCCTCGGCAACTGCCTCAACGGCATCTCCCTGGGCCTCGACCGCCTCCTCGGCGAGCTGTCGTCTCAGCAGCGCCGCATAGAGGCCCTGCAGTGCCTCGGCGCCACCGCCTGGGAGGCCTCGCGCCACGTGCTGCGCGATGCCCTGCGTGCCGCCATGATCCCCACCATCAACTCGCTGATGGTCGTGGGCATCGTGGCCTTGCCAGGCATGATGACCGGACAGATCCTGTCCGGTACGGACCCGCTGGTGGCCGTGAAGTACCAGATCGTGGTGATGTTGATGCTCGCCGCGGGCACGGCCATCGGCTCGCTGCTCCTTCTGCTGCTGGCCCACCGCCGCTGCTTCGACGCGCGCGAGCGGCTGGTTGTGGACGAGGTAGCGCCGCTCAGATAAATTCGACCGCCACGCTGGAGGACCCTGACATGAGTGATCACGCACAGCTGTTGCAGGCCATGCGCCAGTCCGTGCTCGACGGCGACGAGAACCAGGCCGCCGCCCTCGCCGGGCAGGCCCTGGAGGCCGGCATGAAGCCCCTCACCGCCATCGAGGAGGGGTTCGTCCCCGGCATCCGCAAGACGGGTGAGCTCTGGGAGGAGGGCGAGTACTTCCTGCCGGAGCTGGTCACCGCCGCCCAGGCGATGAAGGGCGCCATGGCCGTACTGCAGCCCTCCCTGGAGGGGGCGGCCGGCGGCAAGACCCTGGGCAAGGTCGTGATCGGCACGGTCCAGGGCGACATCCACGACATCGGCAAGACCCTTGTGGGCACCATGCTCGCGGCCAACGGCTTCGAGGTGAGCGACGAGGGCGCGGACGTGCCCGTGGAGCGCTTCGTGGCGAAGGCCCAGGAGATCGGCGCGGACCTGGTGTGCGCGTCCGCCCTGCTCACCACCACCATGACCGTGCAGCGCGACCTGATCGCGGGCCTGCGCGAGGTGGGGCTCGACACCAAGGTGATGGTCGGCGGCGCGCCCGTGGGCCAGGCCTGGGCCGACCAGATCGGCGCGGCCGGCTTCGCCGACAACGCCGTGGCCGCCGTGGAGGTGGCCCGGAGCCTCGTCGATGACGCCTGATCAGCTCCTCGAACGACTACAGCAGCGCCCGCTCCTCCTCGACGGGGGGATGGGATCCCTGCTCATCGACGCCGGCCTCGACGCCGGGCGGGCACCCGAGTGGTGGCTGTTCGAACACCCCGATCGCATCGCCGACGCCCACCGCGCCTACGTGGACGCGGGCGCCGACGTGATCCACTCCGTGACCTTCGGCGGCACCGAGCCCAAGCTGGCCGCCGTGGGCCTGGGCGGCCGTTGCGCCGACGTGTCGCGCGCCGCCGTGGAGCTGGCCCGGGATGCCGCCGCGGGCGACTGTCTGGTCGCCGGTGACATCGGCCCCACCGGCAAGTTCTTCCCCCCCATGGGCGTCGCCACCGAGGACGAGCTCCGCAGCGCCTTCGAGGCCCAGGCCGGCGCCCTGGCCGACGCCGGCGCCGACCTGCTGTCCATCGAGACCATGTACGACCTGCGCGAGGCCCGCCTCGCCGTGGGCGCGGCCGCGGCCACCGGCCTGCCCGTGCTCGCTTCCATGACCTTCGAGGTCCGCCCCCGCGGTCACTTCACGATCATGGGCGACCGCCTCGTGCCCACCCTGCAGGCCCTGGCCGACGCGGGCGCCCACGTCGTGGGATTCAACTGCAGCGTCGTGTCCGAGCAGATGGTGCCCATGGTCGCCGAGGCCGTCGCCGGGCTCGACGTCCCGGTCCAGGCGCAACCCAACGCCGGCGATCCCCGCGCCACCACCGAGGGTGTGGTCTACGACGCCGATCCCGACGCCTTCGTCCGCGACCTGACCGCCATGGTCGACGCGGGCGCGCTCGTGGTCGGCGGCTGCTGCGGCACCGATCCCAGCTTCATCGCCCGCGCCCGCGCGGCCCTGGACGCCCGCCCGTGAGCGCCCTCGACCTCGACCTCGAGGTCTCCCGGGAAGAGGTCCACCGCAACCTCGGGTACGGCCGATCCGGCCGCCCCACCGATCGCATCGGCCGTCGCCTCGACGAGCTGTGGTCCGACGGCGTGGCCCGGCTCGCGCCCCGCGGCGTCTGGACCGTGATCGACCACGAACAGTCCGTCGCCTTGCAGATGGTCCACCCCCCCGCCCACGCGGGCGTGGGCCTCGTCACCGTGGGCGACGCCCTCGAGCGCGAGGTGGACCGCCTCAACGATGGCGGAGACCTCCTCGACGCGCTGCTCCTCGACGCCATCGGCTCTGCCGGCGCCGAGGCCGCCGCCGACGCGCTGGACCGCGTCGTCTGCGAGGAGGCGACCCGGCTCGGCCTCCACGCCGGCCGCCGCTTCAGCCCCGGCTACGGCCGCTGGGGCGTCGAGCACCAGCAACAGCTCCTCGGCCACGTGCCCGCGGCCGACATCGGCGTCACGTTGACGCCCGGCATGATGATGATCCCGCGCAAGTCCGTCAGCTTCGCCGTGCGCTACCTCGACCACCCCCCCCGCAACCGGGAGGGGCGGCACAGATGTGCGACCTGTGAGCGCCGCGAGACCTGCGCGTTCCGAAAGGACTAGGAGGACAAGATGGCCCTGCGACCCAAGGTACAGCTTCTCACCCCCGACCAGGTCGAGCGGATCGTCGAACAGGCCATGGACGTGCTCGCCGAGGTCGGCGTGTTCGTCGAGAACGACGAGGCCCTGGCGCTCCTCGACGGCGCCGGCCAGCGCATCGACGACGGCCGCGTCTTCCTCGACGCCGATCTCATCCGGCGCTGCGTCGAGACCGCCCCGTCCCGCATCGTCGTCGCCAACCGCGCCGGCACCACGGCCCTCGACCTCACCGGCGACAACGTCCACTTCGATCCCGGCTCTGCGGCCCTGCACATCCTCGATCCCCAGACCCGCCGCCGCCGCGCCCCCGAGATCCAGGACCTGGTCCACCTCGCCTGGGTCGCCCAGGCCTGCGGCAACTTCGCCGCCCAGTCCACCTCGCTGATCCCCGCGGACGTGCCCGAGGAGATGGGCGACCGCTACCGTCTCTACGTGGCCCTGCGCCACTGCGACAAGCCCGTCATCACCGGCACCTTCCGCACCGACGCCTTCGGCGTGATGAAGGACATGCTCACCGCGGTCCGCGGCAGCGCTTCTGCCCTCGCCGAGACGCCGCTGGCCATCTTCGACTGCTGCCCCACGCCGCCGTTGAAGTGGAGCGACCTGACCTGTCAGGCCCTCATCGACGGCGCCCGCGCCGGCATCCCCGTCGAGATGGTCTCCATGCCCCTGGCCGGCGCCACCTCGCCCGTCACCCTGCGCGAGATGGTCCTGCAGCACTGCGCCGAGTGCCTCTCCGGCGTGGTCATCCAGCAGCTCGCCTCCCCCGGCGCCCCCATCGTCTGGGGCGGCTCCCCCTCGGCCTTCGACATGCGCCACGGCACCACCCCCATGGGCGCCATCGAGACCATGATGGTCGACATGTCCTACGCCCAGGTCGGCAAGCACCTCGGCCTGCCCACCCACGCCTACATGGCCCTGTCCGACGCCAAGGTCGTCTCCTGGCAGGCCGGCGCCGAGTCCGGCATCGGCGCCACCCTCGCCGCCCTCGCCGGCGTCAACATGGTCTCCGGCCCCGGCATGCTCGACTTCGAGTCCTGCCAGTCGCTGGAGAAGATGGTGCTCGACAACGAGGCCTGCGGCATGGCCCTGCGCCTGCTCCGCGGCGTCAGCCACGACTCCGCCGACGACCGCCCCGACCTCCTCCCCGCCGTCGTCGCCACCGGCCACTTCCTCGGCCACCCCCACACCCGCTCCAACTTCCGCAAGGAGCTCCACTTCCCCGGCAAGGCCATCGACCGCGCCACCTACGGCGAGTGGGAGGCCAACGGCGCCCCCGACTCCCACGACATGGCCGCCGCCGAGGTCCAGCGCATCCTCGCCAGGGGCAACACCCAGCCCCTCGACCCCGACGTCGCCAGCGAGCTCGACGCCCTCATGGCCGCCGAATGCCGCCGCCTCGGGCTCGACCCGCTGCCCATCGTCTAGCCCGCCGGGCCATTCCTCACGCGTTCCTCGTTCCCACGGTCCGCCGTCCGCGTGCGGCCCAGGGAACGTCTTCTTCGGCGCTCCAGCGCCGTCCCTTCCCCGCAGACCGCTCGGCGATCCAAGAAGCCCTGAAGTTCTCCGTGGCGGAATCTCAGGATGTCTTGGTCGACCAAGACGGCCTGGAGTTCTCGCTGGAGGAACTCGAGGTCGTCTTGGATGCCCCAACCGCTGCTCCCCACGCCGGCTGCCCCCAGCAGACGATGTGCCCGGAGGTATCCAGTCCGCAGGCGAAGAAGCCGCCTGCATCAACCTGGATGAAGTCCCCGGTGGGCACGTCGAGCTGACCACCCCGATCGACTCCCAGCGCTTCGCCGCTCAGCGGTTCTCCGTCGCCGAGGACACACCACGCCCTCCTCGCGGGTTCCCATCCAGCCTTGCTATCCTGCCAGGAGACCAACCAGGGGGAACCCATGCGGATCGACCAACTCCTCGCGCTTTTCATCGCCGTCGCCTTGACCTTCACCCTCGGCTGTCCGACGGACGACGACGATTCCGCCGGCGACGACGACACCACCGTCGCGGACGACGACGACGCAACGTCCGATGACGACGACACGACCCCGACGGAGATCGAGGGCGACGAGGCTGGCGAGTGCGACGACGGCGTGGACAACGACCAGGACGGCGTGACGGACTGCGACGACGACGGATGTGCCGCAGCCACCGGATGCGAGGACGCCGACGGGGATGGCTGGGTCGTGCAGGATGGGGACTGCGACGACCTGGACGAGACCGTCCACCCGGGAGCCGACGAAGGCTGCGATGGCATCGACACGGACTGCGACGGAGTGCCGTCGGATGAGGAAATAGACGACGACTCCGATGGGGCCGCCGAATGCGAAGGCGACTGCGACGACACCGACCCCGAGTTGAACATCGACGATGCCGATGGTGACGGCGTGGATACCTGCTCCGACGATTGCGACGACGAGGATGACACCTCGTACCCAGGGGCCTCCGAAGTCTGCGACGACATCGACAACGACTGCAACGGCACCCCCGACGACGGGCTGGCGTTCGACACGTACTACCCTGACGCGGATTCCGACCTCCATGGCGACGCATCGGATGCCGGCGAGTACACCTGCGACCCTCAAGCAGGTTGGGTCGCCGACAACTCCGACTGCGACGACAGCGACGACACCGTCTACGCAGGAGCCGCCGAACTCTGCGATGCCATCGACAACGATTGCGATGGCTCAGCGGACGCGGCGGAGGTGGACGGCGATCTCGACGGATTCATGATCTGCGAGGACGACTGCGACGACGACGACAGCGCCATCTACCCGGGGGCTACCGAGGACTGTAATGGCGTGGACGACGACTGCGATGGCACTGTTCCCGCGGACGAGGACGACGCAGATGCCGATGGTGTGAGGATCTGCGCCGGCGACTGCGATGACAGCGACGCCGCCAACTTCCCGGGTAACAACGAGATTTGTGACGGCCAGGACAACGACTGCGATGGTGTGGCGACGGCCAACG
>CAZLEO010000170.1:8692-20488 GCA_964558555.1 uncultured Rickettsiales bacterium | reverse complement strand
GCCCGAGCTGCTGATCAACATCGACTCGTTCACGATCATCCTGCTGGGGCTGCCCCTGTCGTGGTTCTTCGGCCGCTACAAGATGATGACGTCGCTGGTGCTCGGCATGGCCATCGCCCTGGTGGGCTTCGTGGCCGCGGGGATGAGCCAGATGGGGATCTTCGTCGGCTTGATGATCTTCGTGTTCGCCATCGGCGAGATCATCTGCAGCCCCAAGTTCTCCGAGTACATCGGCATGACCGCGCCGCCGGACAAGAAGGCGATCTACATGGGGTACTCGAACATCCCCTTCGCCATCGGCTGGGCGGGCGGCAACATCCTGTCCGGTCCCATCTACGACATGTTCTCGCGGCGCGCGGTGCTCTCCGGGCGCTACCTGGTGGAGAACGGCGTGCTGGACGAGGCCGCCCTCGACGGCAAGGACGGCAACGAGCTGCTGCAGATGGTGGCCGACCACGTCGGCGGCGACCTGTATGCGGCGCGCGAGGTGCTCTGGGACGCGTACAACCCGTGGATCGTGTGGGTGGTGCTCGGCGTGGTCGGCCTCCTCTCGGTCATCGGCATGTACGCGTCGTATCGTCGCGCCCAGCGGACCGACTGAGATTGCTCCGTCCCCCGGCCGTCCCTGACATGAGTATGATCCAAGAAGTTCTCCCCAACCCCCAGGGGGCTGCATGAAGACCGTCTTCATCGGCGGCGGCGCGGGCTGCCGCGACGTACTGGAGCTGTTCGTCCAGGGCCGGCTGAGCACGCTGGGCCTGGAGATCCTCGCGGTGGTGGACGTCAACGACGACGCACCGGGGCTGGTGTTCGCCCGCGAGCAGGGCTGGCACACCACCGACAGCATCCACGAGGCCATGGCCAACCCCGATCTCGAGCTGGTGATCGAGCTCACCGGCAACGAGGACGTCCTCGACGACGTGTTCTTCCTGCTGCCGCCGGGTGTGCGGCTGATGGACCACGTGCTCGCGCGGGTGTTCTGGGACCTGGACAACATCGAGGAGCGCCTGCGCGATCAGCTGCGCCACAAGACCGTCCTCGAGGCCCGGGTGCAGCAGGACAAGGCCCGCCTGCAGGAGATCCTCGACACGGTGCCGGACGTGGTGATGGTGCTGGATACGGAGATGCGGATCGTGCGGGTGAACCGGCGGTTCGAGGAGGTGGCGCGGGTGTCCCGCGAGGACGCCAAGGGCCGGTTCTGCTACGAGGCGTTCTGCAAGACCGACCGGCTGATGCGGTGCGCCGACAACGAATGCCCGTTCATGCGGGTGATGGAGACGCGGTCGCCCGTGACCATGGTCCAGAAGAACCACGGCCGCGCGGGCAGGTCCGCGTACTACCAGATCACGGCCAACCCCGTGTGCAACGAGAGCGGCCAGATCGTGCGCATCGTCGAGACGTCCCGCGAGATCACCGAGCAGGTGATGCTCAAGCGGGAGACCGAGGAGTCGGCGCGGCGGTTCATGCAGATCGTCGACGCCGTGCACGCGATCATCACCATCAAGGACGCGGACGGGCGGTTCCTGCTGGCC
This sequence comes from uncultured Rickettsiales bacterium, assembly GCA_964558555.1. Classification (GTDB taxonomy): domain Bacteria; phylum Myxococcota_A; class UBA796; order UBA9615; family CAYRNR01; genus CAYRNR01. Next base: position 18,956 of record CAZLEO010000170.1, on the reverse strand, counting down.
AACCCGCGCGCCCAGCAGCTGCTGGGCAAGGGCCACGACGAGCTCGTGGGCCGCACCACCGCCGAGGTCTTCCCGCCGGCCGCGGCCGAGGTGGTGCAGCGGCACGACGACGAGGTGCTGCGCAGCGGCGGCCACCACGTGGCCGAAGAGACGCTCATGGTGGACGGCAAGGAACGCAACCTGATCTGCGAGCGCTTCCCCCTGGTGGACTACAAGGGCGACACCGTGGGCCTGTGCTGCATCGCCCGGGACGACACGCGGCAACGCGAGATGCAGCAGGAGCTGCTGCTGCACGAGCGCCTGGCTGCGGTGGGCAAGCTGGCCGCGGGCGTCGCCCACGAGCTGAACAACCCGCTGACGGGGATCCTCACCTTTGCCGAGGATCTGCTGCTGGAGGCGGAAGAGGACGACGAGTTCCGCGAGGACTACGAGGTCATCGTCAACGAGACCATGCGCTGTCGCCGTATCGTGCGCGACCTGCTGGACTTCTCGCGCCAGCAGGCGCCCCAGCGGCAGGCGATGGACCTCAACTCGCTGGCGATCCGCACGGTGAAGATGGTGGAGCGACAGGCCTCGTTCCACGACATCCGGTTCGAGCTGGATCTCGAGGACTCGCTGCCCCCGGTGCAGGTGGATCCAAATCTGGTCCAGCAGGCGATCCTCAACCTCGTGATCAACGCCCGCGACGCCATGGACCGCCGGGGCAAGATCGGTCTGAGCAGCGGCACGTCGCACGACGGACAGGTGGTGCGGCTGTCGGTGTCGGACACGGGCTGTGGCATCCCCGCGGAGACCCTGGAGCGGATCTTCGAGCCGTTCTTCAGCACCAAGGGGGAGCAGGGCAACGGGCTGGGCCTGCCCGCGGTGATGAGCGTGGCCGAACAGCACGGCGGCAAGGTGGACGTGGACAGCGAGGTGGGTGTGGGCACGACGTTCCACCTGACCCTGCCCGCGGCCGCCGGGACGATTGGAGCGGAGCGATGAGCAAGCAAGGGCCGGCCGACGGCGCGACCCCCTCGGCGCGCATCCTGGTCATCGACGACGAGGAGATCATCCACGTCAGCCTGCGGCGGATGTTGCGCCGCCAGGGGCACGCCGTGGAATCGGTGCTCAGCGCCAGGGAGGGGCTGGCCAGGCTGTACGAGAACAGCTACGACCTCGTGATCACCGATCTGATGATGCCGGAGATGAACGGCATCCAGCTCCTCGAGCAGATGAAGAAGGATCATCTCGATCCGCCCGTGCTCATGGTCACCGGGTATCCCACCATCAGCACGGCGGTGAAGGCGTTGCGCCTCGGCGCCGTGGACTACCTGGCCAAGCCGTTCACCCGACAGGAGCTGTACGGCCCGGTCAACCGGGCCCTGCGCCGATCCGAGCGCATCGCCGACACCCTGACCATGACCATGGAGCTACCCAGCGTCGACGGCGGCCTGCAGTCCCCGGACGTGCAGCTGACGCCGGGCGATCGGTTCTACCTGCGCGAGCACTCCTGGGCCGTGTTCCAGCAAGACGGCACGATGGAGGTGGGCATCGAGCGGTCCTTCCTCGCCGGGGCCGGTGACGTGTCCAGCATCGAGAGCCCCCAGGACGGGGACCTGGTGGAACAGGGGTACATCAGCTTCAAGCTGACCACGGCCGCCGGCGAGATCCACAGCGTGTTCATGCCGCTGAGCGGCCAGGTGGTGGAGGTCAACCGGGACGCGCTGGGCAGCCCCGAAGCCCTCGATCATCACACCTGGCTGGTGCGGATCATCCCCAGCAAGCTGGAAACCGAGCTCGGTCTGCTGAAGAAGCGGCGCCGCTGATCGCCGTCAGCGCCGTCGTCCCCCCCACGTGAGCCCCGCGGCCGCTCGGAGCGCCCGCGACATCTCCTCGAAGTCCGTGAAGAAGCGCTCCGCGCCGGCGGAGAAGCGCAGCAACAGGTCGTTGAGCGCCCGGGGGATGTAGGGATAGAGCTTGCGCAGGTTGGCCATCCGGTAGCCGTAGAACAGCAGGGCGTCCTCGTCGCGGACGTCCACACCGGCCTCGGCCGCGTCGCGGCAGGTGACGATGCCCTTGGCCACGGCGTAGGTCAGCACGTTGCCCAGGCTCCACACGTCGTAGTCGCTGTAGTTGACGCTGTAGTCGAAGTCGATCCAGCGGTACTCGCCGGTACCCTCCTCCACGAGGATGTGGTCGTTGCGGATGTCGCCGTGCTGCAGGCCGAGGCGGTGCAGCTTGTCCATGGCGTCGACGCAGCCCACGAGCCGGTGGGCGATCCCCGGCAGGGTCTCGTGGAAGTACTCCTCGTGGGGCTGGTTGAGGGTGGCGAGCAGGTTGAAGAAGCTGTCGCCCCGGATCAGGTCGATGATGCGCACGTTGTTGCCGGCCGGATCGCGCACGGTGTGACCCTGCATGAAGCGGGTGTCCCCGGTGACGGCCTCGAGGAACGCGCTCTCCTTGTCCGGGGACCGATGGCAGCGGACCTGGAAGAAGCCGAGCCGCGTGCTGAACTGCTCGTGGAACACCAGCTTGATGATCTTGCGCGAGCCGTCGGTGAGGTCCACGGCGTGCTTCACCCAGAACTTGGGCTGCTCGCTGATGCCGAAGCGACCCTCCTTGGCGTCGGTGCGGATGTAGTAGTCGCTGCCGCCGATCCGCAGCACCGTCCCGCCGTGGATGTTGAGGTAGTTCGACGTGTCCTCGATGATGGTCGGTGGGGAGTAGACACGGCGGCCGGCGACGGCCTCGATGCGTTCCTTCAGCGCTGCGCCGTCCTCGTAGATCATGCGTTCAAGTATATATTGACTTGCAAGACAGCAGCTTCTAGCAATAGGCATCACGGCTTGCACGCGCCATCGAGGGCGCTCATGGAGGAGACATTTCCATGCCCAGGACGACGGTCGGAGTGATTGGCGGCACGGGCCTCTACGAGCTCGAGGAATTGCGCAACGTGGAGGAGATCCGACTGGAGACCCCGTTCGGGGATCCGTCGGACGCCTACATCTGCGGCGATATCGGCGACGTTCGCGCCGTGTTCCTGCCCCGCCACGGCCGCGGGCACCGCATCCTGCCCCACGAGATCAACTTCAGGGCGAACATCTGGGGCATGAAGACGCTCGGCGCGGAGTGGATCATCTCCCTGTCGGCGGTGGGATCGCTGCGCGAGGAGCTGGCCCCGGGCGAGTTCGTGGTGGTGGACCAGTTCATCGACCGCACCCGCCAGCGCAAGAACACCTTCTACGGCGACGGCGTGGTGACCCACGTCAGCTTCGGCGACCCCGTGTCCGGTGCCCTGGGCGACGTGCTGCAGCAGGCGGCCGAGGACCTGGGCATCAAGATCCACCGCGGCGGCACCTACGTGTGCATGGAGGGCCCGGCGTTCTCCACCCGCGCCGAGAGCCACATGTACCGCACCATGGGCGGCTCGGTCATCGGCATGACCAACATCCCCGAGGCCAAGCTCGCCCGCGAGGCGGAGATCGCCTACGCCACGGTGGCGCTGGTCACCGACTACGACTCCTGGCGCGTCAGCGAGGGGGCCGTCGAGATCGAGGAGATCATGGCCACCCTGAGCGCCAACGCGGACAACGCAAAGCGGCTGGTGGCCCACGCCGCGCCGCGCGTGCCCCAGGAGCTGGACCCGGCCGCGGCCAACGCGCTGCAGGGCGCGCTGATGACCGCCCCGGAGGACATCCCGCCCGCCCGCAAGGAGGCCCTCGCGCCCATCATCGGGAGGTATCTGGACTGATGCGCCACTTCCACGCCGTCGTCTTCGTGCTCTTGTTCGCCCTGGCAGCCCCCGGCTGCGTGACCCGGGTTCGTGCCGAGAAGGCCCTGGGACATCAGAAGATGGGACAGGTGTACTTCGACGAGGGCGACTTCCCCGGCGCGGTGGGTGCGCTGCTGGAGGCCATCAAGCTCAACCCCCACCACCCCGAGGCGCACCACCTGCTGGCCAACTGCTACTTCGTCATGGAGCGCTACGAGGACGCCCACAAGTCGTACCGCACCGCCACGCGGCTGCAGAATCCGTTCCCCGAGGCCCGCGTCAACTGGGGCGCGCTGTTCGTCGCCGAGGAGCGGTGGGCCGAGGCGCTGGTCCAGCTGGAGATCGCCGTGAACGAGCCCACGTACCGCGAGGTGGGCCGCGCGTACCACAACATGGGCTGGGCCTACTACCACCTCGGCCGGTACGAGGAGGCGCGGGAGTCCTACGACCGGGTCCTCTCGGTCACACGTCAGTTCTGCCCGAGCCTGTCGAACCTCGGGCTGGTGGCCGAAGCGCAGGGCGATCTCTCGGAGGCCGAGTCCCTGTACATGGAGGCCCTGGATTGCAACGACCGGGACCTCAACACGTGGTTCCAGCTGGGCCAGCTGTACATACGGCTGGACCGGGTGGATGACGCCAAGTACTATCTCGACTTCGTCGCCGCCCATGACGAGGGGGGCGATCTGGGAGACGAGGCCAGCAAGTTGCTGGGTGATCTCCCGAGCTGAGGGCGATCCCCTCGGACCGGACTTTTTCGGAGCAAGGTTTGGAACCGGACGGTCAAAGTACCGATGGCCATAGACCGGGGATGACCCCGGCGGGCCGCGTTCCCCCCGTATCCTCCCCCTGACCGCGTCGCGTGGCCGGACCGGGAGGGCCGGCGGCGCGAAACGCGCAAGGCGTGGAGGAGCCCATGGACTTCCTGGCACAGTCCCGCCTCCTGGACACCGTGCGCCGCCTCATCCGGCGCAACGCGCACAGCCATCTGGACCGGGTGATCGAGAAGACGCAGCCCGCCGACCTGGCCACCCTGTTGCCCAGGCTCAGCGACCGCGACACCAAGTTCTTCCTCAAGGTCCTCGCCCTGGATGAGGAGCGGGCCGCCGAGGTGCTGTCCAACCTCGCCCCGGACCTGGCCTCCGAGGTGATCCCGCTGATGGAGGTGGACGCCCTCGCGCGCGTCTTCAAGGAGTTCGCCTCCGACGACGCCGCCGACCTGCTCCAGGCCCTGCCCCAGGAGCTCGCCGACCAGATCCTCGAGTGCATGAAGGGGGACGAGGCCGCGGACGTGGAGGAGCTGCTGCGGTACGGCCCCAAGACCGCCGGCGGCATCATGAGCACGGACTTCTTCGTGCTCAACCGGGACGTGAGCGCCCGGGAGGCCATCGCCGCCATGCACGGCGCCGAAGACGCGGAGATGGTGTTCTACATCTACTGCGTCAACGAGCAGGGCCACCTCGTGGGCACCCTGTCGCTGCGCGACCTGCTGACCAACCCGCCCGACACGTCGCTGCGCGCCATCATGAACCCGGACGTCATCAAGGTGAGCCCGGACGTGGACCAGGAGCACGTGGCCCGGCTCGTGGCACGCTACGACCTCCTGGCGATCCCGGTGGTGGACGAGTTCAACAACCTGCTGGGCATCGTCACCGTGGACGACATCATCGACGTGGTGCGGGACGAGGCCACAGAGGACTTCCTCAAGATGGTGGGCTCGGGTGAGGAGGACGTCCTCGAGAGTTCCACCCTGCGGTCCGCCTGGTTGCGCGCGCCGTGGATGGGGCTGGCCGCCATCGGCGGGATCGCCGGCGCCGCGCTCATCGCCGGTTTCCGCGACCGCATCGAGCAGGTGGTCCTGCTCGCGGCGTTCATCCCCGTGGTCATGGGTATGGGCGGCAACGTGGGCATCCAGTCGGCCACGATCATGGTCCGCGGACTGGCCACGGGGCGCGTGCACCTGCGGGGCCAGTGGAAGGTGCTGCTCAAGGAGCTTCGCACGGGCGTCCTGCTCGCCGTGCTCGGCTCGTTGCTGGTGGGGCTCGCGGCGTTCGCCATCAGCGGCTTCGACCTGCTGCTGGGGCTCGTCGTGGGCGGCGCCATCTTGTCGAACATGGCCACGGCCGCGCTGCTGGGCAGCCTCATCCCCCTGGCGTTCCGGCGTATCAACGTGGACCCGGCCGTGGCGACCGGCCCCATCATGACCACCTTCATGGATGTGGTCGGCATCCTCGTGTACTTCCTCATCGCCGTGGCGGTGCTCTCGCTTTGAGCCAGGACATCGTCACCGGCGTGGTGCTGGGGTCCACCGACTTCGGCGAGGCCGATCGCCTGGTGCACCTGCTGACGCGGGACCGGGGTCGCCTCACCGCGCGCGCCCGCGGCGCCCGCCGCAGCCGCAAGCGATACGGTGGCAAGCTGGATCGGTTCAGCCTCATCCGCAGCCACGTGCGCTACCTCAAGGGCAACAAGGTGGCCATGGGCGACGTGGACCTGATCCAGCCCTTCCTGGGCATCCGGTCGGACCTCGTGCGCACGGCCATGGCCGACCACCTGGTGGAGCTGGTCCGCATCGTGGCACGCGACGGAGAGGTCCACGAGGCCCTGTTCGGCACGGTCGTCCAGGCCCTGAGCACCCTGGACGCCGGCCCCACACCGGCCGAGGGCTGGCACCACGCGCTGACCATGAGGCTGCTCGAGGAGGCCGGGCTGGCCATCTCGGTGCGACACTGCTGTGCGTGCGGCCGCACGGCCGGCGACCGCGATGGCGCGCACTTCTCCCTGTCCGCCGGCGGCGTCTTGTGTCGGGACCACGCCCACGAGGATCCCAACGCCCGCCCCCTCGCCGGCGGCGAGGCCCTCCACCTCCAGCGCCTGGCGACCCTCGACCTGGCGGACCCGGCCTCGGCCGCGGGGCACGCCGACGCCGACCGGGCGGCGCGCGATCGAATCCGCCGCTTCTGCACCTACCACCTGGAACGGCGCCTTCGCAGCGTCACGTTCCTGGACCAGATGCTGGACACGCTCTGACCTCAACCCTGCTAGACTTCGCTCGATGATCACCTGCCTTTTCTGCGACGGAGATCACGCGACGTCAGCGTGCGAGCTGGTGCACGACGCGGTCGTGTGGGAGGAGCAGCGACCCCCGGCGCCGGCGTTCATGGCCGAAGGGGAGGACGCGGCCCTGCGGCAGTGGATCGCGGGGGGAAACCTGCGCCCGCTGGCGGACGCGCTGCGCCGATCCGAGGAAGAGGTGTCGGTCCTGGAGACCGTGCACACCGACGAGGACCAGCGACGCCGCCTGGCCCGGGCGCGGCGGCTGGTCAAGGCCGCGCGCCACATGCGCCTGAACCGTCTCGACGAGGTGGAAGACGAACTCGAGGGCGCCGAGATCGCCCTGGCGGGCGACGCCCGGACCCGCATCGTGGAGGGCTTCGCGCGGCTGCTCGAAGACGATCTGGAGCGGGCCGTCGAGCAGTTCGAGGCCGCAGAGAAAGCCGCGGACGCGGACGAGCTGGCGGACGCGAGGATGATGCTGGGGCGGGTCCGGCTGGTCCTCGGGCGAATCGACCCGGCGCGCGTCGCCCTGGAGGCGCTGGTGGAGGAGGCCGAGGGGGAGCGGCTCTCGGCCGCGCGGTACGAGCTGGCCCGGTGTGGGGTGGCGGAGCTGGACGATGACACTGTTCGCTGAGATCGCGGCGCAGACGTGCCCGGACGAGGCCGCGGCCCGTGCGATCGAGGAGCTGCTCGCGGCTGCGGACGGCGAGCCCACGCTCATGCTGCGAGCCATGGGCGATCCGCGCATGGCGGCGATCGCTCCGCAGATCGTCGAGTCGGCTCGGGTGCTCGAGGAGCGCTCCGCCGAGCGCTGGACCGAGGCCCGGCTCGCCACGGCCGAGGCGCTCCAGCATTGCGCGCCGTGGATGATCCTCGCCGACGGGGCGGCCAACGATGCGTACCGAGCGCTGGAGTCCCGCCAGACCGAGGTGGAGGAGCTCGCCGAGCGCGGCGATCCCTTTGCTCGCCTCGACGCCGCGCGTCGGGCGATGGACCTCGCCGCCGAGACCGACATGCTGCGCAGGGGTTCGCGCGAGTCCATCGCAGCGAGCCTGCGCGAGGCCGTGGACAAGCTCGGCTACGTGGTCCAGGAGGCAGGGCCGGAGCTCAAGTCCACCGAGGAGTGGGTCGAGGCCAAGGTCACGGTGGGGGAGTGCGACGGCTGGCTCGAGAAGGCCGCGGCCGCCGACGAGGACACCGAGGCGCGCGAGGCCCTCGAGCAGGTGCGCCACAGCGTGGGGGTCCAGGGCGACCTGCTGGACGTGATCTCCATGGAGATCGCTCGCCGCGAGAAGGAGCGATCCGAGCGGCGCGAGCTGAAGCAGGCCGAGGACCGGATGGTGCTCAAGGCCCAGGCGGATCGCAAGGGCATCATCAACGCACAGCTCGCGGCCACCGCGTTCCTGGCCGCGATCTTCTTCTGGGCGGGCCCGTTGGTGCTCCTCACCTCCCTGCCCGCCATCTTCGCCCTGATCAGCGCGCGCGACGCGCGCGCCGTCCTGCGGGAGCGGATCTGGTCCATCCCGAAATCGGACGTGGACACCGTGGACGATGCCATGTCCACGAGGATGATCGTCGCCGTGTTGCTCATCATGGTGATCGCGATCGTGTTGGTGATCCAGTGGATGCTCGACAACGTGGGTTGATCGCGCTGGCCCTCCTCGCCCTGCTGGGCGTGGGGTGCGGCGAGTCGTCTTCCGAGGACACGGTGAGCCTGTACGCTCACATGGTCATCGGTCCGATCCCCGGGGATCCGATGATGGTGCTGCCCGGCGCCAACCTCGACGCGTACGACGACACCGGGGCGCTGATCTCCGAGGGGGGCGAGCCGTACGACGACTCCCCCGGGTACTACCGGGTGCGCTATCTCCCACCCCTGACCCACATCCACCTGCTGGCGTGGCCAGGGGAGGAGGAGTCCGACCTGACCGGCGGGGACGACGACGACTCGGCCGAGGCAGGGGACGACGACGACTCGGCCGAGGCCGAGGCCGAACCCGAGGTGTACGTACCGACGTTGCTGTCGGCGTGGACGCCCGAGAACCACCTGTACGCCTACGACGGCGAGGTCTACATCGTCGCCTACAGCTGGCTCAATCAGTTCCTCGCCACCGCGGACAAGGCCGGGCTGGCCCGCCGGGCCCACGAGGCCTACGCGCCGGACGTACCCGACAACGGGGGGTTCCTGGTGGGCGACTTCGCCGAGGACTGCACCGGCTGCACCGTCGAGGTGGCCGCTGGCGGCGAGTCCCGGCCGGTGCTGTACACGGACGAACTGGGGGTGGTGACCGCGGATCAGGAGACGATGGGTCCGGGCGGCTGGTTCATGGCCTTCGGCCTGCCCGTCGGTCCCGTGGAGGTGGTGGTGACGACAGCGGACGGACTCGGGCTGCAGCCCATCGCCGCCCTCGCCTCGGAGGACGGCTGCACCTCGCTGATCGGGCTGGAGATCCACCCGTGAGGCCGCTGTGGATCCTGGCACTCGGCGTCACCCTGGCCGGGTGCGGACCGGACGACATCTTCATCGCCGTCAGCGGCACCCTGTTCGAGTGCAACGACGTCGCCGCCTGCGATCCCGTGCCGGACGCTCCCGTGAGCATGCTGGACCTCGACGAGGTACTGCGTTCGGAGGCGCTCACGGACGCGGCCGGCGCGTTCGTGCTCGAGGACGTGCCCGGCCTCAGCGTGGTGTTCACCGTGGCCGAGGCGCCGCCCGACCGCGTGCCCACCGTGTTCCTCGGCACCACCGGTACCGTGGACGGCGCCATCGAGGACGGCGCCGTGTACGTGGTCTCCGTGGCCGAGGCCCAGGCCCTCGCCGACGAGTTCAGCGCCGCCCACCCCGACGGCACCACCGTGCAGGTCATCGACACCGAGCAGGAAGGCGACGGCGGCATGGTGCGCGGGCAGTTCCTTGCCCCCGTCGACGGCGTCGACCCCGCCGACTGGCCCGGCGCCGCAGGACTCAGCTGTCACTTCGAGGACGAGCTCGGCACGGTCTACCCCTGCGTCTACTACAACTCCAGCGGCGAGCCCGACTGGGCCGGCGTCACGTCCTCCACCGACGGCCGCTGGGCCGCCTTCGGCCTGCCCGCGGGTACCCATACCGGCGTCGTTCTCGCCGGTCCCTTCGGCGAGACGGCCGACTACGCGTTGTTCTACACACACGTGGTCGAGGACGGCCTGACCGTGTTCGACTTCTTCCCGTCGCCTTTTTGAGTCGACGGTCGACAGTCGACGGTCGACAGTTCTGGTCGACAGTTCTTTGGTCGACGGTTCTGGAGGCATCACTCGATACAACCGTCGACCGACCCACCGTCGACCGTCAACCGTCGACTGTCGACGGTCTACAGTTCTGGTCGACAGTTCTTTGGTCGACGGTTCTGGAGGCACCACTCGGCACAACCGTCGACCGACCCACCGTCGACCGTCAACCGTCGACTGTCGACGGTCTAC
>CAZLEO010000170.1:0-8592 GCA_964558555.1 uncultured Rickettsiales bacterium | reverse complement strand
TCGACGGTTCTGGAGGCACCACTCGGCACAACCGTCGACCGACCCACCGTCGACCCAAACCGTCGACCGTCAACCGTCGACTGTCGACGGTCTACGCTCAGCCTTCAGGCTGCGAGTAGACCAGCTGCTGATACGTCATGTAGGCGCTGGGTTCGATCCAGGTGATCTGGAGCGCGAGGCGCTTGGCGGGCCCGTCTTCGGGTTCGACGCGGACGACGACGGCGCGGAAGGGGACGTTGCCGGGGCGGTCCACGTCCCAGATGACCCCTTCACAGCGCTGCTTGGCTCGCAGGGGGATGGGGCGGTCGTCCGCGCTGACCATCAGCCCGGCCTCGGTCGCGCTCTGGACCAGCAACCCCGTCGTGGAGGCGTTGACCGCCTGTAGATCGCCCAACCGTTCGTAGTCGCTGCCCAGCAGGGTCACGCGCAGGCTCGGCCGTACGATCCGCTCTGCTCCGCGTCGCTCCTGCGTCTGATCACTCATTCACGCCTCCACCAGGTCCCAGTATACAACCCTGTTACGTCCCCGTTACCCACGCCGGGCCGATCCCATGAAACCCTGTTCTCATGAAGCCGGCGGTAGCGGCGCGCGACGGTCGGCTCGACGGGAGGTTGTTGTGATCCATCTCCGAACGCTCCTTCTCACCCTGGCCCTCACCACTGCCCTGGGCGCCACCGGCCCTGCCGCCATCGCCGTGGGGCCGGCGCGTGAACTCGCCGCGTCCCAGGGCACGGTCGCGGTGGACGACTGCCACGTGACGGCGCGGTTGGTCCAGGCGGGCGACAAGGTGTTCGCCCTGATATCGGCGACAAACCACGGCGCCGAGTCGGGGACCTTCGACTTCCACTACGCGGCGTTCCGGACCCCCGAGGCGTCGATGATGGAGCGGATGGTGCCGATGCCCGAGCGGGTGGCGCAGGGGAAGTGCAGCCTGACCGTCGGTGCGGATCAGACCGTGTCGCACACGATCCTGCTGCGCGAGGGCGAGTCCCAGCTCGGCGCCCTCGCGCCGGAGGACCCGATGGGGTTCGGCCTGGCGCCGGCGACCTGGCGGCTGACGGTGTCCCGCAACGCGATGGACGATGCGCTGGGCTGGGGCGCGGTCCCGCCCTCGGTGGCGGACGGGGTCCACACGCTCGGCGTCGAGCAGGTGATCCTCGCGGCGACGCAGTTCGAAGCCCCGATCTCGGGGTGATCGCCGTGCGCCGTCACCTCTGTTCCGCCGGGCTGGGGCTGGTCGGCGGCCTGGTGCTGGTCGTGCTGGCCGCAGACTCCTCGGCGCTGGTCTCCCCATTCGTTCCGGACGCGGAGATCGTCTCGGACGCGCACGGAGCGCTGAAGGAGCTCGCCGTCCACTACCGGCGGGACTTCCACGACGAGAGCTTCGAGACGCTGGCGGACCTGATCTCGGCGCTGCCCGGGGACGTCACGGTGCGGGTGCTGGTCGCCGAGAGATCCCAGTTCGATTTCCTGGTACAGGAGCTGGCGCGAGCGGGTGTGTGCGACGAGGCCCGCCTCCGGCCCCTGGTCACCGGCATGGAGATCTCCCCTTGGGCCAAGGACCGCTTCGGGACCCTCGAGCGGCGCGGGCGGCCCGTGGTCGCGGTGCCGCCCCATCGAGCCATCGTCGGCGGGGCGCGTGGCAACGACGAGAAAGTGCCGGACCTCCTCTGCGCCGAGCTCGACCATGTGACCTGTCAGTCGCTGCCGTTCTATTTCGAGGGCGGAGATCTCATCGCCGATGACGATCACGTCTTCGTCGCCGCCACCCTGCTCGAGCGGAACAAACCGCTGACCGAGGCTCGTCGGGGGGACCTCCTCGAGCAGCTGCACGACGAGCTCGGGCGGGACGTCGTGTCGATCGGCCGCGACGGTTCGGACGTCCCCGACCACCACATCGGCATGTACCTGACTCCCCTGGGGGACGGGGTGGTGGCCGTGGCCAGCCCGCGCCTGGGGCATCGGCTCTACCGCGCGCTCCCGGCGTCGGAGCAGATCCTCGATCTGGACGAGGACCCGGCCGAGCTGGCTCGGTTCGATCGGGTCGCCATGGACCTGCGCTCCCAGGGCCTCGAGGTGGTCGAGGTGCCGCTGCTGTTGACGTCCACGCCGCGTGTGTACGTGTCCTACAACAACGCGCTGCTGGAGCGCCGCGACGGCGTGGGCCGCGTGTACATGCCGGTGTACGGTATCGCCGCCCTGGACGACGCCGCGGCGGGCGTGTACCGGGAGAACGGCTGGCTCGTGGAGCGCGTGCGCGTGGGCGAGGTCTACGGCCACGCGGGGTCGTTGCGCTGCCTGGTCGGGGTCGTGTCCCGGGTCTGACCACGAGTCGTCCCGGTGCGACGTGCGGGTCTGCTATCATCGGCTCTCGTCGGGAGCGGATGGCTGTGACCGAGCTGAGAGCAGGACAGGACGAGCTGAAGCGGCTGCTGGCGCTGGTGGACGGGATCGAGGATCTGCCCTCGCGGATCGGACGGATCTCCGAGGACCTCGTGGGCCGGCCGTACCTCGTCGAGCCCCTCGTGGGATCCCCTACCCAGGACGAGCAACTGGTCAGCCGGGTGGACGGGTTCGACTGCGTCACGCTGGCCGAGTCCGTGGTGGCCCTCGCCACGAGCCCGGCCGCGGAGCGCTTCGAGGCCTCGCTGATCGCCCTGCGGTACCACCTCGGTCGTGTGACCTGGATCGACCGCAACCACTACATGAGCCTGTGGATCGACCGCAACGAGGCGGCCGGTGCGTTCACCCGCGTCCTCCCGGGCCGCTGGGTGGCCGAGGACGCTCCGAGAACCCTCAGCGTGCTGGCGGGCTATCCCCCGATCGAGCGGACGCTGGCCTACCTGCCCCTCCGACGCGTCGGTGAACTGGACCGGGGAGCCCGCACGGGCGACGTGGTCTGCTTCGTGTCCACGCGAGACGATCTGGACACGTACCACGTGGGCATCCTGGTGGCGCGCGCTGGTGCCGGTTCACCCCGGGTCCGCCACGCTTCTCGGAGCGCCGGACGCGTGGTCGAGGAGTCTCTCGAGGATTTCCTGCAACGAAACGAGACCCCTGGCTTGCTGGTGGCCCGGCCGCGGCGACCGGGGGGTGGAGATCGCCCTTGAAACCGATCACGGTGGTCCACGAAGGTCCCTGCGACGAGGTCGTGCTGGAGAACCTGCGGCGCCTGGTGGCGTCGGAGCTGGTGGGGGAGGTGGTCCTGGTCGGACCCCGCGGGGATGGCCCCGAACCCTCTGACGTGGACGGCGTGCCCCTGGTCCGTCACGACACGGAGGCGCCTGGCAGCACCGAGGCCGTCTCCCAGCTCGTCGGCGGTGTGCGCACGTCCCACATCCTGCGGCTCGAGACGGACGGCTCGCTGGACCCCACCCCCCACGCGCTGTTGCGCCTGGTCAAGACCGCCTGCGGTGCGAGCGCGGGTATCGTCTACGGGGATTACTGTGACAGGACCGAGGCGGGCATGACCGCCCACCCGCTGGCCGATTACCAGGCCGGCAGCCTGTCCGATCGTTTCCCCATGGGCCCGCTGGTCCTGTGGGAGGTGGACGCGCTGGCGCGCGCCACGGAGCGGTTCGGCGCCCCGGCCGAGCGCCAGTGGCTGGCGTGGTACGAGTTGCGGCTCAAGGTCGCGAGCGTCTCGCCGGTGATCCGGGTCGCCGAACCCCTCGCCGCCGTACGACCCGTGGACCGCAGGACCACCGGACAGGCCGTGTTCGACTACCTCACCGCCGGGCGAGAGCTCCAGGTCGAGGCCGAACAGATCTGTACCGCGCACCTGGAGCGGCTGGGCGCGCGGCTGGAGGCGCCCTTCGCGCCCTTCGTCAGCCAGGAGCCGTTCCCGGTCGAGGCCAGCGTCGTCATCCCGGTCCGCAATCGAGAGCGGACGGTGGCCGAGGCCGTCCGCAGCGCCCTGTCCCAGGAGACGCCGTTCCCCTACAACGTCCTGGTCGTGGACAACCACTCCACGGACGGAACCACGGCCCTGCTCGAGGCCATCGAGGCGGAGGACGATCGGCTGTTCCACATCGTCCCGGAGCGTCACGACCTCGGCATCGGTGGGTGCTGGAACCGGGCCATCCACGACCCGGCCTGCGGCCGATACGTGGTCCAGCTCGACTCGGACGACCTGTACGAGGGACCCACCGTGCTGGCGTCCATGGTCTCCGCCCTGCGGGACGGGCAGTGCGGGATGGCGGTCGGCTCGTACAGCATCGTGGACGTGGACCTGAACCCCATCCCGCCGGGGCTCATCGACCACCGGGAGTGGACGCCCGAGAACGGTCCGAACAACGCGCTGCGGATCGAGGGGCTCGGCGCTCCGCGTGCGTTCGCGACCGAGCTGGTCCGCGCCCATCCGTTCCCCAACGTCAGCTATGGCGAGGACTACGCCGTGGCCCTGCGCATCAGCCGGGAGTACCGCGTGGGCCGCATCTACGAGTCGCTGTACCACTGCCGCCGGTGGGAGGACAACACCGACGCGAACCTGTCGCCGGAGCTCGCGGCCCGCCACCAGACGTACAAGGATCGGATCCGGACGGTCGAGCTCGCGTCCAGGGCGCGCGCCAACGCCCTGCGCGGTGAGGGACGGAAGTGACGGGGGATCCGACGGTCGACTGGAAGCCGAAGATCCTGTCGCGCGGAACTGCGCCCGATGTGGATCGAGCCCTGGACGAGGGACAGTACGGGCTGGCCCTGAGGCGGTTCCACGCCTGGCAGGCCGGGACGTGGCCCAGGCTGGCCACCTCCCTGGACGGGCTGAACGCGGTGCGGACGCGTGACGTGAGCCTGGGCGGTCGGAACCTGACCGTGCAGTGGAATCCCGGACGCCGAGCGAGCACCACGGCCAGGGTCGACGCGGCGAGCCTGCAATCGCGTGCCTGCTTCCTGTGTCCGGACAACCTGCCCGTGGAAGAGGTCGGCGTACCCTTCGGCGAGGATCTCGTGATCCTGGCCAACCCTGCGCCCATCGCCCCTCTGCACCTGGTGGCCGCGCATCGAGACCACACCGCGCAGGCCCTCGACGGTGTGCTGGGGGGCGCGCTCGACCTGGCCGTGGCTGCTGCCGGTCACCTCATGGTCTTCTACAACGGGCCCACGTGCGGGGCGTCCGCGCCCGACCACCTCCACCTGCAGGCCATCGAGGTCGGCTCGACGGTGGACGAGCGGATCATCACGTGCCGGCTCGCAGGGTGCGGCCGGGAGCCGGTGGGTCGGGTGGTGGTCCAGAGACCGGGCCTGCACGCCTGGTTCAGCCTCGAGTCCGAGCGGTGTCTGTTCGTGTTCCGCGGTCTCGCCGAGGGGGTAGAGGACGGGGTCCGGGCGGTCATGGAGGCCATGGACGACGTCCTGCAGTGCGACGCCGAACCGCCCGTGAACCTCCTGATGTCCGCGGAAGGCAAGCTCGTCACCGCGTTGCTCTACCCACGGGGCGGGCATCGGCCCGCGTGTTACACGGCCGAGGGGGACGAGCAGATCCTGATCAGCCCCGGCGCCCTCGACATGGCCGGCCTGATCATCACCATCCGGGAAGAGGACTACCGCCGCGTGGACGCGGACCTGATGACCACCATCTTCGGCGAGACCTCCCTGCCTGCCGAACCGTCGGAGGCGATCGCCGCGGCACTGGAGCAAAGGCTGAGACATGGATGAGCCCATTCTGAAGGTGGGGTTGCTGCTGGGCCAGCCCACCGCCAAGCTGGAGCTGACCGGCGAGTTCGACCTCGAGGTGGAGGGGCGGGTCGTGGAGCGCCTCGTCGGACCGAAGACCGTGGTGGCGCGGGTCAGCGGTGACCTCGTGGCCCTGGACGGCATGACCGAGGCCCGATCCATCCGCCTCACCCCCGTAAACGCGGAGCGCTCCTCTTTCTTGCTACGAGACATGATCGTGGGCGTCGCGTTCCACTGGGAGCACACCGAGGACCTGAAGTTCCGCGGTGGAGTCACCTTCCGTCACCGCGGCGACAGCCTGGACGTGATCAACGAGGTGCCCCTCGAGGAGTACCTGATCTCGGTCGTGTCTTCCGAGATGAGCGCCGGTTGCCCGCCCGCCTCCATGGAGGCCCACGCCGTCATCTCGCGCAGCTGGCTGCTCGCGCAGATCCAGGCGGAGAAGGGTGAGGACCCGGCGAGCCAGGCCGGGCAGGTGCTGGGCGAGGAGCGGGACGGCATCGTCGAGATACGACGATGGTACGACCGCGAAGATCACGTCGACTTCGACGTCTGCGCCGACGACCACTGTCAGCGTTATCAGGGGATCACACGTGCGTTCTCGGAGGTCGCCGTGAAGGCGGTGAAGGCCACGCGCGGGCTTGTTTTGCTACAAGGGGGAGAGGTCTGTGACGCCCGCTTCTCCAAGTGCTGCGGCGGCATGACCGAGGTGTTCGAGTCGGCCTGGGGGGACGAGCCGTTCGACTATCTACAGGCGTTCGTGGATGGGGAGGAGGAGACGTTCGAGGTGCCGTTGACCGACGAAGCGCTGGCGACGCGGTTCATCGAAGGCGCCCCGGGAGCGTTCTGCAACACCGATGATCGGGAACTGCTCGACCGGATTCTCCCGGACATCGACCACGGGACACAGGACTTCTATCGGTGGGAGGAGGAGCTGGGGCAGGAGAAGCTACGGTCGTTGTTGCAGGAGAAGGGGGGCATCGACCCGGGGCCTGTGCTGGCCATGACGTCGCTGGAGAGGGGACCGTCCGGGAGGATCACGAAGCTGGAGATTCGCGGGCAGGACCGGACGATCCACGTCGGCAAGGAGCTGGAGATCCGACGGCTGTTGTCGGAATCACATCTGTACAGCTCGGCGTTCGTGGTTCACCCGCTGGACGTGGCGGATGGCGTGCCGGGGAGATTCGTGCTGAGGGGGGGAGGGTGGGGGCATGGCGTGGGGTTTTGTCAGATCGGCGCGGCGGTGATGGCGGAGAAGGGGTACGAGTGTGACGAGATACTGTCGCATTATTATCGGGGGGCGCGGTTGGAGAGGTTGTACGGGTAGGGAGGGAAGGCGAATTCTGGCTCCGGTGGATGGAAGGGTTGGTCGGGGTGTTGAGTGGCATGGGGGGCTGGGGAGTGTCGCCGGGGTTGATCGTGGGCCGGCGTCGATATGAGCGATATTCGCTCATAACTCACGGGGTACTCGAGAACGGTCTGGGTTATGGGCGGAATCCGCTCATAACTGTCGGGGAAACACACAACCCTCCGAGTTGAGAGCGGCGGAGCAGGGAACAAGACCGACTCCGTGTCTCAGTGGGATCTCACCACCACACCCACCCCCTTCCATCCCTCCAGAGCCAGCTCTCGCCTTCCCTCTCCGCTCCCGGCCGGCCCGTCGCCACCCACTCACAAGCCCTGGAGCGCAGGCCGGGTCAAGGGTCGCCGCGCAGCGGCGATGAGCGAAGCGAATCCGCCCTTGACGCGGCCGCGCAGCAGGCACACTGTCCCGGCGACGGGCAGGATGACCTCCATACTATTGGGCGAAGATCCGGTGATGCCCTGATTTCACTGGGGTTTCCGGACGGCCTGCGGCTCCCCCACGACAACTTGTCACGTACGTGATCCAGGTCCTCGTACGAAACAACCGTCCGGGGTAAGGTTGGGCTGCTACACGCACCCAAACCCCGAAGGGATGCACGATGCTCGCATCTTCCCACGCCTCCGTCATCGAGACCAGTACACATACCGCGCTGGACGAGCTGCCACGGTTCATCGACGAGCCTCGGGCCGCCGTTCCCGCGGCCTGCGACTTCGAGCAGTTCGAGCGCGAGTTGCACGAACGGATCGTGGCGTTCGCGCGCGAGGTCCTCGCCAAGGAGTTGTCTCGGTACGACGTGGATGTACCCGTGGCTCGGATTGTGGTGTTGTCCACCGACAGGTGCTTCGGTGCGAGGAGACCAACGTGAGCGCCGCGGGTCCGGTCCGGGTCATGTGGAGCCTGTACTCGCCCGGACACAGGGCGAGCGGACGGTCTGCCCGCTGGAGCTGCGGTCCGGGATCATCGAGGATCGCTGGACGCCGCGCGCGCCCGAGCTGGCGACCTTTGTGGTCGCCCACCTGACTTCCCAGGAGGGCGAGGATCTGTTCCGGAAGCTGGGCAACGCGACCCCGTCGAAGAGCGGCCTGGACCGACTTCCCAAGCACCTATGTCGGCGCTGGGAGGAGCGCCGAGAGCGGTTCGAGGCCGACCTACGAGCGGCCGAGGAGGTCCCCGCAGAGGCGGTGTCGGTCGCCGCGTCGCTCGACGGCGTGATGGTCCCGATGAAGGACGGGCAGCGTGCCCAGAAGCGCGCAGCAGCCCGGCGCTCGGGCAAGCGTACCAAGGATCCCTCGGGGTACGCCGAGGCCAGCTGCGCCACGCTGTCCTTCTACGACGCTGCCGGCATCCTGCTGTCGACGCTTCGCTTCGGCCGGATGCCCGAGGCCAGGAAGACGACGCTCAAGACGATGCTGCTCGACGAGATCCTCGACGTGCTCGCCGAGCGACCCGATCTCAAGCTCGTCAAGGTAGCCGACGGGGCGCGCGACAACTGGACCTACCTGTCGGAAATCCTGCCCAGCGGCATCGAGGTCGTGGACTTCTTCCACGCCAG
>CAZLEO010000169.1:0-20714 GCA_964558555.1 uncultured Rickettsiales bacterium | reverse complement strand
CTGGTAGATGGTGCGGCCAGCAGGATTCGAACCTGCGACCTACGGATTCGTAGTCTGGAGAGGCGTAAAAAACCTAGTAATAACGGAAGGATTACTGAGTCATACGTGGATCTTGCAGGAGTATGAACACCCGTATGACCAGGTGTTCCGACCGGATCTGGAGAATCCGTAGGTCGTTGAGCCGACGCCAGCAACGGCCGGTCGAGAGGCGCCTCCGGTTCGCCTCGACTGCCTGGAGGGTGTCCAGGGGGCTCAAACCACACCTCCAGCACCTTCTTCCCTTTCAACTTCCGCACCCACCGGGTGACCACCTTCCCTCGGTCCGGAGTCGCCAGAGCGGCGTAGACTGGTAGCTCAACCGAGGAACTGGGCAGCGGGAACATCGCCCGTCACCAGCACATGGGCCCCGATCAGGTCGTTTTCCAATTCGAGCCTCTGATGCCGGTGCCAGGAGTCATCGACCACCCAGGACGCCTCCAGGCTCGACGCCGACGCCAGGATCAACCCCTGGGCGTGATCCGGCTTCTCAACCTTCCTCATGTGCACCCGGAGTCGGTCCCGGATCCTGCCCTCGCCCACGTATAGAAGCCGCCCCTCTCCTACGGCGTCCCGGATGCGGTACAGGCCCGTGGCCGTGGAGGGAAAGTCGTTCGGGAGATTGTCCAGCGGCAACCATGGCGACCAGCCGTGTCCGCACCACTCGCCCCTGGCCGAATTGCCTTCGACGGAACCGGCGGGTGGAATCCCCGTTAGGTGGCTGGCGTCCTCTTCGTCGGTCGGCCCGCCCCGGAACCTCTTGCCCGCCTTGACCAACCGGGCGTTGTTCCCAGAGGACATCCGGTAGCCGGCCGGCATCCGGCCAAAGTTCACCGACGGGGACTCGCCACGCTCCTGCCGGTAGAGGGCGATGGCCAGGGCTTCCAGTCCCTTCCTCCAGGGGGTCGAACCCTCGACCACGGCCACCGACACCTCGAACTCGGCTCCCGTACCCTGCCTCAACGCCCACAGGGCCGGACCGACTGTATGGGGGTCACGGTAGGGCATCTCCGCCCCGTAGATGCCCCTCAGCATCCCCTGGCGCTTCTTGAGGGTCATCGCCCCCATGCCGGTCTGTCCGATGTAGTCGATGCCTGACCGTCCGACTCGGCGGATTCGGTATAGGCCCGGTCGGGACGGAAGGCGGTCCCTGAGCCAACAGCCCTCGTGCGGCTGCCATGCTGTCCAGCGTAGGTGGTCGATCGGGTTCAGGTCGGGCATCTCGACTCCCGATCAAGATCGTGGCACGGCTCCTGCGCCAACGACCAGTGGGAGGCCCTACACGGGTACCTTCTGTCGATGGGGATGAGGAAATCGACCCGGGTCCTGGTCACAGCCATGATGGCAGAATCCCCGCCCCCGGCTGCGGAGGCCCTGCGGAAGGCGATGGCTTGGCAGCAGGAGATCGAGGCTGGGGCGATGACCCGGGCCCGGATAGCCCGTCGGGAGAGGGTGACCCGTGCTCGGATCACCCAGGTCATGGCCCTGCTCGACCTGCCCGAGGACGTGAGGGACAGGCTGCTGGCCGAGGCCGAGGACGTGAAGGGGATGTCCATCCGGGAGGCGTTGAGGACGGCGGCGGGGTAAGGGGTTGGTAGAGGGCCCGAAACAATGCCCCAGAGAGGGCGCTTCGGGTACGATATTCTAGCCTTGAGGCTGAGCATCAGGCGTAGGGCGTACTCTGGAACCGGAAACGCACCACTGGGCCCCTTGCTGCGGTAGAGAGTGTCTTGGTATGCTGCCCTGTGAAAGGAAACAGCACACAGGACCATGAAACCACACAACATAATGCTAATCAGCCTTTTATTCATTTCCAGTGCTTGCGGGGGACGTGGCCAAATATCAGGTGTTGGCACACAAGATGATGATGATGTTGGTGACGACGATGTGTGTGACGATGATTGTGGGGACGATGACTCCGTCAGTGACAGCTTTGCATTTTTCTGGTCAACTATGTTTCAGTGTGATGATGGAAGACACCACACCACAGCAAGTATTTTTGTTCCGGAAGGTGTGGAAGCGGATTGCGAGTCTCTTTTTAATTGGGATAGGATCAACGGTTTGATTGTAGATGTCTACAAATCCCCAGATGATATTTGGCCTGGTGTGTACACCAATCCGACTGACGGCGGTGTTCAACTGTGCGATCGTCCAGAAAATGAACGCTGGATGAGGGCCACGTTCTGGGAACAACCAGGAGATGTTCATGAGCCAGCCTCGCATGGCGGGGACAGCGTTGAAATAATAGAGTACGGAGACCTCCTGCTGGAGGCCGATTTTTCCGTCTTTGGTTACCCCGAACCATGTGTAGCTGAGAATTGTGGGCAGTACTAGATAGAATCAAGGAACTGGTGAGGCGGGCATGATGAGACTCTGGACAGGACCGACAGTTGTACTGCTTCTATGTCTCTTGAGCGTTGGATGCGGGGATGGGGGCGTGCTGGGGCTTGGCGGCGATGCCGATGATGACTCCAGTTCAACAGACGAGGATGGCGACGGTTGGAGTATCGCTGAGGGCGACTGCGACGACACAGATCCCCGCACCAATCCGGAAGCGACAGAGGTATGTGGGGATGGCATTGATAATGACTGTGACGCTATTGTAGATCGCGATTGCTGGGCATCCGTTGACGCTGGCGGCTTTTTCGCATGTGCCGTGGCGCTCGAATCGGAAGCGCATTGCTGGGGGGAAAATGGATATGGACAAGCAGCACCTCCATACGAACATTTTCTCTCGGTGAGTTCCGGCGTATCGCATGGTTGCGGAATTCTGGACAACAATACGGCTGTGTGTTGGGGAAAAAATGAAACTGGACAGTCTAGTCCGCCAGACGAGCAGTTTCTGTCGGTGAGCGCCGGCGATCTGCATACTTGTGGGATGAGACAAGATTCCACGGTCGAATGCTGGGGGGAAAATGGATATGGACAAGCAGATCCGCCGTCTGGGGTCTTCCAAGAGATCAGTTCGGGATACTATCACACCTGCGGAGTGCGCACTGACGGAGACATTGATTGTTGGGGATCGAATAACCAAGGGCAATGTGAAAGCCCGAGTGGTACATATACCACTGTTGCATCGGGGGCGGAGCATAGTTGCGGCATTTTGCAGGACGGCAGTATCGTCTGCTGGGGGTGTGGGCATCCAGAAGAGCAGTACGGACAATGTGATGCACCCAATGGTGAATTTGTTCAAGTTGATGTCTTTGCGGAGCATTCGTGTGCTTTGACATCCAGTAATGATGTCGTATGTTGGGGGAGTGACGATTTTGGGCAATCTTCCCCTCCACCGGGAGAGTTCAATTACATATCGGCAGGATATTCATTCTCAATAGGGATGCGGATTGACGATAGAATCGAATGTTGGGGGAACAACCTGTCCGGACAATGTGAGGTTCCCTGACTAAACGCTGGACTTCAACCGGGTACTTGCCGACTCACGAGTGACGGTGCCATCGCCTGCTGGGGTTGTGGAGAGGATGACCGGTGTCAATGCGCCTCCTCGCCGGCAAGCTGATCTGTACCGCACCAAGGTAGGGCCCTCCACTCGTCATCCCAGCCCCTCACCCCGGCACCACGGGCCCCTTGATCTTCAGGTCGGGGTCCCCGTGCACGAACTGGACGAAGATGCTGCCCGGGACCTCCCCGCCGTCTCCCACGTCAACCACTGCCAATCCCTCGACCTCTCCATCCAGGACGATGCCGGCCTCCCGGATCTGCTCGACCATCCCGGTAGTCCGTCGGGCCGGATCTCGAAGCTCACCGCCGCAGCGGCGTTGCTGAACTGCTGGTAGTCCAGGACCCACCCGCCCTGGGCCGACAGGGCCCGCTGGATGGCCTGGACGGCCCGGATTCGGTCCCGGGACGTGTGGCCTCGGAGGCGGATGGGAGTTGGCGTCTGGGGGGATGTTAGCGCAGTGTCCCAGCTGACGTGGGATCGGCCAATGAGCCATCGCCTTGACCGGCCGCCAGAGGCGGGGATATCGTCTGGTCTCGGGAAGACTTGTGGAAAGGCGTGCGTTTTCGATCCGGTGTGCTGCTATTGGAGGCTGGAACGGAAGGAAGCCGAGACAGCTAATATGTGGCAGGAGAGGTAGATGACAGACAAATACTATATTACGATCGACGAGGACGAGAGAGGGCCGTACTCTCTACGGAATGTCGAAAACATGATCTACTCGGGTAACATCTCGGCTGACACCCCTGTTCGGAAGGGGGACACAGGGACCTGGAAGTTCGCCAAGGTTTTCGATGAGCTTCATCCAGCGTTTCGGAAAGATACGACATCCATGAAGGTGGGAGGCGATGGTACTGGCAAGCAGCCCGGCCACCGGCGATACTACTTTCGGATGAAGGGAAGCGAAATTGACGGGCCATACTATCGTGACGAGCTTCGGAACATGTATGAGAGCGGGGAGATAGAAAACGGCACTCCTCTTATGGTTGGAAAGACCAAAGACTGGATTGCCTATGAAGAAATCGATCAATACGATGCTCGCCAACAAGAAGAGTCCGGTGACGCTGACAGCAGTGTACCTGGCCGAGATGTCGGCGCTGGTGATGCAGCGAAGGCAGTTTTTTCGGGTACCGCTCGGTCAGGAGAGGGCCCATTCCTATGTGGTGTCGAAGGGAGCCGAGAGGTGGTGGTAGCGGATATTCAGATGCCTTTCGGTAGTATGGTTGTGTTCATGGTGAAGTGGGCCATCGCTTCCATTCCAGCAACAATAATTCTGAGTATAATCTTTGGAATTGTCGCAAGCCTCTTCTGGATCACTGTTGGTGCAGCTATCCTCGCAATGTAGGTAGCCTTTTCGAAGGCGCTTTCCGTTCGGCCTGGCCTCCCAGCGAGAGCGTTGGTCTTTCCCGTCGGTACAGTGACCACCGGATGCCCAGGTTCGGCCCACCAAACCCGCCGACCTGGCCCATCCCGTGCGGGCCACCACCACCAGGTCGGCCCGGAAGGAGGAACACTGTGAGCGAGACCCGAAAGAAGATGTACCTGAGCGTCGCCGACCGTGTTCACCGGCTCGCCCGGGTTGGCGCTGCTACGTTGGGGACGAGCATGTCCGAGTTCGTCAGCTGCTTGATTCTGGAGGACGCCACCAGGAGGGGCATCGACGAGTTCGTCCGCAAGGCCGGAGCTGAGCAGGAAGAGCAGGAAGGGGAGACGAAATGACCTCGCTCTACTTCAACTTTCCCGCTGGCGGCCTCGCCGACCTCAGCCACCGCATCGATGAGGTTCAACAGGGGGCCCAGAAGTGGGCCTGGGGACCACGGGAGTGGACCATTTGGGAGGTCTACTGGCAGAAGGCCGCCGACCTCTGTGAGAGGTACGGCATTGACGCACGCAGGAACGTGCGCTTGTCCGTGACCGCCCTGCGCCCGAACCGAATCCACAAAGGGGGCGTTGCCACGTCGGTTGAATTGTACCGGGGCATTGTCACCATCCGACGGAGCTACGCCACCTGGGACTCCTGCACCTGCTCCCTGGGTGTCCCTGGGCATCTCCGGGAGAGGTTGCGGGAAGCGGGGTTGCTGGAAGCGCATCCGGCTACCGGCATCTGGATAGGCTCGACGGCCTGAGCGCTCCTGGAACGGCACCCAGGGAGCCCCGTCCGACCTCCTCACGTCCCGTTCCAGCTCCTCCATCCCACCAAGTAGACCCATCCCCACCCGGCCGGGAGTAGAGCCCCCAGAGCCCAGCTCCCGGGCTCTCAGCCGGCGACCACCATGTCGCCACCGGGAGGACGAAGATGGGGAAGACCAAGAAGACCAAGATCCTGACCACCGACGCCGACACCGTGGATCTCGACCCGAAGCTGCTGACCCTGGACCCCGACGTACAGCCCAGGGAGAAGGTGACCCAGACGCTCGTCACGCAGTACGCAGAGGACATGAGGGCGGGGGACGTGTTCCCGCCCGTGGTGGCCTTCACCGACGGGGAGACCCACTGGGTGGCCGACGGGTTCCACCGGGTCGATGCGGCCATCAGAGCGGGGCTCATGGAGATCCGGGTCGAGGTCCACGTGGGCGGCAAGCGGGACGCCGTCTTGCACGCAGTGGGCTCGAACGCCATCCATGGTCTGCGGCGGACCAACAAGGACAAGCGACGGGCCGTCACGACCTTGTTGGAGGACCCAGAATGGAGCCAGTGGCCCGCCCGTGAGATCGCCCGGCAGTGCAGGGTCAGCAACACCTTCGTCTCCAAGCTCAAGAAGGACCTATCTGTCAACGATGCACAGATGGACGGCACCAGCCTGGTCACCCGTGGGGGCAAGACGTTCCCGATGGACACCACCAATATCGGCCGGGGGGGCAGCATTGACGGGGGACCGTCGAACGAGGACGGGGACCATGGGGATGATGCCCCGGGGAGTGGGTCTGCCGACCTTGACGAACTCGATGGCCAGCCCGACGACCCCAACGATCCCAACGACCTCAACGAAGAGATCAACGACCCCTCCGACACGCAGGACTCTGCCAGCGACCCGGGAGACGACCTGGTCGGGGCCCTGGACGACATCCTCAGTGAGGTACGGGAAGGCGGTGGAGACGAGGACGACGGAGACGGGGATGACAGCGAGGATGGGGCCGGAGCCGCTGACGAGGGTGATGACGAGGTCGTGCCCGATGAGGACGATGTACCCGGTGACGAGGGGGATGACGGGACCGACGAGCCTGACGACATCGGGGACCCCAGCGCCACCACGGACCCCGACGACAACTACCCGTCAACCTCGGAACCAGCATCCCCGCCGGACACCACGACTTCGTCCTCGCCTGGTAGATGGGCTCTCGTCACGGTCTCTGGAGCCAAGTTAGACGACGAGCAGGCGGCAACCGTCCGGAAGCAGCTAGGGGATGCCTCATACACCCACGTGCTGGTGGTGAAGGAGGGCTCCGGGACGGCGGCCTACCCAGCCTTCCAGAGGGCCTGTGAGATGGTGCAGAAGGCTGGGTTCCCCACGCTGTTCCACGGCCGGCTCCTGGTTGGCGAGAAGGCCCTGACCTACGCTGCCGTCGCTTGCCGTGACGGCGAGGGGGATGCCACGGTCGATCTGCTCCAGCAGGTGCTGGGTGGGGGGATGGTGGAGATGGAGGAGGCGGTTAGGCGTCGACGAGCACCAATGGATCGATGAAAGAAGGAGGCCGGAGTGAGCGGCAGCGTTCGACCCGCTTCAATCAGGAAAGGCCAACCTCAACTCAGCCCTATTAGTGATCACCACCTGCACGCCCGGCGGGCGCTCGGGGTCTTCCGGATCGAACTCGCCATCATCGGCGTATGCCTCGATGATGTAGTCACGAAGCTCCCATGATTTCGACTCGTAGTGACCAACATGGACAGGGCCATACGCCTCAGTAAACAACTGAAATATCGTGTCGTAGGCACGAGGGTCCCAATAGGCAAGGCTCTCCAGCCGATCGTCGTAGTACCACAACCACAAACGGTCGGCGCCTTTGCCAACTTGGTATGTACTAAGTGTCCCTTCTTGATATATTAGTTCCCCGTCTTGGAGTGGAGAAGATCCCCACTCGTACCCTCCGGGAATCTCTACTTCGATAGCCGGGAATACATCGAAGCGGTTCTTTGGAAATGGCTCTTCTATGCTACGCCAAATTATCTCTACTCGGTTTACAGTGCCCCCTTGGTCGATGGGTTCGTTGTTGTTTGAGTAGAAATTTACGAAACTCAACTCAGTACCATTTCCACACTGGCCAATGTGTCTGTATCTACCCTGGCCATTTCCGACGCCCAGTTCACGTCCGACGGCCTCCGCATCCTTCCCGATCCAGTGAGAGCGTGGATCATGCAATTGGCCCACGGGTGTGCTGTAGTTAATAGTGGTAGTGAGGCCGCTTTTGCCTTCGAAATCCGATTGTCTGTAGCCCACAGTCAATTTCGGCTTCTCGTCGCCATTTGAGGCGAAATACACATGGAAACCAAAAGTTCTCCATGTGTGAGCAACATCATCGAGTTCACCTTCGCCAATATCCGAAACACTCAGACCGTGAACGCCTGGTGTGTGCCTAATCGTTGAGATTGTCTGCTGGGCTGAAGTGCTGCCGTCAATCCCGAACACGTCACAGAACTGCTCGAACTGACGGGGGACCGTGGCCCGTTTTTGCCGCTTCCTGTCGAGGGAATTCAGGTATTCTTGCGCTTTCTGGGCATCCTCCCTTGTCTCAATCTCGTCGCCCGGCTGCCAGCCAATCCCAGTGCTTTTACCCCTGCTTCGTTCCCCCCTTCCAGCGGAAGATCCTTCTTCCCTCGATGCCCGGCGTTCACGCTCCGACACGAGCCGGTATCCTCGTGCGTTCATGCAGGACTCATAAAGATCCGGGTCGTAATCCAGAGAGGTGTTGTACGAAGCACTGCTTCTGTAGTCCTCGCTATCCGCAGTTGCTGATGAACTGCCCGAATGCCTCACGAAGGAGGTCTCCATCTTGCACTCGTAGCTGTCCTTGTCGTAGGAATCCAACCCATCCGGATTCACCCAGTAGCGGTTGCAGCCCAGCCCGTTGGATACGGTCACAATGATGATCAGAATGGCCAGTCTGTTCCCGTTCATGGCGCTGTGAAGCTTCATCTCTTGCCTCCTCTTTCGAGTCTGCATTGGCTGCCGTCAGGTCCCCAGTCCCCAAGTAGGCCCCAACCTCGCCACGCCCGCACACCGAAGCATCTTGTCAAAGGTGGCGGTTCCTTGAAAGAGGCTTGACGACCGGGATCATCTCTGAGTGCTCAACCTGCACCCAACGCCAGACGTGGGCCGTTGGACATCCTATCCCCTCCAGGAAGTAGGAGGCCCCCGATGCCCACGCCCCACCCCCACCAGGAACTCGCTCGCCGCCTCATGCCGATCGCCGCCTACATCCGGGAGTTCGACGTTGACGGGCAGCTGGCCCAGGCGGCGGTCCGGGGCCTCGCCGAGTACCTGGGCCTCGACATCGTCGTCGTGGACCACGACCCGGAGCAGCGCTTGGAGGACCTGGGGAGGGAGTACCTGGAGGTGATGGGACAGATGGCTGAACACCCCGAGCCGGAGGTGCGGGCGGCCCTTCCGGGGATGGTCTACGGCCTGGTCAAGATGGCGGTGGTCGAACTCAACGAGATGTTCGAGCGGGAGCGGGACGGTTTTCCGCCGACCAAGAAGATCGACCGGGCTTCACTGAGGACTCGTCCGAGCTAGACGGAGGCCAACCCTGGGGTCGTCGAAGTCGGGGTCGTTGCTGTTGTGGTGGTTGGCGCTACGCACGATCTCGGGCACGTTGTCCCAGGAACCGCCCCGGTAGACCCGGTGGGAACCCGATTCCGGGCCCGTCGGATCGATGGCGTCGCCCTCGTAGTCCCCCCACCAGTCCCAGGTCCACTCCCACACGTTTCCGCTCATGTCGAACAGGCCCCAGCTGTTCGGTTCGAGTCTTCCTACGGGCTCCGAGCTTCCGGTGTCGTTGCCGCAGTACCAGGCCATGCTGTCCAGGTAGGAGCTGTCGTCCAGGAGAAGGTTGCCGGTGCAATCCTCCTCGTCCCCATCGAGCAGGTTCCCCCCGTTGTGGAACGCTGCCGTTTCACCAGCCCGAGCGGCGTACTCCCACTCGGCTTCGGTCAGCAATCGGAAACCGTCGCACTCGTAGGGCGTGGCGCTTTCGTTGAGGGCGACCTCGGCGCTATCGATGCCCGCCTGGGAACCGTTCATGCAGGTCATGTAGTCCACCCCGACGACGGTGCCGTCCTCGCACACGACATCGAACACCGAGTAGCAGGGCTCCAGGCCCCATACAGCAGACACCTCGTTGGCGAACGCCACGGCGTCGTACCAGCTGATCTGCTGGACCGGGTAATCGTCCCCACACCCGTATCCGCAGTCGCTGGGATTCCATCCCATGATGGCCTCGAACTCGGACTGGGTGACCTCCGTGACACCGACGTAGAAGGCGTGGGTCAACTCGACCTCGTGCAGGTCCTCGCCTGCTTGATGACCCACTTCGGTTGTCGGGCTGCCCATGGTGAAGGTGCCACTCGGCACGAGGAACAAGCAGACCTCGTGGATGTTGGCGTCCCCGTCGTCACAGTCATCGTCCTCGGTGCCGAGTTCCCCATCTGCCCCACAGATCGTGAACCCGTCCCCGTCGTCGTCGTGGCCCTCGTCAACGTCCCCGTCGCAGTTGTCGTCCTCCCCGTTGCAGACCTCATCTGCTCCTGGATAAATGTCGGCGTCCCCGTCGTTGCAGTCGTCCTCACAAGCCATCACCCCGTCGCCATCGTCATCGACCTCGTCGGAGTAGGGAGATCCGTCACAGTCGTCGTCGTGTCCGTTGCACTGCTCGTCGGCCCCGGGATGGACGGCCGAATCCTCATCGTTGCAGTCCCCCTGGCAGACCATGTGTCCGTCCCCGTCCCCGTCTATCTCGGTCGAGCCCAGGGCGCCGTCGCAGTCGGTGTCTTCACCATCGCAACCTTCGTCGGCGCCGGGATGGATGGTGGGGTCGTCGTCGTTGCAGTCGCCCCCCTGGGCGTCCTCCACACAGGGGGCGGTTTCGCAGTAGCCGTCACCATCCCAATCGTGTCTGGGGTCATCTCGGGTCTCGTCGGGGCGTTCGACCGGGCACCCCAGGAGCAGTGACAGGGCGGCCAAGGGGATGAGCGGGAAGTTCGTGTGGGCGTGCATCAGAACCTCCCTCCAACACCGAACCAGGCCCCCTCGGGCGTCGCCATGAAGGCCAGTCGAGGGTCAACCCCGGTCTCGGCCTGGATGGCCTCGCCCTTGGAGAGCAGGATGATGCCTGTGGTCATGGCGGCGGCGCCGACGGCTGCCAGACCGATCCCCAGGCCCGCCACCCGTTGGCGGGTGTCGTACTCGTCGATGTTGAAGTCGTAGGTTGAAGAGTAGGTCTCCATCTCCGGCCTCATGTCCCCCATCGCCGTGAACTCGGCGACAGCCAGGACGGCCCCTGCGGCTATCAGGGCCCCACCGGACCCCATCAGGACCCCACCGGCCGTCCGGTGGCGTCGGGCCTTCTGGAGGACGACTCCGGCCTTCAGAGAGGTCTGCTTCCACTCCGGGTCGTCGGTCGAGGTCCACCAGGTGGAGTTCCACTTCGGATCGTTGAGCAACATCACCTCGGAGAAACCCTGCTCGGCGGCGACCTGGTGGACGATAGCGAAGGCATGGGCCCCGAGGTCGGTCTCGGGGGTCTCCAGTAGGGCCCCACGGAAGCTGTCGGGGCCGAACAGGGGGATCTCACCGGGGGTGTCTATCGATAGTAGAACGCCCGTGAGCGGGCCATCGGTGGGGCCGAGCTGAACCAGGTGTCGTTGCCCCCTGACCGCCAGCTCGGTGATGTCGGGTTCGACCTCGTGACCGTCCACGAACACCTGGTCGGGTCGCCCCTCCTGGGGGAAGAGCGACCTCGACGGGGATACCTGGACAGCGTCCCCGACACCAAGAAGGAACAGCTGCTGGGGCTCGGGCGAATAGGACGTGTCCCACTCCAGGTCGCTGGCCATCTCACCGGCCCGACGGAAGGCGTCACGGGCCTGGTCCTCGTCACCGTCGTAGAAGTGGATGAGTCCCTGGAGGTACGGGATTCGATGGGTGACCTCCTGGCGTATCGGTTCCGTGCTGGCACACAAGCTGGCGGCCAGCAGGTCGAGTTCCGTCAGGGCGCCCCCGTACTCCAGGCCCGTGATCATCTCCTCAGCCTTGGCGAGAGCCGCCTCGATGTCAGTTGCTGTGGTCGGTTCTGCCGTGCAGGGCTCCAGTCGTGCAGTTGAAGCCTTCACCCAGGGCCAGTCGCCGACCTCGATCAGCTTCTCCAGGGCGACCACATCGGCATCGAATCCCTCGCCGAAGGACCTCTGCAAGAGCGTCATCGTGGCCTCGGCGTCGCCGGACTCGACGAGGTCAACTACGACTCGGCCGCTGGGCGATGCGAGGGCCGTGGTGGGAGCCGCCAGCAGCACGATGGCGAACAACGGGACCCACGGTCGGGAGGGGGCAACCATAGGTTCAGGCCGGTGCCGGGACGAAGGTCTCTGGTTCATGGTCATCCTCCCCGTCGGCCTGATTCGGAACCGTCGTCGCATTCAATCGTCGGTTATCCGGAAAGGTCTAGTCTATCACCCAACCTGTCTGTTCATTCTCCTCCCGTCCACATCCCGGCAGGCTCCTGTGGAGGACGCCATGCCGAGAAGCCGGGACCAGGAACTACTTCTTGCCGTCGGACAGAGGGTCGGGCAGATCCGCCGTGAGCAAGGTTGGACCCAGGAACGTCTGGCGGAGGCCATCGGCCTCCAGGCGATCTCGCTGTCCCGGCTCGAAAACGGGGCTCGTGCCTTGTCGCTCTCGACGTTGGCCCGAATCGCCGATGCCCTGGAGGTCGGTCTCGGAGACCTCTTGGACGTGGCTCGACCCTTGCCGCAGGTGGACCGAATCCCAGGGGAGGCTGAGCTTGTGCAGCTGTACCGGGGCCTGGACGAAGAGCGACGGGACCTGGTGGTTCGATTGGCCAAGGACGTGGCCAAGTAGCCCCCGTCGGTCACCGGGAGCTTCCCGGCGCCTCAGCACCGCCTCCCCGCTCCTCCAGCCCCCCAGCCACGACGACCATGGCCAGTTGCCAGCCGACCCTGCACGCCTCGGCTGCCATGTGATTGGTGGCCGCCTCGGCGTCCAGGCAGACCCGTGAGCAGCCGACCTCCTCGATGATCCGCCGCCAGGCCCGCTGGGCGTCCAGCTTGGCCTGCTGGAAGCCCTCATCGGCCGCCAGAGCCCTATCGCTGGCGCTGAACGGGGCGTCGCCCGGGATGCCGCCGAGAACGACCCTCAGAGCCATCAAGGAACTGATGGCCTCGTCGAGGCAGTCGATGGTGGTCTGACGGGAGATAGCGAGCGTCGTCATGTGTTTACTCCGCTCCCGCCCGTCGGAGCCGTTCGATCACCTCGGCGGCCCGGCGCTCGTCCGGGTCCTCGATGTCGGTGGCGTCCACATGCGCCAGCATGGACATGGCCTCGTGGACGTTGTCCTCGTCCAGGAAGCTGTGGGCGACCAAGGTGGCAAGGATGTCCCCAACCGAGGTCACACCCCCTGCTTCCCGCAGGGCATCACGAGCCTCCTGGAGTCGGCCTCGGCGACGAACATCTATCCAGAATCCGAGCGCATGGTCCCAGCCGTAGACGGCCCGCAGGGTCGTGTCGGTGGGGTGCGTGATGGTGAAGCGCATGTGGATCCCTCAGCGCCGGTCGGCGTCTGTGTTGTCGTCGGGGTCCTCGTGTCCTTCGTCCTCCAGCGGGGTGCCGGTGATCACGGAGAAGGCCCTGGACGTGACCTCGACCGAAGCCTGGAGGATGTCTCCTGCGTGGATGCTGGGGTACTCGACGACCACCAGCTTGTGCTTCAGGAGGGGCGCTGAGCGATGGAAGTAGCGGCGGTACTTGAGCCAGTCGGCAACGCACTTCGGATCAAGGAGGAGGATGGCGGATTCGACCTCGAAGCGGCTGAACGGACCGGCCCCCAGCCCCTCGGTGATCCGTTCGCCAATCTCACCGGAGACAGCCAGTGCTGTGATGGCCAGCAGGACTGTCCGTTCGTCTTCGGTGAGGCCAGCTTCCTCGGTGATCACGTCGATGCCCAGGGGCGCTCTCGAACTGTCGGCTCGGTGGGCCCGAACCCTGGCGTCCAGGTGCTCCTGAGTGTCCTTTTCGGAGGCGAGCAGGCGTTCCCTCACCCTGCGCACCTCTTCGTCCTCCACCGTCTCCCTCTGACCCACCGTGCGGTGATCAAATCCAGGGAGGCGGGGGGGCTCCTGCAGCCGACGCCGGGCGCCGATGCGTCGGGCCCTGAGCGTGAGGAGTTCGAACACCAGGTCGAGGTAGTCGGCGTCGTTCTTGAAGGGCTGGGGCGTGTTCGGGTCGGTCATCGGTTTCTCCAGGATCTATTCGCTCTCGAACAGAGCGGCCACGTGGGCAAGGGCTTGATCGGCCAGCTCAGTAAGGTCCTCATCCTCGTCACCTTGATGGACGGCCACCACCACCCAGCCGTGCTCGCTGGCCACCACTAGTCCGCCCCGAATCTCGGCGGGGGCTTGGTGGTGCGTGGGCCTCCAATGGCCGTGTTCCTCGGCCCCCGGGTAGACGGTGACCTCCGTGTCCAGAACCTGCGGTGCACCCTCCACCAGCACCCACCGCCAGACGGGTCCGCCGATGCCCGGCGGGGGGGCCACCGGGGTCACCCGGATGTGCTCCGGAGTTAGGGGCTGCCGGATGGCCTGTGCCGCCTGCACGACGGCCTGCTCTGGGGTGAGGTCGGGGTCGGTGATCGGGCCGATGATGAGGGCCATCACGGGGCTCCATGGACGCAGCTGGATTGGTGCGCTTCCCGGACTACTCCCGGGGATGGCCGACTAAGACCTTGGCGACCATGGACCCCGAAACTCCCCCCGATTTCCCGGTAGGAGTTGAGCCCTCAACGCCGAGCCGATAGGCTCCCCCCATGGTGGAAAAGACTGGAAAATCTCGCACGCCGCCAGAGGAGACGTTTCTCACGATCCCGGAGGTCGCTCGACTCCTTCGGGTCTCGGAACGGTCGGCGTACAAGATGGCTCAAGGGGGCCAACTTGCCGGTGCTGTGAAGTTCCGGGGCCAGTGGCGTGTAGAGCGGGAAATCCTGATGCAGTGGGTCCGGGAGCAGGGGGCTGTGACCCCGTCGAAGCGGGACAGCTGAGTTGGACGATTCGAGGAGCAAGATGCCGACGTTCGGACAGTGGTTGAAAGCGGCCCGGAAGGAAGCCGGCCTGAACCAGACCAAGGTTGGCGCCTTGATCGGGGTCACCCAGGGCACGGTCTCCCAGTGGGAACGGGGTCAAGCTCAGCCCACCGCCGAGCAGGAGCGGATGCTCCAGGAGGCCCTGGGGGACGATGCTCCAGACTCAACGACCCAGGAACCCAAGCCCTACCCGAAGCCGAAGGCGAAACGGGGTCGCAAGGCGAAGGCCAAGGCCGCCAAGGCCGACAACGGCACCACCCTCGGGTTCGAGTCGAAACTGTGGGACGCTGCCGACCTCCTCCGCAACAACATGGACCCGGCCGAGTACAAGCACGTCGTGCTCGGCCTCCTGTTCCTCAAGTACATCTCCGACGCCTTCGAGGAGCGGCGAGCCATCCTCACGACGCTCGTGAAGGACCCAAGCACCGAGTACTACGTCGAAGGTGCTGAGCAGCAGCAACAGGAGATAGCCGACCTCCAGGAAGACCGGGACGAGTACACCGCCGAGAACATCTTCTGGGTCCCGGCCGAGGCCCGGTGGCCCTACCTGCGGGCGAACGCCAAGCAGCCGACCATCGGCAAGATGGTGGACGCTGCCATGGACGCCATCGAGCGGGAGAATCCGAAACTCAAGGGGGTCCTCCCGAAAATCTACGCCCGGCCGAACCTCGACAAGCGGTCCCTAGGACAGGTCATCGACCTGATCTCCGGCATCGGCCTCGGAACCCGGGCTGACCAAGCAAAGGACACCCTGGGGCGGGTCTACGAGTACTTCCTGGCCCGTTTCGCCTCGGCTGAGGGAAAAGGCGGTGGTGAGTTCTACACGCCGACCTCGGTGGTCCGGGTCCTCGTGGAGATGCTGGAGCCCTACAAGGGCCGGGTGTACGACCCCTGCTGTGGGTCAGGGGGGATGTTCGTCCAGTCCCTCAAGTTCATCGAAGCCCACTCCGGCCGTCGCTACGACCTCAGCGTCTACGGACAGGAGAGCAACGCTACGACATGGCGCCTGGCCAAGATGAACCTGGCCATCCGGGGTATCGAGTCCGACCTGGGGGGCAAGCACGCCAACTCCTTCCACGAGGACCTTCACCCCGACCTTCGGGCCGACTTCATCCTGGCCAACCCCCCGTTCAATATCTCGGTCTGGGGCGGGGAGCGGTTGGTTGACGATGTCCGCTGGAAGTACGGGGTCCCGCCGAAGGGGAACGCCAACTTCGCCTGGGTCCAGCTCTTCGTCCATCACCTTGCGCCGAATGGGATGGCCGGGTTTGTGTTGGCCAACGGGTCAATGTCATCGATGCAGTCGGGCGAGGGGGAGATCCGCCGGAAGCTGGTCGAGGGGGACCTCGTGGACTGCATCGTGGCTATGCCTGGGCAGCTTTTCTACGCCACGCAGATCCCGGTTTGCCTGTGGTTCCTAACCCGAAACAAAGCGGGGAACGGACACCGAGAGCGGCATGAGGAGACCCTGTTCATCGACGCCCGGAAGCTGGGTCGGATGGAGGACCGGGTCCACCGGGTGTTCGACCCCGAGGACATCCAACGGGTGGCGGGCACGTACCACGTCTGGAGGAACAAGGGCGGCGAGTACAAAGACGTGCCGGGCTTCTGCAAGTCCGCCACGCTGGAGGAGATTCAGTCCCACGACTGCGTCCTGACCCCGGGGCGGTACGTCGGGGCCGAGGAGGTCGAGGACGACGGAGAGCCGTTCGAGCAGAAGATGGAGCGGCTGGTCGGGGAGCTGGGGGAGCAGATGGAGCGGGGGGCCGAGCTAGACGAGCAGATCCAGTCGGCGTTGGGGGGGGCTTGGGTTTGAGGTCTGAGTGGAGAGATGTGGCTCTGCTCGAACTCGGAAGAGTCGTGACGGGTCGAACACCCTCCAAGGCGAACCCCCATCACTGGGGAACCAAGATCCCCTTCCTGACCCCCAGCGACATGGACGGACGCAGGATTATCGAGGTCACTGCCCGATACGTGTCGGAAGAAGGTCGAGACGCTCTCCATCGAGTAGTCATTCCGCATGGTGTCGGGGTGTCCTGCATCGGATGGAAGATGGGCAAATCGGTCCTCATCAATCGTCCGACCGTGACCAACCAGCAGATCAACACGGTCATCACGGACCCAACCAAGGTTGAGCGCCTTTTCCTCTACTATGCATTGACGGCACGCCGTGAAGAGATTTTCCGGCTCGGAGCGGGGGGATCTCGTACCCCGATTCTCAAGAAGTCTGATTTCGAGCGTCTTTGCGTGTCGATGCCACCCCTCCCCGAGCAGCGCCGCATCGCCGCCGTCCTCGGGGCCCTGGACGACAAAATCGAGTTGAACCGGCAGATGAACCAGACCCTGGAGGAGATGGCCCAGGCCGTGTTCAAGTCCTGGTTCATCGACTTCGACGGGCACGACCCCGACGACTTTGTGGATAGCGAACTGGGGCCGATTCCGAGGGGGTGGGATTGGGTGAAATTGGAGGATGCTACCGACCTGATCATCGACCACAGAGGCAAGACTCCGA
This sequence comes from uncultured Rickettsiales bacterium, assembly GCA_964558555.1. Classification (GTDB taxonomy): domain Bacteria; phylum Myxococcota_A; class UBA796; order UBA9615; family CAYRNR01; genus CAYRNR01. Next base: position 3,409 of record CAZLEO010000169.1, on the reverse strand, counting down.
AAAAGATGGGAGGCGATTGGTCGCAAACGGGCTACCCCGCAGTCTCAGCAAAGCACGTCAAGATGGGGCATTGGGTGAGACGTGACACCATTCGATTTGTGGACAGAGACATGTACCGTCGGTGGATGAAAGACCCGCTCCGCAAGGGGGACATCCTACTGACTTCGGAAGCCCCTCTCGGGGAGGTTCTACTGCTCCCGGATGACCGACCATATTGTCTGAGTCAGCGCCTGTACGCAGTTCGACCAGGTGGTTGCATCGTCTCCCCAGAGTTCTTGTTCTTGTGGCTCAAGAACGGCACCGCACAAGCGGACATGCGGGGACGGGCGACGGGCACCACAGTACGGGGAATTCGGCAGAGCGAGTTGAGGAAGGTCCGTACGCTTGTTCCTTCAGAAGATACTCAGCTTGCCGCCTCATTGAGGCTCGGCCCCATGTTTGGAAAGATCCACGCCAATACGGAACAGAATCAAACCCTCGCCGACCTGCGAGACACCCTGCTCCCCAAGCTCATCTCGGGCGAGATTCGGGTCCCCGAGGCCGAGGAAGCCGTGGAGGCCGCTCTATGACCACCAAGATGAACCTCAACCGTCTGGAGCGCATCGAGGACATCCGGGAGTGCTGGGGGCGAGAGGACACGGACTTCACGCCTTGGCTGGCCCAGGAGGAGAACATCAAGCTGCTGGGGGACACCATCGGCATCGAACTGGAGGTCCAACAACAGGAGGCTCCGGTCGGACCGTACCGGGCGGACATCCTCTGCCGGGACACGGCCAGCAACCACCTCGTCCTAATCGAGAACCAGCTTGAGCGAACCGACCACACCCACCTGGGGCAGCTGTTCACCTACGCCGCCGGGCTCGACACGGTGTTGGTGGTCTGGATCGCCCGGAAGTTCACAGAGGAGCACCGGGCGGCCATAGATTGGCTCAACCGCATCAGCCACGACGACTTCAACTTCTTTGGCCTGGAGATCGAGTTGTGGCGCATCGGGGACTCCGACCCAGCCCCGAAGTTCAACATCATCGCCAAGCCCAACGACTGGTCCAAGATGGTCACCGAGATCAGCATCGGGGGCGGCAAGATGACACCGGCCCAGGAGAAGCAGGTGGCGTTCTGGACCGACTTCGGCACCGCAATCGACGAGACGGGTAGCTCGTGGAAGGTCCCCAAGCCCCAGCGTGCCCCCTGGGTCGGTTACGGCGTCGGACGTACCGGGTTCGGGTTGTCCCCGACGGTAGCCGTCATGAGCGACTGGGTTGCGGTGCGCCTGACCATGTTCGACGCCGATGCCGTGGCCCACTTCCACCTTTTACTGGATGACCGAGAGGCCATCGAATCGGAACTCGGTTTCTCGGTGGACTGGCAGGAGAAGCAGGGAAGGAAGGAATGCAGCATCGAGTGCCGTGAGGAGGGCAACCTGTCCAAGCCCAAGGACCGCAAACGTCTCATCAACTGGTTGCTCGAAAGGATGGATGCTTTCGACCGGGTGTTCCGGCACCGGATTCGGGCTCTCGACGCTTCCGAGTGGACACCACCAGCCAACGAGGACGCCCCGTGACCCTCTACGAGTCCGAGGTCGAGGAAGCCGCCATCCAGTGGCTCAAGGCCCTGGGCTACAGCTACGTCCACGGCTCCGAGATTGCCCCGGACGGGCCCGCTCCGGAACGGCAAGCCTGGAAGGACGTGATACTGGAGGGGCGGTTCCGGGACTCCCTGACCCGCATCAATCCCCACCTCCCAGCGGACGCCCTGGATGAGGTTGCCCGACGGGTCCTCCGCCTCGACAGCCCGGCGTTGGAGGAGAACAACCACGCCTTCCAGAAGCTGCTCACCGAGGGGGTCGGCGTCCAGGTGCGGAAGGATGGTCAGACCCGGGGGGACATCGGCTGGCTCGTAGACTTCCAGGACCCGTCGAACAACGACTGGCTCGTGGTCAACCAGCTGTCCATCAACGAGGGCAAGGGGACCCGGCGCCCTGACCTGGTCATCTACCTCAACGGCCTGCCAATCGGGGTCGTGGAGTTGAAGAACCCCGAGGACGAGTCCGCCACCCTCAAGGGCGCCTGGAACCAGCTACAGACCTACAAGCACGACATCCCATCCCTGTTCAACACCAACGAGTTGATGGTCGTGTCTGACGGCGTAGCGGCGAAGGTCGGGAGTCTGACGGCCGGACCGGAATGGTTCCTTCCCTGGAGGACCGTAGACGGCACGGAGTTGGCCCCGGATGCCATCCCGAAGCTCCAGGTGGTCCTGGAGGGTCTGTTCGAGCAGCGGCGGCTTCTGGACTACATCCGGCACTTCGTCCTGTGGGAGACCGAGGAGGGCCCGGTCAAGAAGATCGCCGGCTACCACCAGTTCCACGCTGCCAACAAGGCGGTGGAGGCTGCTGTCCGGGCCTCTCGACCCGACGGGGACAAGCGCATCGGGGTCGTGTGGCACACCCAGGGGTCCGGCAAGTCCATCTCGATGGTCTTCTTCGCCGGGAAACTCATCGTTCACCCGGCCTTGGAGAACCCGACCCTGGTGATCGTCACCGACCGCAACGACCTCGACGGTCAGCTGTTCAGCCAGTTCTGTGCGGCCAAGGACATCATCCACGACCCTGAGCAGGCGGATAGCCGGGAACATCTGCGGACCCTCCTGCGACGGGCCAGCGGCGGGGTCATCTTCACCACGATGCAGAAGTGGTCCCTGACCGACGAGGAGCGGGGCCGCAACCAGCCCTTCCCGGTCCTGTCCGACCGCCGGAACATCGTGGTCATTGCCGACGAGGCCCACAGGTCGCAGTACGGGTTCGCTACCCGCATCGACGCCGAGTCCGGGGCAGTGACCACCGGGATGGCCCGCAACCTTCGGGACGGACTGCCCAACGCCTCGTTCATCGGGTTCACGGGAACCCCGATCGAGTTCGACGACAAGAGCACCCCGGCCGTGTTCGGGGACTACGTGGACACGTACACCATCTCCCAGGCCGTCGAGGACGGGGCCACCGTCCCCATCTACTACGAAGCCCGCTTGGCGAAGATCGCCCTCCCAGACGATAAGAAGCCCGTCGTGGACGAGGAGTTCGAGGAGATCACTGAGGGCGAGGAGGAACAGGTCAAGGGCAAGCTCAAGACCAAGTGGGCCCGGCTGGAAGCCATGGTCGGGACTGGGGAGCGCATCTCCCTGGTTGCTGACGACCTCCTGGCCCATTGGGAGCGTCGTCTGGAGATCCTGGACGGCAAAGCCATGATCGTGTGCATGTCCCGGCGCATCTGCGTGGACCTGTACGAGCAGATCGTCCAGCGACACCCGGAGTGGGGGTCGGAAGATGACGCCGAGGGGGGCATCAAGGTCGTGATGACGGGGTCGGCGAGCGACCCCCAGAACTTCCAGCCCCACATCCGGCCGAAGCCCCGGC